>JAMJFQ010000047.1 GCA_023544605.1 ANME-2 cluster archaeon | reverse complement strand
ACTAGGCCCTGAACCTAGCGCCTTTGACCTGGCTGGGCAACCCCCGCATTGGGGTATTTTTTGTGCGCTTGAACGTAGCAAAACGCACACTTAGATTAAACCTTGTATGGTTCGAATGTGGCAGCCACCGAATGTGGATTTTATGCTTGCTTGTACTACTGCTTGCATTTACCATACAGTCAATGAATACGGATTCTGAATATCGCTAATCAGATTTAAGCCTTTACGTTGACCCCATCAATTTGATGAGCAGTGCTTTTTGGGCATGCAGCCTGTTCTCAGCCTCATCCAGTATGGCAGAATGTGGTCCGGTCAGCACCTCATTGGTAATCTCTTCACCCCGGTGTGCAGGCAGGCAGTGCAGCACCATAACATCATCCTTCGCCACATCCAGCAGCGCATCATTGATCTGGTACGGCCCCAGGTCGCGCAACCTCTGCTCCCTCTCATCCTCATCACCCATGGAGATCCACACATCAGTGTACAGGATATCGGCATTTTTGGCAGCATCCTTCGGGTCCGGGACGATCTCGACCGAACCGCCCATCTCCCGGGCCCTGGCAACAATATCCGGGTCAGGTTCGTACCCTTTGGGGCAGGCCACACATATCTGCATTCCTGTAATAGCTGCAGCCAGGATGGCTGAATTGCAGACATTGTTCCCATCCCCTATCCATGCGAACTTCAAACCTTCCAGCCGTCCCTTATATTCCCGGATGGTCATAAGGTCCGCCAGCAACTGGCACGGATGTTCCCGGTCAGACAGGGCATTGATAACAGGTACACTCGCATATTCCCCCAGCTCTTCCAGGGTACTGTGACTGTTCACTCTCGCCATTATGCCGTGCACATACCTGGACATCACCTGGGCAGTATCGCCAATGGTCTCCCCCCTTCCCAGCTGAAGGTCACGGTAGTTCAGGTACAGGGGATGGCCGCCCAGTTCATTCATGGCCACCTCAAAGGAAATGCGGGTTCGGGTCGAGGATTTCTCGAATACCATTGCAAGACTCTTGTTCTTGAGCATCTCCACTACCTTGCCCTTGGCTCGTTTCGCTTTTTGCTCATCTGCCATATCCAGCAGCTCATTGATCTCATCAAGAGAGAGGTCACTTATGGACAATAAATTGGACAAAAATCTCACCTTCAGTTACTACATCACAGTGTCAACCAGTCTATTTATTCTTATCCCTCAAGCTCTTCATGTGGTCCACACGCTTCTGTATCAATGCCTGGGTACCGATATCGTGCCTGCACTCCAGCGGACCTTCCAGGGTATTCAAAGCCTGCTCCGCGATCTGCTCGGCCTCCTGTAAGGTATCGGCAATACCCACCACAGCAACAGCCCGTGACCCGGTAGTGTACACCACACCGTCCTTCTCATAGACACTGGAATAGAACAGCAAGGCATCCCCCATATCTCCTACCTGTATAGGCGCGTCCTTTGTGGGATTCTCAGGATAACCCGCAGGTACCGCATATTTGCATACACTGGCTTTATAGGCGAACCGCACATCAATAGCGTCAAGAGTCCCTTCGGTCACTGCCCGGGCAATATCAATAAGATCGGTCTCAAGCAGCGGCAGTACATTCATGGCTTCAGGGTCTCCGAAACGGGCATTGAATTCGATCACCCTGATGCCTTTGGCAGTAAGAATGAACTGGCCGTACAGAATACCGCGGTACTCCTCCCCGGTCTCCTCCCTGACCCTGGCCACCACATCCTTCATGATCTGTTTTGCTGCTTCATAATCGCCCTCGTTCATAAATGGCAGCAGGTGTCCTACATCATTATATGATCCCATACCTCCGGTATTGGGCCCCAGATCACCTTCATACGCCCGTTTGTGGTCCTGTACAGAAGGAGCAAAGGCCAGGTGGCTGCCGTCCACAAAGGCATGGATCGTTACTTCCTCTCCCTTCAGGTTCTCCTCGATGACCACCACATCCTGGGCCAGCAGTTCACTGACGTATGCCTTAGCAGCATCCCTGTCAGGCAGCTGGTCACCCATGACCTTGACACCCTTACCTCCGGTCAAGCCAGCCGGTTTCACTGCTACATCGCCCAGTTCGTCCACGTATTTGAGCGCCGCATCTTCCTGGTCACGGTTGAATATCTTGAAAAGGGGAAGCCCGTCAATACCGTATTTCTGCATGAAACTGCGCGTCCACGCCTTATCGAACTCAAGTTTGGCAACTGCCCGTTTTGGTCCCACCGAAGGTATACCAGCTCTGTCAAGGGCATCTGCCAGTCCCGCAGCAAGCGGCCCTTCCGGTCCGATAACTGCAATATCTATACCCGTCCTCAAAGCGAATTCTGTGACCTTTTCGATATCGTTTTCTGCATTTAAAAGGAAATCCTCACACAGCCCTGCAATTCCAGGATTCTTCTTTGACATCACTGCAAAGAGCTGATGTGCATGTTCACTTCTGGAGATAGCATGAGCAATAGCATGTTCACGTCCTCCTCCGCCTACCAATAATATTTTTATCATTCCAAGTCCTCAGTGTGAATCTATCTATCAGCATAGTCCACCAATGTATAGACCCAAATTCAATAATATCCATTAATAAGGTTGCGGTTTTTTAGCCACGCCACTATACCACGTCTTAGGGGTCTATCTTGAAATAATGACTTTTATAAGGGGTTTTTCAAGGAACCGTAATGAGGCAAGCGACAAAACCGTAAAATATCCTATCTTCATCAGATATACGGTTATATCAAACCAGGTAATGGGATTGTGATAGGAGTAAAGGTCAATATTGATTCTACTTTGGGTGTTCAAGTGATAAAAATCATAATTATACATATCAGTGGTGGCTATGATCATAATAGTTATCGAAATGAGCAGCACGTATGTCATATACCTGCTCCAGGAATATTTCTGCCATATACCGTAGGATGCAAGACATAAAAAAGCCCCTGTGATCAATAGTATCGCACCCGTCAGTTTAATGTTGGAGAGAGGGTGGTAGAAGAACTGGTAAAAACCAAGTATCATTACCAAAAACGCATTAATGATAAGAAATAATGCATAGTGTTTTATATTCTTATCCATTGATCTTTTGGAACCAGAATACTTAAATTCATATTTTTCAATAAACTCATCTTTTTTTGGAAAACTGAAATACAGTAATCCAGCCAACCACACGGCTATCAAAACAGGTTTGATTATTTCTTCCATATCTAACCAACCATTGCGTTATTCTCATATTACGTTAAAGTTAACGGTGTTAACTTATGGACTATTCATGGTATATTAAGGTATCTATATACTAATAGTTCAATATAATGCTAAAAGATGACAACTGTTATGAAGAGTAGTATATTCCAGGGCAAATTCATAAAGGTTTATTACCTGTTACGTAACATATGAGTGTAATGCTTGGCGGAGGTGATGGTGGATGGAAGCGAGAGATATAATTTTCTCTGTAGTTATGATAGTATCATCCTTTGTATTGACGTATCAATGGATGGGCAGGTTCACTTCATCCAATAATGCGGCGGATGCAGTTGTAGTGCTTGCGGCAATGGTTTTGATCGGTTCTCTGGCAGCTATGATCCTTTCTGTAGATATGAGGCTTAGAAAGATCGAGGCTAAGCTGGAATCAAAAGAACGCGCATTAAGGATCAACATACAGAGCGTTGAAGATAATCTTGATAGAAAACTTAACGCGGTACTCAATAAAACCAATAATACGGTAGAAGAAATGTCACGAAGGATGTACCGATAGATTGTACATCCGGATCAAATGGAAGATCTTGGGTGATCCCTAGTCCAAGAATGCCCTATCCAGCATACATTCAACACGGTGCATGGCCAAAGCGGCATTATCCACATTTGTGACCCTCCTTATGTCTATACGCCCATTACGGTATATCATAACCTGCCAACCGTCGAGTCTGAACCTGGCCACGCCCAGTTTGGCAGAACAACGCATCTCAGGCACGTCCAGGTCTTTCAATGTCCTGCATGCTATCTCCATATCCAAGCCGCGGCCAAAACTGGATTCTGCTATAAAAAGTGTGGGGTCTTCCACACACGGCCTTGCCAGGAATATCTCTTTTGCTGCACACATACCAGACTACTATATCTCATGACGGGTATATTACCATAAGGGATAAGAACTAAATAATATTATTTTGATACTATTAAAGAATATAAGGAGGATGGAATATCATGCCTTTAGATTTTATAACAATAAACGGTCTGGCTATCCTTGTGGTCGCCATAGCAGCCTTTGTAGGTGTATATTATGTGCTTAAAGTGATGAAATACCTGATCGTGAATTCCGTAGTAGGGCTGATCCTGCTATTTATCTCGAACTTTGTCATCGGGATACTGGATATGGGTTTTTCAGTTGATATCAACTGGGTATCAATAATGATATGTGCTCTGGGCGGAATACCCGGGGTTATCATCGTCATCTTACTGGGATTTTTAGGTGTACCCCTGGTACCGGTATAGATCTCGATATTCATACTAAAAATGAACCGGCAGGGGACCTTACCCCCTGCATATTTTATACACGTTTGGGCGAGTAATATTTCTTTATTACCGTTCCACACATGTCACATGATATCATGAGCCAGTCGCGCATATCCTCTGTCTGGAAATGGTAGAAAATGGACGAGTTGCAGTTCGGACATACATAGTATTCCTTGAAGTAATAGTTATAGAACTCGGGTGTAGTCCTCAACCATTCCAACGCCTGCAGCATCAGTTCAAGGTACCGCTGCCTGGGACCTCCTGATTGCAGTTCACTGCGCAATCGCTCACCTACCTGCTGTAAATGGTGTTTTGAATCGCGTTGTATCTTCTTGTAGTCTGATACGTATTTGCTACTGTTTTCAAGATATCTCTGGTATCCCTTATGCACGTCATTTCCCTTTTTTTCTATGGTCCTGAGGAAATATTCACTCATCAGGTCTTCAAGCAGGTCATGGCAGGTGGTACATATATTATACTTAGGAAAATGTTTTGTATCCTGCAACTCACCGCATATCTCACATGTCTCCATATGCTTGTGCCCCTACAGGACTTCCATGGGAATTGCTGCATCCCGTGTGAACATTATAGGGAAGATATTTATTACTGCCAGCAGGTCGCCTTTCTTGACCTCTCCTGAATCGATACCCAGGATGTAGGCATAACTCACTACCCGGTCATATTCTACCGGTGCCGAACAACCACTCTTTCCTCCCAATTTCAACACAGATGCCAAAGCATGGTGGTTGAAAGCACAGGGCAGAGCAAGGGTATCCTTCTGGATATGGATCTCCTTTATCTTGATCTTTTCAAATCTACCTGCTCCTATTGTCACATCTTCATCGGCGACCACCATCTCCCATTTAGCCCTTGTAGCCATGGTAAACTCATATGGCGATGCCTGTATCTTCCTGGACAGGGTTTCTCCTGCTTCTTTTGAGACTATATTTACAATTTCGGGCATTTATATCACTCCATTTGCAGTAGGATTTCAATCTATAAATAGATTATCATTATTAATTATGATATATGGGCATAAATCCATCATGCCTTTTCCTTTATCCTCTCAAGTATGATCAAACTGGTGGAATACTTGGCAGTAAAATGCTGTCCGTTGGCTTCCAGGATATAAATGTAGAAATCGGTCAACGGTCCTATGGCGTCTTCATCCTTATAATCATGGTATATTTTAATGCTGTCAGTACCCGAATATTCGATCTTTTCCACTATTCCCATATTTTCATGAAGCAATTTTATTGTCTCAATGAATTCCTGGTAGGGTATGTCAGAAATGTGTTTCATAACAAAGGATTCGATAGTGTTAACATTCTGGATGGGTTTATTTCCCAATACGTTCTCGAAATTATCTCGACACATGGAAATGATGTTGTAATTGGTCGCCATATGGATCGTGACCAATGTCCGCCAGAAGGTTGGCTTTTTTAAGAATTCATTCAACACTTCATGGTCGTAACCGAAATATTTTTCCAATCCTTCAAACCGGGCACCTGGTTCATTCCTTTTAAAATCAATGCGTACAGAAGTGGCACGTTTGTGTATGATCTCCACATCCAGGTTCATGTTGCAGGCAAAGAACTGGGCAATGATCAGGGACACAAACTCGCGCAAAGACTCTGTCCCTTCATTTACCATGAGGGTCACAGATTTGGGATTCAGGTAATCCATTGAAAATAAGGATACTTTTACCTGCCAACCGAAATCCTGACATATGGTATTTATTTTTTGGTCTAGGTCTGATATGCTGTTAATGTGCAGGGGATCTAATATTTCGTCAAGTATTTCCCTGTCTATCAAAACCCCCCTGGTATATTTCAAAAACCATAACAGTGTTGGATAACTGACCACTACGTTGTTGCCGGATTGGATGGTCTCTTCCAGGGGTGACAGCTCATACTGTTTGTTTGCAAGATTGTTTGTTGCTTCTTCCAGTGTTTCGAAATGGGTAAGTGCCTTATCCGCGAATTCAATAACATCCCTTACAGCAGCACTAAAATTATCATCATTTTTTTCTAATAGTGGTTCAAGCATCACGAGATGATGCTTCTCAAGGGCTATGTTCTTCCGTAATACCATACAATCCCAAATTTCTGGTGATGAGTAGTACTTAGTGCTACTCAATAAAAAAGGTTGTTATATGATTCTCAAGAAAAATACCATATATTAACTAATTATTATGTATTTTCGATTCAATTTTTAAATAATTGTAATTTTCAATATTAATACTCTAAAAAACACTTTTTTTAAGCTTAATAACCTTTTAAACCATAAAATGCCATAATTCATAAATTACTACTCTTTTCACAATAATATATATCACAGTACTACTAAAGACTCATTATATCCTAACAGGATTGACAATAAATGACGGGTTGGGGTGGGAGTATCATACTAACCCTCATTTATCTATGTTCATTCTTTCGCATCGATTACCCGGTAGAATTCAGCCCATTCCAGTTCAGTAGCCACACATCCGGCCTTTTCAAGTTCTATCCCTATGCCCACCACACCTATATTTGAGCACATATCAAGCCCGCTCTTGACCTCAAAGCGGCATCCAACACCAATAATACCTTCCGGCCGGTATTTCATGACCATTCGTTTGATAAAACTGGAACCCGGGACAATGAAAACCCGGTATCCTGCCTTTTCAGCCTTTGTCTTTGCATCACCTATCTCACACTGGCCGCAATTGGTACACTGGATGCCCTCAGGACTTAATTTGGATGGACAATCAATGGCCCGCAAACACTGTGGAAAGAATATGATCTGCTTATCAGGAGGTATGTCGCTGAACCTCCTCGCAGATATCCTGTTCTTCAATTGAATGGCAATGTGGTCCACAATGGAATCGTCCATCTGCATGAGGCGGAAGATGGCTTTTACGACCCCTTCCAGCATTATGATAATGGAAAGCATGAAGTTTGGGAATAAGAAATGACCGGTCCTGAATGAATAGATTATGAGGGCCGACGCGATGCCTGATACTATTATGACAAACAGGATAAATACTATCACTAACTGCCCAATTAGTAAGAACAGGTCATTCAAGGTAATATCAAACAGGACCATCTATTACTTGAAGAAATAGCTAAATATATAAGTATATCCCAGATTTCTGTTTTCACAGAAACGTTAATATCCACTGATAAGTATTGTTACCACCAAATCCGAGGATTAGTTATGATCGATATAGTTATACCAAAAGGCAGTCTGGAAGAGCAAACATTGCTGCTGTTCAAACAGGCAGACCTTCCCATAAAGAAAACGGACAGGGAATACAACCCGAAGATAAATGACCCCAGGATACGCAGGGTAAAGATACTGCGGCCACAGGAAATACCCAAGTATGTGGAGCAGGGTTATTTTGACCTGGGTATCACTGGCAGGGACTGGATACAGGAATCTGATAGTGATGTGGTAGAGGTTGCAGACCTGCCTTATAGTAAGCAAGGGGCAGGCAATGTTAAGATCGTCATCGCGGTGCCCCAGGAGGATGATACCATAAAGAATGCTTCAAATATCAAGCCCAACAGCCGGGTATCTACAGAATATCCTAACCTGACCAGGGCATTTTTCGATAAACTGGCCATACCTGTTGAGATATTCTTTTCTTACGGCGCAACTGAAGCAAAGGTACCTGAACTGGTAGATGTAGTCGTTGATCTGACCGAGACCGGTTCAACCCTCAGGAAGAACGGTCTTAAGATCGTGGATGTGATCACCGAATCCTCCACCAAGCTTATTGCAAACAAGAAGAGCTGGGATGACCCAAAAAAGCGCACGTCAATCGAGGAGATCAAGACCTTGCTCCTTGCCGTTATCGAAGCAAGGGGGAAAGTGCTCATCGACCTGAACGTGCATGAGGATAACCTGGATGCTGTAGTTGAGGCGCTTCCTTCCCTGAAGAACCCGACAGTAAGCAAACTTTATAAATCAGACTTCTATGCGGTAGAAACTGTGGTCGATAAAAGTGAGATCAATATCCTGATACCCAAACTGAAAGGGCTTGGTGCAGAGGATATCCTTGAGATGGACATCTCGAAGATAGTCCACTAAATTCCTCAAATACCACTCACCAGGTCGTACAGTGCTGCCTTTGGGTCCTGTGCCTTGACCACTCCTGAGGCAAGGAGTACACCAACACTACCCAGCTCAATGGCAGCTTTCAGGTCTTCACCTTTGCTGATCCCTGCACCGCACAGCACTTTTACGTTAGGGTTCACCCGCTGGACCGCTTCCACTGAGCCCAAAACCACTTCAGGGTCGGCCTTGGATACCGGTATGCCAGAACCGATGAGTTCCGGGGGTTCCACGGCAACGTAGTCAGGTCCCAATGCCGATGCTGCTCTGGTAGTAGGAATATTATTGGTACATATGATAGTGACCAGACCCGCCCCCCGGGCAGCCTCAACTGCCGCCTCTATCTGTGCAAGTCCCAGCCGCCTCTCTGAATGGTTTATGAGGGTCCCGGTTGCACCCGCTTCTTTTATAGTCTGTGCAGTGATGTGCCCGGTATAACTGCCTGCACCCACACCGTCCATGTGCTGGGAGAATACCGGAATGTCCACACTGGATGCTACGCGGTATATATCTGGTAGCTGGGGTGAGGCCACGATGTTCGCTCCTGTTTCTTCGGCCACTTGCCTGCATGCTTGTGCAATGGCAACAGCATTGCTGCCTGTGCCTTCGGTATATGTCTTGAAATTAAGTACTATTAAAGGTCTATCCATTGTATTTTCCCCATGAATGGTTGATAATAGTAAATCACCGTATAAGGTTCTTATTATTTTTGGTTTGAACGATAGTGGAACTCTGATGCTCAAGTAGATCTGTGTGATAATGGGGTTTCGTTTATGAAATAAATGTATAAAGATAACTGTATAAATATAATCGTATAGGCGCCGCACCTGCCATAAAGTTTAAACGTAAGTAAGACCATAATAAATAATCATTACAATATAAAGTCAAATGAACACCGTTTTGAGTGGGGAACATATGGGGGATGAAACATCCCCCTTTCATCTCTTTTTCTTGACCATATTTAAATATCACCAGTGATATTTTACCTCTGTATGTCAAACACGTGTAGTGGGGCTGAAGCTTTGGTATTCGGTGCTCTTGATTCAGGGGTTAACCTTGTCACTGGTGTCCCGGGATTTCCTATCACTGGAATAATGGAACTCCTGATGGGTTTCCGTTTAGAGGTGCGCTGGTCGATCAATGAAAAAGTGGCGCTTGAAGCAGCTCTTGGTGCCTCAGCTGTGGGACGCAGGGCAATGGTCATTGTAAAACATGTGGGCATGAACGTGCTGGCAGACCCGCTTGTCACCTCCACAACCCACACTATTGGTGCCGGGCTGGTAATAATAGCAGGTGACGACCCCGGAGTCCAGCAGAGCCAGAACGAACAGGATTCAAGGTATTACGGACTACTGGCAGAAGTACCGGTCTTTGACCCATGTAACCCACAAGTCGCATACAACAGTATGCTCCAGGCATTCAAGCTCTCAGAAAAGGTGCTCGCTCCAGTGATAATCCGAATCACAGATAGATCGAACCGTGAAAAGGGAGATGTGCAGAGGACACAACAGGGGCAGTTGGAGTTTCCTGTATTTGACCGGGATGTTTGGTCATATACCATGAAAGGCAAACATCAGCGCTTCCATAGCTCATCTTATCCGAAGATGCAGCAAGCATCCACAGAATCAGGGCTGAATGTCCGGTATGACCGGGGCAGGGATGTGGGCATTATTTCATCAGGTTATCTTTCCACTCTGGTGGAACAGGTGCTAACAGATACGTATAAGGACGTTTCACATCTGGCGCTTACCCTGGTAAATCCGTTGCCAATGCCGGTTATTGACCGCTTCATTGAACAGCATGCCAAGGTACTGGTGGTTGAAGAGACTGAAAAGTTCATCGAACACCAATTATGCCGCCCGGGAGTGCTGGGCAAAGGTACAGGGCATTTAGATCATGGAAAAGTAGAGGCAGTAGACATCATATTGGCACTGGAAAATATTGACTGGGAGACTGTGAGCCGACCCCTCAATCCTGAGACGATTGCGAGCCGTGGTTCTTCCAGGAGTATATGTGATGACTGCCCCTATCATGTGTTGTACAGGGTGCTGGGAACACTGGGAGTACCTGTGGCAGGGGATCTGGGCTGCTCCATCAGGACCGCCCCTCCACCTTTAGAGGTGGTGGACATAGCATATTCACTGGGGTCTTCCATTGCCACTGCTACAGGATTTGAAGATAAAGGTATAGCCCTCATAGGTGATTACGGACTGGTGCATACAGGATTGCAGGGGCTTATCGAAGCCATTCACCATAAAAAAGATGTACTGGTTGTGGTGCTCAAGAACAATATTGCCGCACTCACAGGGGGGCAGGATGTACCTGATATGACTGAAGTGGTACGGACACTTGTACCTGATACCACCGTGCTGGATATTGAGAATGTTGATGAAGCTGAATTGACGGAGCTCCTGAAAACCGAACTTAAAAAGAGCGGGGTATCAGTGCTCCTGGCACGCGGCAAGTGTACACAGTATTGAACGTGATGTTCGGGATCAATCCGGCATTATTATTTCCTTTATGAACTCATCCAGGCGTTTACAGGGTATGCCTCTCTTTGCCTGGGTACAGTCCTTTACCTTCGCAAGCAGTTCGCATAACTGATCATGATCAAGGTTATATCCCATGCTATGCACGATACCTTTCAGTGCCTTGGTCCCGGTGTGTTTGCCTATGATCAGGCTGCGTTTACCACCTACGATCTCAGGTGAGAACAGTTCATAGGTGCTGGGTTCTTCCATAATGGCAGCCACGTGGATGCCGCTTTCATGTGAGAAGGCAAAATCGCCGACAACCGGTTTGTTCTTTGCCAGTTTCACTCCAGCGTATTCTACTACCATCTTTGAAAGTTTGGTCAGGTTTTGGGTATCGTACCTTTCGATGCCGTACTGTACCATCAGTGACATCAGCACCTCTTCCAGCGCGGCGTTACCTGCCCTTTCCCCGATACCGTTAACAGTAGTATGGAGTTGTTTTGCACCCGCTTCTGCTGCGGCAAGAGTATTTGCGGTCGCCATACCCAGGTCGTTATGGCAATGGATGCATATGTCGGTCTTGATATCTTTCTTGATCTCGCTGACAAGATAATACGCTGTGGCGGGGTTGAGTATTCCCACAGTATCGGCAATGCTCACATAGTCGGCCTTACGCTCTTCTGCCATCTTGAAAACGCCTTTCAGGACGTTAATATCTGTGCGGGTGGCATCCTCGGCAGCGAACCGCACTTTGAGTCCGTGGTCCTTGGCATATTCCAGGGCATCTCCTGCACATTGTGTGGCTTCGGCACAGGTCTTGTGGTATTTATATTTCAAATGAAGATCAGATGTGGCAATGAATATGCTGACGATGTCCACATCACAGCCGATGGCAACATCAATATCAGGTATCACAGATCGGGACAGGCAGCAAATCTTTGCATTTAGGCCCATTTTTGCAATCTCCCTGACCGTATCCCGCTCGGTCTGGGAAACGATGGGAAAGCCCGCTTCAATTACTTCGATGCCAATGCTGTCAAGTTCCTGTGCCATACGTTTTTTTTCGTCAGACGTGAAGGCTGTCCCCGGGGTCTGTTCACCGTCCCTTAACGTAACATCGCATATCTCGATGTCGCCGGGTTTTTTCCCTACAAGTTCGACCAGTTTGTTCCTGGAATACTGCATGTTATCACCTGAATGGTAAAGGTCATTAGTTATTCACATAATAGGTAAGGTTTTCTACCAAACCATTAATAATAATTATAGATATTTCTATCTCCTTAGAACAAACAATTGGTAATAAGGAGTAACGGTTTTGGCTACTATCAGCGAGAAGATTTTCAGCCGTGCATCGAATTCCGATGCCCACGCTGGCGATTTTGTAATTGGAAATGTGGACTGTGCCATGGCTCATGATGGCACAAGTGTACTTGCGGTGAAAGCATTTCGGGAACTGGAGGTCCCCAAAGTCTGGGACCCTGCACGGATAGTGATTCCTTTTGACCATATTGTGCCTGCAAGCACTGATGTGTCTGCCAACCTGCAGTACGATATCCGGCAATGGATACGCCAGCAAGGCATTGAAAATATGTATGATGTGGGTGAGGGTATCTGTCATCAGGTATTGCCGGAGCAGGGCTTCGCCCTTCCCGGCAGGTTGATTGTGGGTGCGGATTCTCATTCATGCACCTATGGTGCCTTTGGTGCTTTTGGTACCGGTGTGGGTGCGACTGATATGGCCGAGATATTTGCATCAGGCAAACTGTGGTTCAGGGTGCCCCAGACCATGAGGGTCACTGTGGAGGGAAAACTGGGAGAACGTGTGTCTGCAAAGGATCTGACGCTTAATGTGATTAAGCATATCGGCGCGGACGGTGCCACCTATAAGGCTATGGAATATTACGGGTCAGCCATTGAGGACTTGAGTATTGCGGGCAGGATGACATTGTGCAACATGGCTATTGAGATGGGGGGAAAGGCTGGGATTGTGCCGCCTGATGAGAAGACCGATGAATTCCTGAAGGGTCGGGCTGTGGATACGTACACTCCTGTGTATACTGATGAAGATGCACAATATTGCGAAGATATACACATTGATGTGGACGACCTCGCCCCACAGGTGGCCAGACCCCACAGCGTGGATAATGTGTGTGATGTGGATGAGGTTGTCGGGACGGGTGTTGACCAGGTGTTCATCGGTTCCTGCACCAACGGCAGGCTGGAAGACCTGGAGGCTGCTGCCCGTATTTTGAAGGGGCGCAGTGTGGTGGTCCGTACTATTGTGATTCCGGCATCGCGGAGTGTGCTGCTTAAAGCTATTGAAAAGGGATATATATCCACCCTTATTGAAGCAGGCGCGACGCTGGGACCGCCGGGTTGCGGTCCGTGCCTGGGTGCCCATCTTGGGGTGCTGGCCGAGGGTGAGGTGTGTGTGTCCACGTCCAACCGCAACTTCAAGGGCAGGATGGGCAGGGGCGGTTTGCTGTACCTGGCATCTCCTGAGACTGCGGCAGCATCGGCCTTGAAGGGAGAGATTGCAGACCCCAGGCTGGTATGATAGCTCAAGTCCTCCCCCCTGGTGTAAAAACGTTCATGTTCTATGAATGATATAACTGGTGTTATGCTCCGCGACAGGGACAAGTATGTGATCTGGCCTGATTATATCGATAAAGGCAATAGCAGAAGTAGTGGGCGCATCATTCCCAGGAAGTTATCGGTCACCTCGCCAGAGTTGAAGGAGATAGAGCAGGTTGCAAAGGAGATGGGCCTGAACCCGGTGGTGGAGAAGGATAAGGCATACCCCAGGTCATGGTGGGAGGTCAGCGGCCGGGTGCTGGTGGATAAGAAAGGGGTAAAGTCAGGGATAGCCAGGGAGATCGCGCGCAAGATTGCGCAGATGCGCGGGTGATTCAATACTTTTTTCTAGGGTTGATAAGAAGAGGCACTATCCCATAATCTAGTTATTTCTTCAATTTTTTGCAAACTTAATCAACCAATCTGTCAATTATACTTCTTTTACCTTCCTTGATTGTTAAAATTATGTTTCATCTCACCATAAACTTAAAATAAAGGAGACAGTATTCCCTCTAAAAGCATAAACAT
>JAMJFQ010000046.1 GCA_023544605.1 ANME-2 cluster archaeon | reverse complement strand
GCAGTAAATATTATGTTCATTGATGGTTATTGTATTTTATGCATACTATGCCAGATTTTGACCCAGAGGCTACTACAAAGAAGATAGCCCGTTTCATAAGGTCGTATATAAAATATTCAGGTACCAGGGGTGCAGTTATCGGGCTCAGCGGGGGCATAGATTCTGCTGTAACCACGTACCTGGCTGTAAAGGCACTTGGTAGGGAAAATGTTCTATGCGTGATCATGCCGGAGAGGAACCTGACACCTGCTGAAGATGTGCTTGATGCCACCGATGTGACAAATATCCTGAACATCGAGTCTTCAGTGGTTGATATTTCTGAAATCCTCAATACATTCATCTTCTCCATACCTGAAATGGTAGAGGATGACCTGATGTCTTTAGGGAACATGAAGGCCAGGATAAGGATGAGTACCCTTTATTATTATGCGAATATGATGAGCCGGCTTGTTGTTGGAACGGGAAACAGGACAGAACTGCTGCTGGGATATTTCACAAAATACGGTGACGGTGGCGTGGATATAGAGCCGCTGGGCAATCTATTCAAGACCCAGGTAAGGGAACTGGCAGTATACCTGGATATACCAAAGCATATCATAGATAAACCGCCGTCTGCAGGACTATGGGCAGGGCAGACCGATGAAAAAGAACTGGGTCTGACCTATGAGGAGATTGATAATACGCTGGCGGCACTACTTGACTTTGAGCAACCCATGGAATATGTGGTCAACAGGTACGGGATAGAAGAAGCGGTAATAACCGGGCTGCTTGAACGGATCGAGAAGAATGTACACAAACGCCAGAGTGCTCCTACGCCACCGAAATAGAAGATAGAAAACATAATTACTTATATGGGTCTATAGTATGATATGCCTGTGAAGAAGCTGGCGTATATTTATTCCATAATCCTTGTTGCCTTATTGCTCTTACTTCCCATTTCTACGGCTGAGATAGCATATACTTTTGATTTGCATACGGATGGCGAGGCATGGTATGTGATAGAATACCGGACGCTTCTGGACTCACAGGCAAGGATCGAGGAGTTCAATGATTTTAAACAGGTAGTGGAGGGTAACACAACCCACAAGACCGAATTTGAAACAAATATGCGCAATATTGTCTCACAGGCAGGGATTGCCACATCCAGGCCCATGACTGCCAGCGATTTTGATATTTCGGTAAGTGTACAGAACACGGCAACCGGCAATTATGGAATTGCACGCTACTCTTTTAAATGGAGCCATATGGCAGAGGTTTCTGATTCCACCATCTTTTTTGGCGATGTGTTCTTTGGCAGCCAGTATATTTCCAATGGAGATATTTTTGTTGTGAAAATACCCCCCAGGTATAAGGTTTCAAAAACCACCCCCCAACCAGATATCCAGCGTAAGGATGAGTTGATATGGAACGGCCCAAGGACATTTAATTCTGGTGAACCCGAGGTTATTTTTAATAAAGGTACATCCTGGTCGCTTGTTGCAGGAATCCTCGTATTACTGTTTGTGGGTGCCGGAGCAATTATATTCATGAGAAAAAAATCTCATCAAGAGGGCAGTAATTCAATAATAGAACCTCGAAAAAGGGTTACGTTGGAGGATGAAGAACTGAAATCCCTCGAAGTTCCACATGCACCAGTTAGTTCAAATATGATTCTTGAATCCGATGAGGATATGATCATATCCATGCTCAAAGAAGCAGGCAATGCCATGATGCAATCCGAGATCGTGAAAATGAGCGGTTTCTCCAAATCAAAGACCAGTGCACTGCTCAACAGGATGGCAGATGATGGGTTAATACAGCGGATCAAGAAGGGGCGGGAGAATCTGGTACGTCTTACTTAAGGTATTATTAAGAAAAGTGATCAGCCGGATATGCACTAAAATTATCCCCTCAATCTTGATTATCAGGCATTCCGGCTGGTTTTATTTGTCTGGTTTTCGGGTTTTTTTCTTAGGTATGTATTTTCACCTGAATCGGTGTCAAGTTCATCTTCGCTGAGTGCTTAATCAGATCTCATGTCATAACCATTTTCATCGGTGCTATCTTTTTTGCCATAGTAGTCTTCACTGTCGTCATCGTCCACACCATATTCATCAGATCCGTTTTTATCTTCGTCTTCAAGGTCTTTTGCTTCACCTTTGTCGTCCTCATCCTGCACTGATCCTTCCAGCTTATCTTCCAGTTCTTCTATGAGGTCATCGGCTTCTTTTGCCATATCTTCTGCTTCTTCATAGTTACCGGCATCAAAGGCAGCCTGTGCCTGATCAAGCAGTTCATTGATCTCATCGACCGTACTGTTGTGTGGAGTTACATTCATTTCAGCATACTCTTTCAGAGTCTTATTCAGGTCTTTTTGCGCCTTGTTTATCTCTTCCAGTGCTTCTTCCTGCTTTTCTTTTGTTATGCCAAGCTCATTCTCGATCTCTGTTTCTATCTCATCACCATCTTTTCCGGTCTCCATTTTGATCTTTATTTTGGTTCTGGTCGTCTCATTTTCTATTTCGATCTTCACCTCACCGGTCTGGCCTTCCAGGCTTGCCAGTATGGAATCGATCAGTTCCTGCTGTTCTTCGGTAATGTTACCCTTGACCTTTATCTTGATTTTCAGCCCGTCCTTGACATCCTCTACCTTATTACTGTGTTCCCTGATCCTGTGCTGGATCTTTAACTCTTTTTTTAATTCTTCTTCAGAGTCGCCGTTCTCAATACCTTTCAATTCTGTCTTGAGCTTGCCCAGCATCTTGCCGTGTTCATCAGCAGCCTTTTGCATCGCATCGATATCACCTTTCTCGGCCATAGCTCTTGCTTCAGCAAGGCGTTCCTCGGCGATCTCCAATTGTTTTTCAATTTTCGCATCGTCATTGAAAGTCATGGCCAGTGCCAGGTTATCCATAGCAACGTCCATGAAATACATAAAATTGTCCGGGGTTGTACCCGGTTCGGTCAGTACCGTTTCATTTTCCTGTGCCATTGCAGGTACTGATAATAACATCAGCACCATGGCGACAATACTTAATTTTTTCATATCTCGTTCCTCCAGGGTTGTTAATTGTATTGTTAATGGAGCTATCTGTCACCTGATTTATTTAGTTCTTTCATGTAACAGAGCGAAACAAGTATGAAACAGAATGAAACAAAACGAATTACACCCTATTCTTCCGGGGTTTCATTAGTATTTTTATCCAGTCCTGTTACCAGGTGGATCTTATTGGTATTACCCCATGCTTCTTTCCTGATAACACCACGTTTCTCCAGACTTTGCAATAACCTGCTCAGCTTGACCTTTGAAAAACCGCTCTCCACCTGGATCTGCTTTTGCCACATCACATTAACATTAGCCTTTCTCAGCAGTTCGACAACCACTTTTTCATGTTCAACCAGGGCCGGGTAGGACACTGCCGCAGCTGCGCTTTGTTTGCGGGTCATTTTTGTATAATATAGATACCCGGCACCCAGCAGGATAATAAGTACTACCGACCAGGTGAGCAGGGGAAAAATTGACCACGAAGGATGGGCGGGTTCCATCATGACAGATATTTCAAAGTCATTGTCCACATTCCTTTGTTCCCATAACAGGATTATCCTTTGCCCGTCTGAATAGATATTTTTAGGTTTTGGGTGGATGAAAAAAGAAGCATCTTTTTCATCTGGGATGATATAACCCACAGGTAGTTTTAGTATATAATCGAATTTGGAAGTATTGTATGCCGGAATATATTCCGAGTTGTACATTATCTTATCCTGGAGTTCAAAGACCGGATAGCTGGTACGGTACGTTATTGAAATGAAATGTCTTGAAAAAGAGTTTTCTGGAGGAGTACATGTCAGTACCGAATACCCCTTCTTTTCTTCCAGCACGTAGTCGCATTCATTTTCATCTATAAATACGTGAAGTTTTTCAGTCCTGGGTGGTAGATTTAATGTGATATTCTGAAAAGCTTCTACCTCGTTCACTACAGTATTAATTTCATGGAACGAATCCTCTGTCCCCATTTCAACGGTATGGGTATAGGAATCAATATTGATCTCGCCTGAAACACAAATCGGCCCAATAAGAAGTGCTGCGAGCAAGAAATAAAAGAGGATGTGGTATCTCATATTACTAATTCGTTATCGTTGGCTATACAATATAATGTTGCTGGCTTCACGACAAATCATTTCAAAATATCCTTGTACGTGTATTTGGACCGGGAGCCTTCGGGGATATCATCCAGGTTGATAAGGAACCGGGGGTCCTGCATCATGCACAGGTTCCGGCGCTCCTTGAAATCTTTCAGTGACCTGATAGTCTTCCAGGCAGCTGGCAGTCCTTTTTTGTCCAGCACATTCCCGAAATCAAAAGGCATGTAAGGACATGCCTTGACAGAGCCGTCCACGCATACATGAGCCCAGCGCCTGCCAGCCATGCAGCCCAGCATCTCACCTTCAAAGAAAGAATTGGCAAAAACCCTGGGACCGGGCCCCGGCTGGTTAAGGGTGCGGTGCATATCCAATATCACCTGCCTGTCCTGTTCAGATATCACCGGGTCGCCCGGTCGCTTGGCCACGCTCTCCCAGATACTGAACTCGTGCACACCCAGCTCTCCTGCCAGTTCATACAGGCCGGGCAGTTCATGCATGCGCTCCGGTGAGATGTGGGTGGTCATAGTGACCAACAGTCCCGCATCCAGCCCCATCTTGATCGCATCCACAGCCCAATTATATGCCCCTTCCAGCCGCCGGGTCTGGTCATGTTTGACCGGATCCGTGCTGTAAATACTTATAAGCAAGTTATGAAGTCCCGCATCTTTCAACCGGGCTGCCTTTTCAGGTGTCATCTCGGTACCGGGTGTAAACAGATTAACGATAGCCTTGTCCTTATCGACATATTCTATCAGTTCGAAAATATCATCCCGCAGCAGGGGGTCACCTTCAGTGAATGTAATGATGAATGCACCCATGTCCAGTGCCGTGTCGATGATACCCTTTATCAGTTCTGTGGTCATCTCCCCTTCGCCTTCGCTGACCGTGCAGTGCTCGCAGTTACACTTGCACTCCCTGGTGATTTCGATGGATACGGTCTCTGGCACGTACTTACCGAGCGCGCAGCTTACCTCAGCCCGTACCAGCCTGTTGAACACCTTACCCGGTATGGGCGGCAGCCATGTAGATGCGATCACCGAATCTTCATCAACACGGGCAGGCTTCTCCTCCCTCAGCCTCTCATTGATCCTCTTAATGGCAGGCCCGCAGGCAGCACTCAACGTCCCTGATGCAGTAAGCCGCATACCCCCGATGGTTTCCATATCCACGCTCAAGCCCAACATTGTGAGTACATTGATCGTTTCATCATCCATGGTGGATTAATATGTCGAATTAATGATAAATCTTTGTTATCATCTCTAAAAACAGCATGTCCACGTATAAAGCCCTTCGGGCTTCATACGTGTGCGGCCCGCTACTGGCCAGAGTAGGAGTAGGTAATGGGCCCACGGCGATTTGAACGCCGGACCTCACGGTTATCAGCCGTGCGCACCACCTGGCTATGCTATGGGCCCTCAGTAAAATTGGTTGCTACATGGTGCTTGCAACGACTTTTCTGATGTCAGGCTTTGTATTTTAATGTTTTGATTGAAGAGAAATGTATCCTACTGTTTTCCCTCGATGGCGGTCAGCAGTACTGCTGCGGCGATTCCCAATCTCCTGTCAAGCACATTAGTGGTGTCAGGGGAAAAATCCAGGTTGATCTTCATAACAAAGGGATTGAAATTCTGCTTGAATGTGCACACCAGGTTATCCCCGATATACCCATGATAGGTTTGGGGAATGATGCTGGTTATAAACCGCCTGAACAGGGCAAAGAAGGTGCTGTCCTCTTTTATGAGGCCGATCTCCTGGTCATTGGCATCCATGAAAATCCATTCGTCTTTCATTATGGATTTGATACCTTTTCGCTTTAATACTCCTACTTTCTCATTTGTAGTAGGGTCTACTACATCGTATGCTGCCGAAATATCCAATATCTTCCTGGCTTTGATCACCAGGACCTCTTCTTGCATATCCTCGCCAGTATAAACACGAATATCTTCCTTCATCTTGAAGGCTTTCAACTTTGAATAAAAAGCAACATTACCGTCCGGGTCATAAATATGAAAGGCTGCCCCAAAGAGTTTCAAAATTTTTCGACGAACCAGGTATGTTGAATGTTCAAATCTTTCAGTCAATTTTTTATCTCCTTTTATTTTTCAAAATGAAGTCTGTTACTCGACCAGGAATTGGATTCTGTCAGCAACATACTCAATAATGTTCTATTAGTCTGATAAATATATCTCTGTTGTATTACCGTTTTGCAGTATGATTTTTATTCCGCATCCCAGATCAGCCGGTCAGTCACATGTACACAAATAGACTGCTATGAAGCCTTCGTAATATTCTGCCTTTTCGACATGGAATCCTGCCCTTTTCAATAATCCTTCTATGACCCAGTCAAAGGTCTGGAATTCTTTTTGAATTGCCATGGCCGTATCCTGTGCCATTTCCTCACCTGTGGCCTGTCCTACATTTTCGATCCAGTTATAAAAAAAATCCTCATAATTCCCAGGTTCAAATGAATACACTATATCCATCAGGTAGAACCTGCCGCCTTTTTTAAGCATTTCAAATATTCGCCGCAGTGCGACCAGTTTCCAGAAGTCTGGCAGATGGTGCATCGCCAGTTGCGACACTACGACATCCAGCGGCTCATCCTGGTGCTCATAGGTGAGGAATCCTGCATGGTGGAACCGGATATTGGATATCCCTTGCAGTTTTGCCTTCTGGCGTGCATGATCGAGCATTGCAGGTGAAACATCCACTGCATGTAAGGTCGCACAGTGCCTGGCGGCCTCGATGGCGAACTCTCCGGTGCCGGTACCCAGTTCCAGTACGTTTTGGTCCCGGCTAATGTGCAGGAGGTCTATGATGGCTTTTGTCTCCTGCTTTGTATCCCGTAGTTTTTGCATCTGCAGGTCGTAGGCCTGCACATGGGCAGGGTCTGCGTAGTCGGTACCGACCTACCGGAGTTCATTGTACAGCCAGGGGTGAGTGTTATTGGTCATCTTGAAATGAATATGATCTTGGTAGTTTATAGATTGCTGTTTACGTGTTCCTGTATGATTCTATCACGTTTAAAGATAAATTATGATGATTAATTATTACAACCCCCTTATTTCAACTGGAAATTATATAAAAAAGTTAATAATACTAGTAATGATGATGATGGAGTTAATTGGTGGGTCATCAGGTGTAAGAAGGAAAGAAGCGGATGGTGTCAACTATATTTTCATAAGCCTCTACTATTGACATCGTATCCATCCCTTCCTCATCCTATCCGTCCCTTAATAGACCTAATCCTAATCGCAAACTCACACCATATCCACGGCACCATACCTCAGCCTGTCCTTCAACTCCTGTTTTTTACCATTATTCCAGCCACCCACAGCCTGGATATATCCGGTAACCCTGGACAGGTGCTCTACATTTTCAGAAGCACAGTTGGGACACTCTTCCAACAGCCCGCCAGCCACATGGAAATCGTTCATACACACCGTCATATCCTTGGTGAATGCAAAATAGCCTACCTGGGTGTTCCTGGCCAGGTTCATGGCAAACTCCTTAAGCCCCTGAGGATCGGGATGCCCCTCCCCCATAAAGATATGCATGATGTTACCGCCATCTACGATCGGGAAGAAAACATGCTCAATATCGATCTTCTCGAGTAAGGAAACATTTGCGCCAGTGGGTACATGGGTCCCATTGGTATAATAGATAGGAAGGTCGCGGGTTTCACTAAGACGGGATTTTGCACCCTCCAGATCACCTTTAATCACAACTTCGGCATATTCCCTGTATTCCTTGTGCAGCAGGTCTGAAACGGCAAACCGCTGGCATGTGGTTTCGGCTGGTGTCCGTGCAAGAGCTATCTCTATACCATGTTTATCAGACAATTCCCTGGAATAGAACTCCATTTCATACATAGCCCGGATAGCCAGCTGCCTGGCCACCTCGCTCTCATGCATCTGGAAACCGGTATGGTGCTCTACCATCTCATTGATGCCAACCACTCCGATAGTATATACCAGTCCTTCCATACCCACAGCCACTGATCCCTTCTTACCGGTCACAGGATCCTTGGGCTGCTGGGTGGCAAAGGGCATCCTGCCGCTCTCTATAATATGGTCCATCCAGTACCGTTTGATCTTGAACAGTTCCACTGCCCTGTCCATCAACCGTTTCAAATGTTCGAATAGGAGGTGGTCATCCCCCTTTGCCTCATACGCAGCCCTGGGGCAGTTGAGGGAGACGACCTGCCACGCGCCCATGGAAAAGTGCATTCCGTCCCTGAAATACATCTTATCCTCGAAGGTATTATCCTTCTCCGCCGTGGTTGAGAAATTATAAGCGCAACACTGGTAGCATGAAATGCCCTCGCCAGCTCCCCGGTATTGGGGCAACTGGTTATCGAAATATGGTGAACCATACTTGGCAGCCAGTTTGAACGACAATGTGTACAACTCATCATAGGTCAACAGTTCTGGATGAGCCCGGTTAAACTCCTCATCCTCTTCCATAAAGTCAGGCTCGATGCTGATCTCGGGCTTGGGGAAATTGAAAGGCTTGCCCCAGTAATCCCCCATGAGCATTACGTTCATCATTGCTTCAAAGCTCAGGCGCACTTCACGCTCGAACTCTCCATAGGTCCTAAGAGGCGCCATTTCTCCATCCCATACGCGCCCCTTATAGACCACAGGCTTGTCCCGCCAGAGTTTTGGGATCCCTGGTGAGAGCTGTACGGACGAGAACACCAGCTGGCCGCCCCTCGCAACCATCATCTGTGTCATCTCGTAGACGAACATCTGTATCAGCTGTTCGATCTCCTCGTACGCCATCCCTTCCAAATAAGGTGCAATGAAAGTAAGGAAATTATAGAATCCCTGTCCCCCGGCAAAATTGGTCTGGGCGCTACCCAGCGCCTTTACCGCATGCAGCACAGCCACTTCAGCCTTCTTGGCTGGGCCTGCTACACTGGCCTTGGTCCCTGAACCATCAGGCATCAGTCCATAGTAGAAGAAATACCTGAGGTCCCAGTCCTGGCAGAATGCCCTGGTACCCAGGTATTCCAGGTCATGGATATGTATATCACCATTCAAGTGGCTGTCTGCCAGGTCAGGAGGCAGAAGCAACAGGTACTGTTCCTTTGATATCTTATCTGCCTTCTTCTTGTGTGAGGTCTCGGCATTCTCCTGTAGATTGGCATTGTCCTTTGCCTCGAACCCGGCGCCAATATCTATCTTATAAGCGTCATATACGGGTGTACCTACCCTGGTGGAGATGTTACGCCACTCTGTGTGACCGTGTTCCAGCAAAACAATATTGACCAGTTCCCTTACCAGAGGGCCTGACAAAAACTCCATGCCCATCGAACGTATCCGGTTTTCGGTCTCCCTGGCGATCTGCTTTGCCGTTTCCTCGTCGATGGCCGGTTTGTTGTAGAACATTTCACTGAGCACGGTCTCTTTCATCAGCTGCTTCACAATAGTGTTCCTGTCCCACTCCATCAGGTGTCCGTCAGTGGTCCTTACCTTGGGCAGGGTGGATATCTCTTCACCTGTCAGGGTTTGCTGTATCTGTTCCTTTTCATGTTCGTTTTGTTCTGCCATCATTTCATCGACCGCCTCTGTGTGGGAAATTTCCTGTTCCATCTGTAATCGTTGCATTTTTTCCTGCCCCCTTTGAACTAAATACTTGCGATAATATCTTCCACTTTCTGACGGTCCAGTGTATCGGAGTTCATCATATCATTAGTGGTATAGAACATATTCTGTACTTTGAGCACCGGTGCTGACATAGTAAATACATTATTCATAGCCAGTTCTGTCAGTGCTGCCGGGGTGGTCATGTCTACTTCGTCAAATGAGATATCAGACTCGTTCAGTATCTGCTTGAGTATTTTGCAATTTGGACAGACTTTGGTAGAATATACTGTTACATTTGACATATTGATCACCAACGGTAAAGTTACAAATAAAAGTGTGAGGATATAATGATTTTTTAAACTAGGTTTGAATATCATTATTGTGCATTTGTTATCAATTATGGTAGCAAACAACAGTTAAATTTAATGATGACATTGAAAAACACAGCCAGTATAATCACAAGTCTATTATCCTATTTAGTACCACATCTGATAACACATCTATTTAGTTGCTGTTTTTTACTTTTTTTAAGGTTAATTATAAGTTAGTATCCACTTATCAGATGATATCAATTTAATTGTTGGTTACTAGCATGGAACTGGACGAAATAATAATCTCAAGAGCGATCATAGAAGGATTTACCGCTGATTTTCTGGACTGTACTGACACCGAAGTGGCACTGGTAGGCGGTGGCCCTGCTAACCTGGTTGCTGCCAGGATATTGGCCGATGCAGGAGTCCAGACCGTGCTGTTCGAGCGTAAACTGGCAGTGGGTGGCGGTATGTGGGGGGGTGGCATGATGATGCCCAGGATAGTGGTCCAGGAAGAGGCCAGACGCATACTTGACAGTTTCGGTGTCAATTACACCGAATACAAGCCCGGCTACTATGTGGCAGATTCAATTGAATGTGTATGCCGGCTTGCTGCAGAGGCCGTGGCCGCCGGGGCTAAGATATTCAACCTGATAAGTGTGGATGATGTTATGATCCGCGAAGGTGATGCAGTGACCGGACTGGTTATCAACTGGACTGCAGTGGGCCTGCAAAAACTGCACGTAGACCCCCTGACGATCAAAGCAAAAGTGGTCATTGACGGCACAGGGCATGACGCAGATGTCTGCAGCACTGTAGCCCGCAAGATTCCCGGGGCATTGACCGTGACTGGCGAAAAACCCATGTGGGCGGACGTGGGAGAGCGCACCATCATGGACAATACAAAAGAGGTCTATCCCGGACTCATCGTTACCGGTATGGCAGCTAATGCCGTGGCCGGTGCGCCCAGGATGGGGCCCGTGTTCGGTGGAATGCTGCTATCAGGTGAGAAAGCAGCTCGGCTGGCAATGGCAAAACTGGAAATCAAATAGGAAATACCAATAAAAAACCCAAAAAGGTTTATTGGATATTTATCATCTCGATCATATGCCCGTTATAAATGCTGACCTCCACATCCATTCCAAATACAGCATGGCCACATCAGGCCGCATGGATATTCCTACATTGGCAGTGGAATCTGTCAGAAAAGGCATCCAACTGGTGGGCACCGGGGACTGTCTGCATCGCAAGTGGCTTGATGAAATAAAGACCATGCCTGAAGTGACTGACGGCATCTATGGTATGGATCAGGCCAGGTTCGTTCTGAGTGTTGAACTTGAGGATACTGACAGGGTGCACCATCTGCTCATCCTCCCTGATGTTTCCAAAGCAGAAGAATTGAGAGAGGCTATTGAGCCCGCTTCGGTCAATATCGACACGGACGGCCGGCCTAACGTGAACCTCAGCGGCGTTGAGATCGCTGAACTGGCCAGGGATGCCGGTGCAATGATGGGCCCGGCCCATGCATTTACTCCCTGGACGGCCATGTACGCCTATCATGACAGCCTGAAGAGCTGTTACGGGGATATGGCATCCTATATCAGTTTTGTGGAACTGGGACTGAGTGCTGATACTGATATAGCTGATAGAATCAGCGAACTGCATAGGCTGACATTTCTGACCAACAGCGATGCCCATAGTCCCTGGCCCAATAAACTGGCACGTGAGTTCACCAGGTTCCAGATGGAAGATATCACATTTGTTGAACTGGAAAAGGCCATATTGAGACAGGACGACCGGGGTCCGGTCATGAACGTGGGACTGTTCCCACAGGAAGGCAAATACCATGAATCAGCCTGTATCCGCTGCTTCAAGCATTACACCCTGAGAGAGAGCATGGGAAAAAGTTGGCGCTGCACCTGTGGCGGGCGCATCAAAAAAGGTGTGGTGGACCGGGTAGAAGAACTCTCAGACAGCTCCGGGCATCCCGACCACAGGCCGCCCTACCTGCACTTGATCCCCTTATCCGAGATCATCATGATGGCACTGGGCACTAAAAGCACTACCACTAAACAGGTAAAACTAAATTGGGAGAGGCTGGTGGACGAGTTCGGCAGCGAGGTGACCGTGCTGCTGGATGCAGAACTTGACGGCATCGATGGCGTGGACCCGGCAGTGATACATACTGTACGGATGTTTCGCGAAGGTAGGGTCAGAATGATACCGGGCGGCGGCGGACAGTATGGCAGTGTGGAGATGGATGACGGACTCAAGATGGCTCCCGAGCGATCAGACCCGGACCAGGGCCAGCCCCAGCGTTCGCTATCTGATTTCTGAATAAAAATAACGATTAATACAAAAAAGCCCACAAGGATCTTCTATGAACATAGACCTCACATACTGGTATCTCTTCCCTGTAGGTATTGTCATTGCCACCCTTGCAATGTCAGCCGGCATCTCAGGTGCTAATTTCTGGATACCGGTTTACCTGATCTGCATTAAACTGGACCCACTGGTCACTTTCTGGCTGGCACTTATTACCATGATATTCGGTTTCGGGAGCGGCGTTATCAAGAATATCCACCAGGGGACGGTGAACTGGTACCTGGTTAGGCAGTACCTCATTCCCACGGTACCGGGCGCTGTTATCGGCGCTTTGCTTACCTCCTATGTCAACGGCGAAATCCTGGTATTTATTTTTGGCTCATTCATATTCATATACGGGATCTATATGCTAAAATCCTGCATCTCATCTCCAAATGAGCCAATCAGGCACGACAAGATCTTCCGGGGTATTGGGTTTTTGGCCGGGTTTTTGAAGGGACTCATTGCTACAGGCCTGGGCAAGTTGATAGTGCCAGGCATGTGGAACTATGAAAAGGTCCGCCATCCATCTGAAGTGATAGGTTCGGCCACCGTTATCATATTTATCGTGAATGTTGTTGCCGCCCTGACGAGGATGAACAATGATTTCGTGGGTGTACTGATGGATAACAATGATACTTTGTCCAGTGTCCTGGTATTCGTGCTTCCGTCAGTGGTCATAGGTGGGCAGATCGGACCCGGGGTCATAAAGGATGTGAATGCTGCTCATCTGAAGCTCTATATTTCAGTGCTGTTGATATTTGTGAGCCTGCTTATATTTTCCAGGTTAGTGCTTTGAATTTACCACAGGCCACATTATTGCACTTCATTTTAAATGAAAAATACTTTAAATAAATAGATATGATGATGCTTATATGAAATACTGGCAGCCCAAGTACGAAACAATGCGTCGAAGTGATATTGAGGAGCTCCAGTTAAAGCGGTTGAAAAATGTGGTAAAGAACGTTTATGAGCACGTACCTTTTTACAGGCAGGCATTTGGCAGTATCAAGCCTGACAATATCACCAGCATAACAGATGTGACCAAACTTCCCACCACCCAGAAGACCGACCTGCGTGATAACTATCCTTTTGGTCTGTTCGCCACCCCTATGCAGGATGTGGTGCGTGTGCATGCTTCCAGCGGAACCAGCGGTAAATCCACAGTGGTAGGATATACGGCCCGGGATATTGAAACCTGGAGCGACCTGATGGCACGGAATTTCACAATGGTAGGTCTCGGGTCCGATGATATATTCCAGAATGCCGTCAATTACGGTTTGTTCACCGGAGGCCTGGGCATCCATTTCGGTATTGAACGGATCGGTGCCACTGCAGTACCCAGCGGTACAGGCAATACCAAACACCAGCTTGAGATGATGATGGACTTCGGGGTTACGGCCTTGCACTGCACCCCCTCTTATGCCCTGTACCTGGCAGAGACGGCGCAGGAACTTGATATCGTGGACCGCCTGTCCCTTAAGACCGGTTGTTTCGGTGCTGAACCCTGGTCTGACACTACCAGGCGGGAACTGGAAGAGACACTGGACATCAATGCCTACGATTCATACGGACTGTCTGAAATGTTTGGTCCTGGTGTTGCTTTTGAGTGTCAGGAAAAGGACGGCTTGCATATCTGGGATGACCATTTCCTGGTCGAGAACCTGGATCAGGATGGTGAAAGCGTCGCCCCCGGTGAGCGGGGTGAACTGGTACTGACCTCCCTGACAAAGGAGGCCATGCCGCTGATACGCTACCGCACAGGTGACATCACTATGGTAAGAGATGATGAATGCCCGTGCGGGCGCACCCATACCATACTTGAAAAGGTAGTGGGCAGGTCTGATGATATGCTTATCGTGCGGGGTATTAACGTGTTCCCGTCCCAGATAGAGAGTGTACTTATGGCCATCCCTGAAGTAGGAGACCAGTTCCAGGTGGTCATTGACCGCAAGCGGCACAAACTGGACGAGATGCATATCAAGGTGGAACTTACTGACCGGGCCTTCACAGGTGAGCTCAAGGACCTGGAAGATCTCAGGTGCAATGTGGAAGATAAGTTAAAAGCTGTGCTCAACCTCAGGACATTGGTGGAACTGGTGGAGCGCGGCACTATTCCCAGGACTGCGGGCAAGGCCCGGAGAATAGTGGATCTAAGGGAAGAATATTAAC
>JAMJFQ010000045.1:7646-14638 GCA_023544605.1 ANME-2 cluster archaeon | reverse complement strand
CCATGGCTGAAGCCATCTGCGCGTCCATCCTTGAGATATTGATGGATACTACTGCAGATATCATTACGAACAGCACACCAATTACAGCAAGCGGTACCCTGGCGGATTCATTCTCCCACAGTTCTATCACCTATACCCAGCAGATAGGGGAATGGTGCAACATATTTAAAATTTATGTTTTATTGTGGTTGTCAAATCTTTAGGTGTTAAACATTTTTTGAAATGTTTTCAATACAATATTCCTTTCTAACATTTAGGAAATTCATTGCCCCATCTTTTGTCTTGAATATTCTTTTCAAATGTTCAGGAGTTGTATTTCTATAATAATTTTCAATGGGATTAGTGGTTTTGGATATATTTTCATCTATCATGAAAAGAGTAAGCCTATCAAAATCATTGACAATTTTTTGAATTGTTTTACAGAATATCGTGGGAATTTCATCATACCGTTCTATATCAATATCACAATCAATAGACTAAATGATTTATTTAATTCCCATGAACTTATGTCAACACCAGACTTTTTTACAGCCCCGGATGTTTTGGTTCAGTATTGAGATTTATAGTAGCATACAGCCCGGATAAGTAAATTCAGATAATACCATAAAATTCATATTCATTTAGTATGTATCAATATGGTGATGTCAGATGTGTCCTCTGGGTTGGTTGAAAACATTATTGGTGAAACCAGGGATATAATGGCCATTGAAATGGGATGCAATGATGTCCAATTATACTGTACAACGGGTAAGATCAAAGTGTGGTTCGGCAGGCAGACCAGTCGTGATATGGTAAGGACAGTATTGCAGTGCTTCGCAAAGATCGATTCTTCTTTTAACCATGAAAAGGAGATAATCTGTGAATATGATAGAATTCCTGTATACGAAAATCATGACTATGTCCTGATGTCATACGGGAAGACCGATGGTGGGTACCGGGCATTGTTCAACATCCAGTTCTCAAAAAAGTATGCAATAAACCATTTTATTGAAAGTATTATCAGGGAACTCAAAAATGGAGATGTTGATAAAACATTTCACTGGAATGGAAGCATAGCCAGGATAATGATGATCGCCAGTGAACTTGAATCACTGGAAGGCTGGAAGATCTCAAAAGTGGAATATAAGGAAGAAGGATGACACCGAAAAGAAAATTTGCACAAAGGGTTAATGAAATTGATATTTCAGGAATACGGAAGATATTCGAAGCAGCTGGCCCGGATGCTATTAATATGGGCCTTGGACAGCCCGACTTTGATACCCCTAACCATATTAAACAGGCGGCCATAGACGCAATTATAGACGGGTTCACAGGATATACGCCGAATCTTGGGATACCCGAACTGAGGCATGCCCTGTGTGAGAAGTTCAAGCAGGACAACAATTTTGAGGTTGCCCCTAATGATATTATCATCACTTCAGGTGCATCTGAGGCACTCCATATCGCCCTTCTGGCACTGGTTGAGGCAGGAGATGAAGTACTGGTCCCGGACCCCGGATTCGTATCCTATGTTGCCCTGAGTGAATTTGCAGGGGGCAAAGTAGTAGGTGTTCCGCTTAGCGAGAACCATACTCTTACTGCCGATACTGTAGTAGAACATATCACAAACAGGACCCGAGTGCTGTTTATTAATTCCCCATCCAACCCTACGGGCAGTGTGCAAACACGGGATGAGATGAAGGAATTGTGCCAGGTAGCGGAGGACCATAATATCACCATAATTTCTGATGAAGTGTACGAGCATTTCATCTATTCGGGTAAGCATGTCAGCCCGGCAAGTATGTATGAGAATACGGTAACCATCAATGCCACGTCAAAGACCTATGCCATGACCGGGTGGAGACTGGGTTATGTGGCTGCCCCCCACGATATCACAGAACAGATGCTAAAAGCACACCAGTATGTACAGGCATGTGCGAACAGTATCGCCCAGAAAGCTGCACTGGCAGCAATAACCGGATCCCAGGATTGTGTTACCCAAATGTATGTAAGCTTTAAGCGTCGCCGTGACCTGCTGATGAAAGGGCTTAAGGACATAGGTATTACGTGCGTTGAGCCCCAGGGTGCCTTCTATGCATTCCCTGAGGTTGAGAATTCCATGGAAGCTGTCCAGAAATTGTTGGAGGTCGGGGTAATTACAGCGCCTGGTGAAGCTTTTGGACCCAGGGGTGCAGGTCATATCAGATTATCCTATGCCACTTCTGATGAGGATATCCAGCGGGCACTGGAGATAATGGGGACGGTGTTGTAGCATCATGATAATTGGTGCTTCATCTTTTGCGTCCACGCTTGAAGAATTGATAGTGGAAGTTGAATCAGTTGAATTGTATGTTCCAAAGATGGGATTGTATGAGGGTCGTGAGCTTCAGCATGACCGTGTAGAAGCTATTAAGGATGTACTGTCCACGTCCGGCGGCGTAACGTCTGTCCATGCCCCATATTATGCAGATGTGCAAACATATCCTAAACCCCTGTGTGTGGATATGGCAAACATGACCGGCTCTGATTTTAAACTCATGGAAGAGTCCATTGAAATGGGTGCATATTTCCAATCAAATGTTATTGTAGTACATCCAGGGCTTGTGGGGAATGACCGCAAGGGACATTTTGAGAATATGGTGGAAAATCTTAAACGCCTTTCGGGGTTCGCTGAGGACCATGGTCTGGTGCTGGGTCTTGAAAATAAAGAAGGTACTGCACCCGGCAACCTGTGCTGTGAAGCAGATGAACTGGTGCAGGCCGTGGAGGAAGTGGGCTCAGATAATCTGGGTATTACCTTTGACGTTGGGCATGCCAACCTGACTGCTGGAGGCGATTCTGCACAGGTTAGGGCCTTCATGGAGATCGTGAGGGAATGGGTTGTGCATGTGCATGTACACGATAATTTGGGAGTGTGGACCGAAGAGTATGACGGGGATATACACATGGCCCCCGGAACCGGCACGGTTGACATATCAGTAATAGGCGAGCTGGGGTATGGGGGGATACACAATCTGGAAGTGTTCTCCATAGAAGATGTGATATCAGGAAAGGAGAGGCTGCTGGCGCTTTAAGGTGTCATTTGTTCTCTAATTGTGGAGCGAACTGGGCACCCATTCCCGATTCAAGAGCGGTCATTATTTTAGGATTGTCACCCACATAGAGCACAATGACCTCTTCTGAGTTGTAGAAATGGGGCGTACCTGTCCACCGCATTCTGGTATTGTTTATCGACTGTGCATCAGGCGAGACCAGTGCCATATCCTTCCGGGCAGCTGAGATGTTGGAGTAGTCGAACACGTATACCAGTTCTCCATCTATCGTGAGGTTCATGCTACGGATCGAGAAGAATGGCTGCCTGCTGATCCCAAGGGTTTCGATTTCAAAACCTTCTGAATGTAAGTGATTAATCAGGCTAACGTAGCCAATTATGTATTTTGTATTATCTTCGGTCACTGGTTCTTTTTCATAGAATAGGCATCCGGAGGATAGGACCATTACAACCAGGAAAATAGAAATTAGCAGCACCTTTTTCATAATCAACTCTCGACCTTGCTATAAATGTGAATTGATTCATGGGTAATATGTTTATCGGGATTATTCCGATAATTGGGATTTTTCTGATTATTCAAATTGGTCACGAATTATTTTCTCTCACTTTCCATTCTTTGTATGCTTTTTTCATGGCCCGTCTCATTGGAAATTGTTTCATGAGCGAGAGAAGATGTGTCATTGGGAAACCGGACCATGGTATTTCAGTGAGATGGGATAGTATCCTGGGGAGACTCAATAGTTCAAGGGAAGTTTTATAATATTTCTTCTCTCGTGCAAAAGGGGTCATTCCGGGGTCAGGATGCTCGAAGACAGCATTAACACCTGTGTAGTATTCCCATCCCCTCTCTTTTATTAAATAAGGTTTGTACTCATCATACAATTCTGTGCCCGGCAAAGGAGTTAATAACACGGGATGGACGCCCACACCAAGTCTTTTTGCCAGTTCCAGGGCATTGTCAAAATCTTCAGGTGTATCATGTCGCCCACCCAGAACGACGAACAGGACCACATCAATTCCGTATGATTTTATCTTCTTAATGGCATCTTCCCTATTACGTCCCTGTTTGGTTCCGGCATGGTAATTATCAAGCACATCGCCTGATGATGTTTCCCACCCCATCCACACTGAAAACAGGCCACTTGCCCTGGCAGCTTTTAACATTTCATCTCCTTTAGGGGACTGGGGTGCGCGCAGGTCACCGAATCCGTACCACCTTTTTTTGCTACCTTTTGAAAGCGCTGTAAATAGTTCAATAGACCGTTCAATATCTCCGCCCCAAATGTTGTCATCGCCGTTGAAATATACCTTACCGGTATGGTTTTCCACTTCTTCCACCACCTCGTGGATAGGGCGGTACCGCATGGTATCGCCGAAAAATTTCCTGACAGAGCAGAATGAGCACCTGTACGGGCATCCCCTTGCGGTAAAGACTGCCCTGAACCTGTACGGGCTTCGGTCAAAAGATGTGTATGGCATGGGCTGGTTGTCAAGTGGAAGCCTTTCACCGTGATAAAATGGTTTTAGAGTACCTTGAGCAGCATCAGAGAGTACCTGCAGCCAGACTGATTCTGCTTCCCCCACGACGACCGAATCAGCGTGCTCTTTCGCCTCAAGATGGAGCGCTGTAGGGTGTATCCCGCCCAATACAACTTTCCTGCCAAGTTCCCGTAATGAATCTGCGAACTGGTAAACCCAATTCACGGTAGCGGTCATGGCACTTATGCATACAATGTCGGCATCTATCTCTTCCGCTCGGGGTTCATGGATGTTGGCATCGAGCAGGTCAAGTTCAACATCGGGCATGGCTTCTATGGTAAGGGCTCCCAGGTATTCGAGGATAGGGGGAACCATCGGTACCCGGCCTGTAAAGGGAAACGGGGGAGAAATTATGGTTACTTTCATGATTATGTTTTTAATGGAATACCATGCTGTATCCGATATACCCACCTGTGCCAAAAACGGCCAGTAGGAGAATGTGCTTGGTTATCAGCATCTTCCTGCGGGCCTGCTCTGTTTCTTCTCCATAGAAGTTGTCCACATAGGTGAAAGACCGTATTCCGCCGGTGGCAAAGATGATTACCACGGCTGCGATAGTGGCCCAGAAGAAGAATCGTTCTAAGATAGTCAGTGTTTCAGCCAATGATGGATATTCCTGCTGGAATTTATGCAGGGAATAAATAACGATCATGGCTGCAAGCCAGAAACCTGTAGCAAAGTCGTGAATAAATCCATTCAAGACTACCGCTGTTTTTTTGACATTTACCATTATACTCTCACCTTTTATTCCGATTATACATTTTACAGATGCATTTGTATAACCTAGTTGATATTTTCCCTTTGTCTTTAAATATTTGCCTTTAGACCTTTACATCTGGGTGTATTACTATTGCACCGAAAAACCTGACATGAAGAGAATTTATAGCAGATGATGAATAGACAAAAACCTTTATTTCCCACCCGCCCCATAAAACCATTCACCAACCATGAATAAAAAACTCTATGTTCCTCATCCCGGACACTTCGAAGGGTTAGAGCAATTATTAGGTAGCTCCAAAGACATTTACTCCATCTACATGGCAGGCTCACCAGACTACATCGGTACGGGCCGGGTCAATCTCGGTCATGCCAGCCTTGAGGAAGTGGCTAAACACACCCAGTACTGCCATAGTAAGGGTGTGAAGATAGAAATGGTGCTGAACAGTTCATGCATGGGTGGCCAGCAGTTGACCAATGAAGGTTACAACCTTCTCCACTGGTATCTCGCTAATCTGGAGGACATTGGTGTGGACACGGTTGTAGTAGCAGACCCATACCTGGTGGAAATGCTGGACCAGCAGTTTAATATCCCATCGGTGGTCAGTGTACTGGCATTCGTGGACAGCCCCCAGAAGGCTGAGTTCTACGAGCAACTGGGTGCTTCATCCATTGTGGTGGATTCAAACGTGAACCGGCACTTCGATGTTCTGGAAGCTATCCGGGATGCGGTAGACTGCGAACTTAAACTTCTTGTTAATGAAGGGTGCCTGTACCGCTGCCCCTTCAGGTATGCCCACTTTAATTTCTTCTCCCATGTTAACGGACCACCCCCCCGTCCCAATGTGCAGGATGATTATTATTACAACAAGTGCCTCTCGCTTCGTATCAAAGACCCGTCCCTTATCATCAAATCGCCCTTTATCAGGCCTGAAGACCTGGAGGAATATGCCCATATCACGGATGTGTTCAAGATCGGGGGGCGCTCCCATTTAATACACTGGATACTGAATTGCATCAATGCCTACTCCATTGAGAGTTATGACGGCAACCTCATGGATCTGATGGATTGCCCTAAAGACCTTATCGATGTTTTCAACATTCCTAATAAAGCTCTGGACGGTGCCATCCAGCAATGGAAGCGGCACAGTACGGTCTGTCACACATGCGGCTATTGCCAGCGCCTGGCAGAGAAAATTACTCAGACATATAACCGCATGGGCACACCTGATGAAAAGCTTGAACAGTGGACTACTATAATGAAAAAAGGGATTGAGACCTGATGACCCTGGATAATCTTAAAAAAACAAGGGCCGGCCTGGAGGAAAGTATCAGGCAGCTTATTGGCCACGCAATAATGATAGTTGAACTTGATCTGTTCGCCCTTCCCTGCGGCTGTTCGGGATATACCGCTAATACCCGCGGCCTGGCTCTGGACGACCTGGAAGTGTTTGAAGAGCATTTCCTTAAGCAATTAAAAGGAAGTGCCCAGGCCCTGGAGATATCATCGGGGTTCGTGTTCGCCAGGATAATCCCGGGTACACAGGAGATAGCTGCCCTGAACATACGTGAACTGTGCCCGCGCTGCTACTCGGATTTTGCAGCGACCAGTGGAAAACGTCCCAGGCCTGATATATATATCATGCATCTTGAAAAGCGTAAGCATTAGTAAGGGAGTATGTTCTGTTTAGAAAATCAGATTAAT
>JAMJFQ010000045.1:0-7546 GCA_023544605.1 ANME-2 cluster archaeon | reverse complement strand
TCAAATGCTATCTACATTGGCGAACCATCACTCATTCTCACAAAAGAAGTGGATAAATCCTCGGTCAATATCGGAGATACTATCAGGGTAACTATCAAGGCCAGGAATACCGGCAGCGGCACTGCCAATCGTATCACAATAGACCCAGGTATAAGCCCTGGTTTTACGTTTAAATCCAGTATTTATACCACATATCCATCAGAATTGGCGGTGAGTACTACCTATACCCAGATGTACATATATGAGGTCGAAGCTGCCAAGAGCGGCAGTATTCAACTTTCCCCTGCCACAGCTACCTATTCTTCGTCGTTTTTCGGGGATGATTACACTTCCTCCTCTACCCGACCCACAGTGACAGTAGCCGAAGAACAAGTGGAAACCTCTGACCTTGAATTGACCGTCTCTCAGGACAAGACAAAAATAAAACGCAATGAAAAGATAACGTATACCGTTTATGTCAGGAACGTAAAAGATGTACCCGCCTCCACTATAAAGATTACTCCTGTCTTCTCCAATAACCTCACATATGTTTCCGGTTCTGAGGAAGTGGACATAATCAACGATAAACCCATTATACAGATAAGCAACTATGGAGCCAGATATGAGGATGAGTATAAGTTCACGTTCAAAGCTGAGGGTGTCGGTGCTTCTAACCTCACAGTAAAATTGACATATAATAACGGCGTAGAAGATATAACTAAAGAAGTACCCTCAGTGATCTATGTTGAAGAAGGCAAATATGATTACCTGTCAGAGTATCCTATTTATGTATACCTTACGCCAATTCTTATCATTGTCGCTATCGCAGGATGGTTATACTGGAGAAGCAATCAGTTCAGGATGTAAGAGACCCAGGAGGATTATTAGTTGTTAAATATCTTGATGGTTGGAACAGGGCAGTGCGGCAACAGGATACTGGATTCCATTAATAGAGAGGCCTTTGGTGGTGGCAAGTTCTCAAAATATTATTCACGCCAGAAATTTCCATCACGGGTTGAAACCATAGCAGTCAATACTGCAATAAATGACTTGAAAGAGTTGCGCTACACTAAAGCGAAGGACCGGATCCATATTCCTAACCTGCATGGGGTAGGCGCCAACCGGATGGTAGGCAAACAGTGTTTCAATGACAATAAAGACCTTATCATGAGGACTATCTCAGAGAGAGGAGATTTCGATGTTGCTTTTGTGATCACTTCTTCATCTGGTGGCACAGGCTCTTCTTTCAGCCCACTTCTGATAAAAGAATTAAAAGCCAGATATGATTTCCCGGTCTATTCCATTGTGGTCCTCCCATTCAGGGAAGAAGGTAGCATCTATCTCCAGAACTCTGCTTTCTGTCTCAAGGAAATGCGCGATAGTGGAACCGACGGGATAATATTGGCAGATAACCAGTTCCTGAAGGATGTTGGCGGAGATATCCAAAGCGCCTATGACGGCATCAATACTATGGTAGCTGAGAGGATGCTGTTCTTACTTGAAGCTCTGGACAGCGAGATGATGATGGTCACTGACCTGGGTGATTTCAAAACGGTCATGTCAGGCGGAGCCGGATTTGCCACTATTGGATATTCTAAGGGTGATGGTAAGAGTCCGGTCCGGTCTGTTATACATGACAGTTTTTCTCCAAAAGGTCTGTTGTTCTCCTCAAATGTTTTTGAAGAAGGCAGCAGGGCAATGATCATTCTCAGGGGTGATCGTAAATATTTGAATATCGATGATATTTCAGGTGAGATCGACAAACTTTCGTCTCATATCGGTCATGTATTCAAAGGAGTTATTATTCGCAGTGGAGAGGCACCAAGAGTCCTTTCTGTATTAACTCTTGAAACCACAGCCGAGCTTGAGAACCTCTATACCCTTGCAGTTGAGGCCATCCAGATGGAAAAAGAAAAACGTGACCGTATGGCTTTAAGAAAAGAAGCAGATGCCACGTTCTCAAAGATCGAGGGACTGGAACCCCAGTATTAAAACGGCCTAATTTCCTATTTAAAGTCTTTATATTTCCCTATTGACCCTGCTTAAGGATTATCTGTGGTTTTCGATTTTTTTTCTCGAAAAGCTTTATCAGATTTGAAGACCATATATAACTAAGAGGTTATGGTAAATGGGTAAACGAACTCGCATTATAAATGATCCATCTGATCTGGTTCCACTTTTACGAACATTCGGGTCTGATACCCACAAGAAAGTCTTTGACCATCTTATGGTGGATTGGTACACCGAAGAAGAACTCAAGGAAATGCTTGAGTTTGATGCAGGAGAAAGTCTTATCATTTTAAAGAAGAGCGGTCTTGTAGAGAGCAAATGGCGGATGCCTGAACCCGGTAAAACTCCTACAAAAGAATATCACTCTTCATATTCCAAGATACAGGTAAATTTCCAGTGTTCTGTCGAGGATCTGTCTGACCTGCTCATGATAACATTCAGTTGTGACGACGACATCAAGAATATGATGGAGCAGATAGAGACTGAAGTTGTCAATGGCAATCAGTCTATGACCGGTCTGTCGAGGGTAGTGGGTACAAGTCCGCTGTATTTGAGGGGAATAGCACGGCGTTCCAATAATCTGCTTGTTAAGGGTCAGAGAATCGAATTCATCGGTGCTCTTGAATGATAAACCTACTTCATAGCAAAAAAGAAAGTACGAAATTTCAGATCCTTGTGGAAATAGCGGCCCACCAGCCAAATGTACGCCAGAAGGAGATTGCTGACAAGGTAGGAATAACTCCCCAGGCTGTTTCTGAATACGTTAAGGAACTTACTGATGACGGGCTGATTTTTTCTGACGGCCGGGTACGGTATAAAGTCACTAAAAAGGGAATTGAATGGGTACTTGAGCGTACAGCCGAATTGAAGCGATATGCAAGATATGTGATGGAAGACATCATAAGCCACGTATCTGTCTGGACAGCCATTGCAGACGAAGATAATAAGGCTGGCCAGAAAGTATCACTTGTCATGAGGGATGGATTGTTATATGCGGTTCCCCTTCAAGACGGTGGAGCTACCGGGGTCCTGATATCAGATGTAAGATCGGGTGAGGATGTGGGAGTAACTGACCTGCACGGCCTGATTGAACTGGAGGATGTGAAGGTAACGGTATGTAAGGTGCCCAGGGTGGAACGAGGTGGTTCCAGGAATGTGAACCTGGAAATGCTCAGGGAACTGACCGAGGATGCACATTATCTATGCGTGCTGGGCGTGGAATCCCTGATCGCGCTTCGCAGTATAGCCAGGGAACCCAATATTATGTTCGGTACAAAGGAATCGGTGGTTGAAGCCGCCTTCCATGGTCTATCTTCTATTGTGGTGTCTGTGGATGAAGAAGTGCCCGAACTATTGAACAGGCTTGAGTCCGAAGGTCTGGCGTATGACCTCCATGACCTACGCAAATGATAGTTTTTGAATATGTCGTTCATTGTGCTGATTAGGCCAACCAGAACAGCTGTTGAACTATTAGTTTTAAAGAACGGTAGCAGTACTGCATCGTTAAAAGGTATTCTCATTTTAAAACATACATCCAAAGGGCCCCGGCCTTTCAAGTTCCGGCTGATCGAAGGAGAGAGCGAAAATATCAGGGCCCCTACCGAAGCAGTCGACCTGCTGCGCATGGCAGAACTGATCCTGGTATCCGGACACGGAGATGAGGCATCTGAAACGGATTTTCTCAAGATGCTGGATGGTTACCACCTGACCCATGAACGAGTGGAAGTATGCCGTACATGTCTGTCAGAGGGGCGGTTTATACCTGTGGATAAAGGTTCTATCAGGTACCGGGGCGAGTTTATTTGCGAGAACTGTGCTCTTTCAGAACTGCACAGGGAAATAAACCTCTGTGGCAGAAGGATGGGTGAGGAAGGGATCGAAAGAATGTTCCAGCAACTGATCAGGACACGGGACCTGAACCGCATGTTGGTGTTGCTGGACCCTAAAAAGATGGATCGTGAACTGACCCTGTTCGATGAGGTACAGGCAAGTTCGCAGATGGGCTTGTTGAAGGTAGGGGACCTCGATATGGATGAGCGCCTGAAAGGTATCCTTCCTGATACGCTGCTTCCGGTACAGTCACTTTCAATTGCTTCAGGATTACTAAAGGGCAAAAACCAGCTGGTGGTCTCTGCAACTGCTACTGGCAAGACCCTGGTTGGAGAGATGGCAGGGGTGGGCAACATCTTATCCGGCAGGGGTAAAATGCTGTTCTTGGTGCCGCTTGTGGCACTTGCCAACCAGAAGTACGACCAGTTCAGGGAAAAATACGGGCCGTTGGGGCTTACCACGGCTATACGGGTGGGTCAGAGCCGTATTGGTGGTAGGAAACGCAACCGATTGCGCACATCTCTTGATTCAGACATTATAGTGGGTACCTATGAGGGTATCGACTACCTGCTTCGCCTGGGAGGTGTACGCAAGCTGGGTAAAGTGGGTACGGTAGTGATGGACGAGGTGCACATGATCCAGGACCCGGAGCGTGGACCGCGCCTGGACGGCCTGATAGCCCGGCTCAGGCACCTGTATTCCCGAAGTCAGTTCATTTATCTCTCTGCTACTGTGGGTGAGCCGGGCAGGCTTGCAGGTGCACTGGGTAGTGTACTTATCGAATATGAAGAGCGGCCGGTACCCCTGGAGCGTCACCTGATATTTGGCGGCCCGTCCGAAAAGCTGCGGCTCATAAATCAGCTTGCCCGGGAGGAATATGACCGCAAGTCCACAAAGGGGTTCAGGGGGCAGACCATCGTGTTCACTAATTCGAGGCATAACTGCCACAGATTGTCGGATGCACTGCAGATCCGTTCGGCCGCCTATCATGCAGGTCTGCCGTACCAGCAGCGCAGGCAGATAGAGCAGGAGTTTGGTAAGGGCCAACTTCCGGTGGTAGTGACTACTGCCGCCCTGGCAGCAGGTGTGGATTTCCCTGCGTCCCAGGTGATATTTGAGGGTCTGGCTATGGGTATTGAGTGGCTGGGACAGGGCGAGTTCCTGCAGATGCAGGGGCGGGCAGGCAGGCCTGATTATCATGACAAGGGTGTGGTGGTGGTCATGGCAGAACCTGATAAGAGTTTTGGGCAGGGTGAGAGTGAGGATAAGGTGGCGTTTCGGCTGCTTCGTGGGGTTGTTGCCCCCATTGATGTGGAGTCTGGCGAAGATGCTGTACTTGAGCAGGTGGCGGTATCGGCGGCTGTGTGGGATGATCTGAATGTTATTCGCAAAGTAGAGTCGTTGAGGCTTGGCGGTGGGGATGCGGACTACCTGGCAGGCAAATTGCAGGATATGGGTTATGTGAAGGTGTCAGGGACAAAGGTCCAGCTTACCAGGATGGGGCAAATAATGGTCAAACATTTCCTGAACCCTGAACAGGTGGATGTGATAAAGGATGGGATAGAGGCCGGACTGGAGCCTGACGAGATAGTTACGGGTCTGGAGGTGTTCGACCGGGCGTTCTTTGCAGGGGCTGACCGTATTGCTGCCACCCTGAACATGCGCCTGCCATCCCGGGTGTTCCAGGGTGGTGCAATGGAGATGGCATTGTCAGGAGAGAGCCTGGCCAGGCTGGATAGTGCAACAAGCCAAAAACTGATCGATTTTGCCAAAGATTTTCTGAGCTGCAACTGCAAGTCCTCACCTTACTGCGGCTGTCCTGAGCGGAAGTTTTCCCGCAAGCTGATGGAGATGCGGTGTGAGGGGCTGTCGGCCACCAGGATAATTGATACACTGACCGCCCGGTATGGTATATTTGCCTATGCCGGTGATGTGGGGGAATATCTTGAGTTTGCAGCCAGGAACCTGGAGGCGGTGGGGGAGGTTGCTGCTGTGCTGGGAGATGAGGCAATGGTGAAGCGGGCCGGGGAGCTGTTTGGATGCATTGTAGGGTAGTGGTGCAGTGTGGCTTATGGAAGGGCACGTGCTAATAATGTTAAAGTTGATGCTTTTCTAAATGCTGTCATGCTATTACTTCAAAGCTCAGTGCTTTGACCGGGCATTCCTTGACACAAATGCCACATGCATCACACAGGTCATAATTGATCGTGGCTTTGCCTCCGGTTATGACAATGGCCCTGGGTTCACTGGGACAACTCCGCTCACAGGTGCCGCACCCGGCGCAAAGGTCCTCATTCCACACCAATTTCTTATCCTGGTTTGTCATTTGGATACCCTCATTGATGTTCTTATTGCGTTCTATCTTTGGACAATATAATGGTTTTTAACGTATGTTTTACCGGCCTTTTGCCATCCGCTCGGACAGCAGTTCGCCGCCCACACCCCAGTTATCAGAAGAATTTTCATTGATCTGTACGACAAAGGCCTGGCTGGGGATCTTTGTGATCCTGGCGGCTTCGCGGGTGAAAGATTCTATCAGGTCTTTCTTCTGTTCTTTGGTAAAGTGGGTTCCGTCTATTGTTATTATTGGCATTTTGATGTACCTCTGGTTTTTGATTTGGGGTTTAGTATGTTGTTAGTGCTTATGTGTATTTTATAGTTTGTTAGGTTTTGGGGGCACTGTACCAAAAATCAGTTATTTTGTTGACACCGACTTAGGGTAAAATCTGTGTTAATCAGTGAAATCTGTGTCTGAAAAATAAATAGACACAGATTTCACAGATTCACACTGATTTGTAGTCGCATTTGCATCTGATATATTCGCTGTATAACTGGATTTTGGTATTGTGTCGGTTTTGGGGATAGGGGTATTTTTGGTTTATTTTTTTAGGCTCTCTTTAACATTAAGTGGGTATCATAGACAAACGATTGGATTCTTCGCGCCCTTTGCGTACTTTGCAGTGGAATATAATAAACGTAGTCTGATTCAGTGATGTTTATGCTATTTCACCGCAAAGGGCGCAAAGAACGCAAAGAACGTAATGATAAATTTAACCTCACCAACTAAAATAGTGAAAATTTACCCATACGATCTTGAATGATCCATTTTTTATTGTATTTTTAATGTCTTGGGGTGCATGTGACTTTGAAGCATGAGATAGAAAAACACCAATACATTGGAGGTTAAGAAAAGATATACATTTAAGGGTTATTAGATGTGGCACTGTCCCATTTTCAGTTATTTTTTAGACACCGACTTTAGGTAAAATCGGTGTCAATCAGAGTTAATCCGTGTCTGAAAAAATAAAAAGACACGGATTTCACAGATTTACACAGATTTGTAGTCGCATCTGCATCTGATATATTCGTTAGAATAACTGGATTTTGGTATTGTGTCATTATAAGTTAAAGATTTGAACCGGCAGTAGCAACATCCTTGAACGTTTGGAATGTATTCTCCCCTTCTTTGGTAATCTCTATGAATGACGAGCGTCCTTTTCCTTTTTTAACGATCCATTCCTTGTCTTCGAGTTTCTCAAAGTACTGCCTTTTAGCCCTGGCATATCCTTTTTTGGTAACTTCTTTTCGCTTGCCGCTGCCTGTTGTGACATCTTTTAGCAATCCTCCTTCTTCCAGGGCGAAGATGTACTCCTTTTGTTTTATCCTGCCGCCGTTTTCAAAGAGCACTGCCAGTGCTTTGATGAGGTCATCTGCGGGGGGCTCGATG
>JAMJFQ010000044.1 GCA_023544605.1 ANME-2 cluster archaeon | reverse complement strand
ATCTGTTAGGAGAAGATTCCCGGTGTTTATTTCAATGCGTTTCATTAGTAATATAATATATATTAATATGTATAAAGCTTTCGGTCAGAATGGACAAAAGAGTATGAGGTGATGAAAATAAGTCACGATTTAAGAAGAATGAAAACAGATTAGAGTTGGGTAGCTATACAAATACCATTTTTCAAATAAAGTAAGCAAGGACTGCATTACCGAACATCATAAGGATAATGAACTTAGATAATTTTCCCAAAAAACACCCCGCAATATATAACTGCACTGAGAACCGGGAGAAACCTGCTATAAAGGTGACTACCTCAAAAGGAAATGGGGTAAAGGCGCCCATGAATACCACGGCAATACCTATCCATTCATGCATCATCAGCCAGCCATGAATACGGTCGCCTATCCCACCTTTATTGAACCGCCCGGCAATTGCCTCACTCCCCCGGCCCAGGAAATATGTTGTGAGACTCCCCAAAGTAGCCCCGGTAGAGATCACCAGGACCGTGGGTACAAGCGGGAATCCCAGTGCCGGAAGACCTGCCACAACGGGCTCCAGGAATATGGGGAGCAGGCTGCTGGCTATGAACGACAATAAAAAGATGCTTAAATATGTACCGGGTGATGCTATGTTTTCAATCAATGGATGTCCTCAGACATTGGGAACTCTGCCAATAGTACCTATATTTTATATTACTTGTAGATTATGAAGGTGACAGATAGTATAAAGGTGGACTATATGGACCCAATTAAACAATTAATGGATGAACACAGAGTAATTGAAAGGGTGGTGGATATATTTGATAAAATTATCGAAGGTCTGGAGAACGGTATTAAAGTTTCTCCTGAGTTGATAATGACAAATATCGGTATGCTCGTTGAATGTGCCAATGAGTATCATTGCGGGAAAGAGGAAAGTATAATCATACCTTATCTGGAAAAAATGGGAAAAACAGATCTAAAGACGGCTCTCGAGTCTTATTCAAATGATTATAATGCCAGTTTTAAATATATCGATAACATCCTCGAGGTTATGGAAGCGTATGCTTCAGGTGATATGAGTGTAGCTGTGAAGATTGTTGAGAACGGTCTTAAATTCATAGAAGAGGTCAGGCCCATTTTCGAAAAGGAGGACGAGGCTGTGTTCAAGATATTAAAACAGGGTCTGGATAAAGAAGAACTTGCACAGCTCGGTGAGGTTATACAGGATTTCGAATATTCCTGGGACGGCCCCCTCCTGATGAATTACCAAAAAATGGTACGGGAAATGGAACGCAAAGCAGGCCAGTTAATATGGTAAGAACCGAAAATAATATCACTATACCCACCTTCTAAAACCCTTATATGACCGACCCATCCAATTTACCCGATACATCAAAACAAGGAGAAGAATCTAAAACCCTCCCTCTTAAATCAGATTTTAGCGAATGGTATAATGAACTGCTGCAGGTAGCCGAAATAATGGATGTGCGCTACCCTGTGAAGGGACTATACGTTTGGAACCCATTTGGTTTTTCCATTCGCACAAAGGTATATTCCATAATGCGGGAACTGCTTGATAATACCGGGCATGTTGAGGCAATGTTCCCGTTGCTCATTCCTGAACATGAGTTCATGAAAGAGGCAGAGCATATCAAAGGGTTCGAGGATGAGGTTTACTGGGTCACTCATGGCGGGACTGACCCGTTGGAAGTGAAACTGGCGCTCCGCCCCACCAGCGAGACTGCCATTTATCCCATGTATAAATTGTGGGTGCGCTCCCATTCAGATATGCCGCTGCTCATTTACCAGATCGTCAATACTTTCCGTTACGAGACTAAACACACGCGCCCCTTGATACGGTTGCGAGAGATCACTTCATTCAAGGAGGCACATACCGTGCACGCCACATGGGACGATGCTGCGGCGCAGGTCAGGGAGGCCACGCGCATCTACCAGCAGTTCTACAAACGTCTGGCCGTTCCCACTATAGTGAGCAAGCGACCCGATTGGGATAAGTTCCCGGGTGCGGATTATACTATGGCAGTAGATGCCCTGATGCCTGATGGCAAGACCCTGCAGGTGGGTACTGCTCATCACCTGGCTGATAATTTTGCAAAGACTTTTGATATTACCTACGAGGACCCACAGGGTGAACAGGTACTGGCACACCAGACCTGCTATGGAGTAAGTGAGCGCTGTATCGCCGCCCTTATTTCCATTCATGGTGACAATAAAGGGCTGATCCTGCCGCCAGAGGTGGCACCTACCCAGGTCGTCATAATTCCTATCCTGTTCGGTAAGGACTCAGCAGTCCTCTCAGCATGTAATGATTTGACAGACACACTGAAGAGGGCCGGAATACGTGTGGTCATGGATGACAGTGATGCACGCCCAGGTGCAAAGTACTATAAGTGGGAACTGAAGGGTGTGCCTATCCGTATCGAGATAGGACCTCGCGACCTTAAGAACGATGTTGTGGTCATGGCCAGGCGTACCGGTGATAAGACCACGGTGCCAAAGGGTAATGTATTATTTGAAGTTGAAAGGATTTTCAAACAAATGCAGCAGGAGTTGTATGAGAAGGCATCAGAATCGCTTCACGACCAGATCACATTATGTTTTGACCTGGATGAGGTGAAGGATCATATCCAGAAAGGTATTGCCCGGATTGCCTGGTGTGGTGAGAGGAAATGCGGACTGGAGATGGAAGAGGTGGTTGGTGCAGGTATACTTGGGGAACCTGAAGACCCGGCACTGGGCAGGGGCGAGGGCACGTGTCCCATCTGCGGCAAGCCCACTGATATTGTGGTGTTGATGGCGCGGACGTATTGATCTCATTTACTTTTTAGATATTCATTTTTTTAGACGCGAAGGTACCGCAATCACAACTATTACAGCACCCAGAACCAGGCCAAAACCGGGACTGTCCTGTTTCGCACCAGCTGTATCATCGACAGCCTTCCACCACTCATCCACCATTACTCCGGCAACGATCTGTGGCTCGTTATTTTCCTGTAAATTGATGGTCGTACCTTCCTGGGCTGTCACTATACTGCCGCCCTTCTCAAGGTCCACACTGCCCCGCAAGACGGCAATCTCAACATTACCGGCATCCGATACTGATACTGTAAACTCGCCCCCTTCGTTCACTATTAAAGCCATTTCTGTATCATTTCCAGATTCAAGAGCACTGGAAATCTCATCCAGGCTGGTCTTCAACCTGTATATCAAATATTGGTCACTAATGAGATCCATTCCTGCGGCCGGAAGTGTCAATTCAAGTTCCTGAGAACCTTTTATGTGCATTCTCCCTGTGAATAGTACCAGAGAATCAAGGTCAATTACCCCCACATACGTATCTTTATCCATGGTAATCTGCCCTTTTTGCACTGAGACAACAGCTTTCCCGTCAGTACCGGATAATAGCACATCTCCCGCCTTTACGAGGGTTCCTGCAGCCCCTGGTATCACCGCTCCATTAGTATTCAGGCTAACCTCCCCTTTGGCTTCGATCAACGGTACGGTCTCAATATCATCCAGGGTAAAAGTATATGTATAAATGTAGGTAGCGGAAGGAAAACTCTTCGTGCCCATACCTCCATCGATCTTGAGGAACAATGTATTCCCGCCCTCCCCTTCTGGCATTGTATAATCAACCATTTCCTCCATACCGCGGTATTTACTGGCAATGAAATCAAAGTCCCTCTTACCAGCCTGGCTAAAAGAAAGTATACCAGCATTGCGGTATTCCGGGCTGCTGCCGCCGTCTTTGACGACCAACTGAATATTTATTTTCTCCCCAGGCCTGATGGTAGTGGGCATCTGGCTCCATGTCATGATAGATATCTGGGTATAGGGTTCGTAACCTCTTGTACCAAAATGTTCCCTGGTAATTTTTATTTCGCCGATGGAACTCGAAATATCATTATTGTATTCTTTAGCCAACACACCTGTTTTTATATCTTCCTCAACTGCTGTTAGTATCCATTGTCCTTCACCCAATACAGGAGGAACCAGGAACATCAGGACACATGCCAACAGTACATTTTTAAGCGGACTCAAAAGATTCACTTCCGTTTTCCTTCGGTTTTTTGTCTGAAATGGAATATTAATCCTTCATATATCTCATAATTAATAAATACTTACATCGATTATCGATCTTCTTCTAAAGGCCAGACCCAAATATTCAGTCATGCCTTATTCTTATATACAACTAAAATGAAATGTACCCCTCATGAACACCCCTGCTGTAGAGACATTTGACATTACCCGCAGATTCGATGATCTGGTAGCAGTAGATAGTATAAGCATAAAAGTTGAACAGGGTGAACTGTTCGGGCTGCTTGGACCAAACGGTGCCGGCAAGACCACACTTATCAATATGCTCTCCACCATGATACCCCCAAGTAATGGAACTGCCCGGATCTGGGGGGTGGATGTTACAAACCAGCCATCCAGGGTCAGGCAGAACATAGGCGTGGTGTTCCAGGGTACCACTCTGGACGACAGGCTCACAGGCAGAGAGAACCTGGACCTGCACGGCCGCCTGTACGGTCTTCCAAAGCAACTGCGAAAACAGCGGATCGATGAAGTGCTGGAATTGGTGGAACTGGACGACAAGGCCGGGGTACTGGTCAAGACCTACAGTGGCGGTATGATGAGGCGCCTGGAGATTGCCAGGGGGCTGATGCACCATCCCAGGGTATTGTTCCTGGATGAACCCACGCTGGGGCTGGACCCCCAGACCCGCAATCATATTTGGGACTATATCCGGCGCCTGAACCACGAAGAGAACGTAACCATAATGCTGACCACCCATTACATGGAAGAGGCTGACCAACTGTGCGAGCGTATAGCTATAATCGACCATGGTGGTATCAAAGCCCTGGACACACCCGAAAACCTCAAGGATGCTTTGGGAGGGGATGTGATCATCTTCGGCACGGAAAATGAAACCCAGGCATCATTGTTATGCAAGCTTTATGACGAGAACGGTAGTGCCGGTCATGTGTATTACAAAGACGATAGTGTATCTATCATGATACAGGACGGGACCCACCAGATACCACATCTCCTGAAGATCGCTATTGAGGCCGGGATTGATATCCTGTCAGTTGACCTGCACAGACCAACCCTGGATGATGTGTTCTTATCCCATACCGGCAGGGATATACGTGCCGAGGAGACCAGTGATGTAGACCGGATAACCTATAAACTCCAGGGAAGGAGGCGTTGAATTGAGTGATCACGGACAGGGATTCAAACAAGACATCCACACTGCCTTTAACACAGTTTATACACTATGGTTGCGTGAGATGCTCAGGTTCAAGCGCTCCAAGAGCCGTATCATAGGTTCCCTGGCAACGCCCCTGTTCTTCCTGGTAATCCTGGGTACGGCCTTCAACTCATCCTTCCAGATGCGGGGTGGGGGTGGGCAGACTGATTTCGGTTTCCTGGCCCCCGGCATTATTGGGATGTCTATCCTGTTCTCATCCCTCACAGGAGGCGTCAGCATCATCTGGGACCGCGAGTTCGGATTTCTCAAAGAGATACTCATTGCCCCTGTACCAAGGTTTTTTGTTGCACTGGGAAAAGCACTGGGGGGTGTGACCACAGCTATGATACAGGGTACATTGCTCATGCTTATCGCCTTCTTACTGGGTGTAGAATACCAATCATACCTGGGGATGGCGGCAAGTATGGGTGTAATGCTGCTTATCGGGCTGGGGTTCATCGGATTGGGAATTGCCCTTGCCTCCCATACCGAAAGTCATGAAGGATTTCAGATGATAATGACATTCATCACCATGCCTGTGCTGCTGCTTAGCGGTGCTTTTTTCAGGATAGGTGACCTGCCGCAGTGGATGAAGACCCTGGTATACCTTGACCCGCTGACCTACGGCATTATGGCACTGCGCTATACTCTGATTGGTGAGACCGAAATACCCATAAATATCTGCCTTGTGGCACTGGTCCTTTTTGCATTAACCACCATAGGTCTGGGTGGGTATGTGTTCGGAAAAGCGAAATTATAGTAAAAATATCAACACGATCAGAATTGATTAAGAGTCATCTGATGCCGTTTACATTTCTCACCAGGGACCTCAATGGGGTAAACCCCTGTAAGGCAAGCCAGGCACAGGTCTTCTTCAGGTATCCCTAGGGCATCCACCAGCCCTTCCACACTTATATATCCCAGGCTATCGGCATTGATGACCGCTTCCACTCCGGCTGCGGTCTTATGGGCCGCCACCAGTTCTTCCCTGGAAGTCATATCAATGCCCATATAGCATGGTGCTACAATTGGAGGGCTGCCTATGCGCATATGCACTTCTTTTGCGCCAGCCTTTCGCACCATGTCCACGATACGCCGGGAAGTGGTACCCCGTACAATACTGTCATCCATCAGGATAACGCTCTTGCCCTGAATGTTAAGGGGGATGGTATTGAGTTTCAACTTTACTGCAGTCTCCCGCATATTCTGGTCAGGCATGATAAAGGTCCGGCCGATATACCTGTTTTTCATCAATCCTTCCATATAATCGATACCTGATTTCTTACTATATCCGATACCGAATGTTATGCCACTGTCCGGTACAGGGGATATGATATCGGCATTTATCGGATGCTCATCCACAAGCCTTTCACCAATGCGTACCCGGGTCTGGTATACAAGTTTACCATCAATAATTGAGTCGGGACGGGCGAAATAAATATATTCGAACACGCATTTTGCCGTGTTACGGGTCTTGCTGAGCTGGTAGGAGTGATACCTGCCATCTTTGAAAATGATGACCTCACCGGGCCGCACATCACGGATAAGTTTGCCACTTATTGTATCAATGGCAACACTTTCAGACGCCACCACGTACCCCCCGTCTATTTCACCCAGGCATAAAGGCTTGAAACCTAAGGGGTCCCTGACAACCACCAGGGTATCATCCACCAGTATAGTAAGGCTATAAGAGCCCACCAATCTTCTCATGAGTTCTTCTATTGCGCCAATAATATCCTTATTAAGCAGTTCTTTTACCAGCAACCGGGCTATGACCTCGGTATCTGAGGACGTGATGAATACCTGACCTTCAGCTTCGAACTCTGCTATCAGCTCGTTACTGTTCACCAAATTGCCGTTGTGAGCAATGGCAATGGTCCGGTCCATGAAATTCACTATCAAGGGCTGGCTGTTATCAATATTGGAATCACCAGTGGTTGAATACCTTACATGTCCAATGCCTACAAAACCTTTCAGGTCTTTCAGGTTATATTTTTTAAAAACGTCAGGTACAAGCCCCATTCCCTTCTGGGTCTGGGCACTTTTGCCGTTGTGTACCGTTATGCCTGTTGATTCCTGGCCCCGGTGCTGCAGGGCATAGAGTGAATAATATATAGACAGGGCTGCTTTATCTGATTCCCGATCAGCTAATGCGAGACCAACAACCCCGCATGATTCACGCAATAAGGTTCACCTGATTGTTTTAATTATTTTAGATCATGAGCCGTTCAAACCGGATTTACGGACCCATTTATAACTTCTCATGCGTGATGTCTTACCGAATCCACATGATACGCATAATTTGGAATGAATGTTCATTGAAACACTGCCGCATCGCCTGCATTTAATATGAGTGCGCTTCTGTCTCTTTCCTTGAGATGGAGTACCTTTTGACATTATTTTACACCTTGATGATAGTTATTACGTGATTATTTGTAGTTAAGGAAAAAATACCTATGTGCTCAGACTAAATATATATTGTGGATATTACGGGGATATGTAAACCACATTGTCTCCTCTGACCACAACGGTCCCTAGTTTATTTTCTGTTTCACCTTCTTTCAATTCTTCTGCATTTTCCAGTACCAGGTTCATATGAATGTCATATCCTTCCAGTGTTCCCCTGAAAATGCGCTCTCCTTTAAGCTTGATGATAACAGATTTACCCAGAGTATTATTGAGAATATCAAGAGGTCTTTTACTCATTATTCTTACTCCTGTTGTCGATTTTTTGTTGTGGTTCCATATTTTATCTAGACCTTATGTTTCAAATGCATTTTTCACATTTAATTTCGTTGCAAAAACTTAAATGTTAAACCAATTAATAGTGCTTCAAAGTAGTAATAAGCATACTTATAACTATCGAATATAGGGGTTCAACATACGTGAAAATTAGAGCAAGACATCAGTTCAGAAAAAGCCAGACTAAAGATATGATCCGTCAGATAGGGCAGATATTGACTAATGCCGATTCCATACTTGAGAAAAAAAAGCTTGAGTTGGCAATTACAGATGAACATGAACTGTTGCTCGTGGATGGTGAACCTCTCTTTTTCATCACAGACGGTGAACCTTTTTTCACGGTCAGAGGCGCGCTGCAGCTTAAACCCGATAAAAGAGTCGTGACAGTTGATGCGGGTGCAATAGCCTTCGTTGTAAAAGGTGCTGATGTCATGAAACCAGGTATTGTGTCAGCAGATACCAGGATAAAAGAAGGGGATTTTGTCATCGTAACTGAGGAGACCCACGGCAAACCACTGGCCGTAGGTCGTGCGCTGGTAAACGGAGACCAGATGACGGGGGGTAGCGGCAAGGCTATCAAGACCATGCACATTGTAGGCGATAAATTATGGAATTTCCAGACATGAAACATCAAAATATATATGTAGTGGCACATGTATAGATTAGATAAATTATCTAGTTTAATATTATTCAGGGTGAAATACTATGGCAGCATTCAAGAAAATATTCGGTGGCGCAGCGTCGTCCAGGTCAGAAGGTGATGAGTATGTTGATCTTGACCTCAGCGATTATGAAGAAGTTATTGAAAACGAACCTGCTGAGATGTATATCCGCATTGCAGAACTAAATAACCTGAATGATATTCCTGACCTTAAAAAAGAGATATATGACGGAAATTTACTGCTCGTAGACATTTCACTCTTAAAGCAGGATAAATTCAATCTGGATCGGGCTATTAAGGAACTCAAGCAGGTAGTGGAAGATGTACACGGCGATATTGCAGGTGTTGGGGATGAACAGGTTATTGTAGCTCCAATGGGTGTGAGGATCAACCGTTCCAAGATCATCGGTGCCAAAAAGTGAAAGAGGACATCGAACCATTTTTAACCCGGACCACGTGCCCCTTATGCCAGCGTGATGTTGTCATCACATGGCAGGCAGATACTATTCCTTATTTTGGTGACGTCGTACATACCAGTGCCCAGTGTGAGTGCGGATTTCATTATGCTGACACCATGATCCTGACCCAGCGTGAGCCTGTGAGGTATACGCTAAGGGTTGAGTCATTGGCAGACCTGGATGCCAGGGTGGTACGTTCTACATCCGGCACGATCCGAATACCTGAGTTGGGTATTGACATAGAGCCAGGACCAGCAAGTGAGTCCTATGTTTCAAACGTAGAGGGAGTGCTGTGCCGTATAGAGGATGTTATGGGTATGGTGACACGTTGGCAGGATGAAACGCCCCAGACCACTGATAAGGCGCATGAATTGCTAAGTGCACTGGAAAAAGTGAAGCAGGGTGAGTTGGATATTACTCTTATCATCGAGGACCCCCTTGGCAACAGTGCCATCATCTCAAAGCGGGCAACCAGGCAGGAGTTATCTCCTGAACAAGCCGAAATGTTGAAAACAGGTATGATACTGCTTGAGAAAGATGACCTGCCCGAATCATTGGATTGATTGATACACTACTGCATGGGTTGCAGTGAATTCCCCTGTATCAGGTAATCTCCAGATCACCTACTTTGATTCCTGAATCCACTATCTCACCTACTATCCTGCCGCCTGTGATCTCAGCTGCCCTGTTCGCATCTTTCTCGGGCAGTACGATTATGAATCCCATACCCATATTGAAGGTCTTGTACATCTCAAGATCGTCGACATTACCTTGTTCTTGCAGGAATGTGAAGACGGGTTGGGGCTGTAAGGGTGAGTGGATTTCAAAACCAAGGTCGCTTATTCTGCGAAGTTTCAGTAGTCCGCTGCCTGTGATATGAGCCAGGCCATGTACCTCACATTCCTGTATCACATCAAGTATTTCGATATAGATACGGGTGGGGGTGAGTAGTTCATCACCTATTGTAGTCTCAGGATCGTAAGGGAAAGGGTCATGGTAATCATAAGAGGACTGCTCCACAATCTTGCGGACAAGGGTATAGCCGTTGCTGTGGACACCTGAAGACGGTACTCCTACCAATACATCACCTTTACCGATGTGCTCGCCGGTTATGATATGGTCTTTTTTGACCGCACCCAGACAGGTACCGGCCAGGTCGAACCCGTTGATTATTTCGGGTAAGGTAGCGGTCTCCCCACCTACAATGGTCATCCTGCTAAGCTGTGCGCCCCGCTGCAAGCCTTCACCAATCTGGGCCATCTGCTCCTCATCAGGTTCGGCGATGGCCAGGTAGTCAACAAAGGACAGGGGTTCGGCACCGATGGCCAGCAGGTCGTTAACGTTCATGGCAATGCAGTCTATACCCACGGTGTTCCATCGCTGCATCTCATTGGCAATGAGCACCTTGGAGCCCACGCCGTCCGTAGCCAGTCCCAGGGCATATTCGCCAAACTCGATGAGTCCGGCATAGTGACCGATATCTGTTAGGGGTGCGCCCAGGCCAGTGCGTTTGTAAGTGATGCCTGAAGCCAGTGCTCTGATGGCTTTTTCCTCAAGATGTATGTCAACACCCGAACGTGCATAGGTCATTTTCTCAGTCATATGGTGCAGTAAGGACTTCAATACATAAAAAAGACTTCGAAATTCAATGGCCTATGATATTTCGGTCATCGGCCCCGGTAACTTCGCCCAGGACCTTACGTTTCATTTCATTGTGCATTTCAGGGATCGAAAGGATGGTCTTACCGTAATTTCCTTTTACCTTGACCTTGTCGGCATCAATAAGCACCATAGTACTGGAGTGATAGGTAAGACCAGTGCTGTCCATCCTTACCCATGTCTCACATTCCTCGAACACCAGGTCGGTGGTAAAACCAGTGGTCCCGGTTCCTGTATACCTTACAGGGCTGCCTATACGCAAAGTATTGCCGTTACAGTCAAGGAATACTAAGTTATCCGGAGCCACATAATAATCCACATTATTTTATAAATTATCAGTCATATAATTTAACTATTTCGTGTGGTGCCGAACAGATTAATTCCTTTGTATGGATTATAATCTCACAGGGATGCCCTTTCCTGCCAGGTATTCTTTCATCTCCTGTATTGTGAAGGTACCGAAGTGGGCAATTGACGCTACCAGTACAGCATCGGCATGAGCATCATTAATAGCTTCGTAAAGGTGTTCCAGTGTGCCTGCACCACCAGATGCAATAACTGGCAGGTTCACTGCATCTGCTATGGCCCTGGTCATGGGTATATCGTATCCGGCAAGTGTCCCGTCCGCATCCATGCTGGTGGGCAGGATGGCACCGGCACCCAGTTCTTCCACCTGTTTGGCCCATTGGACAGCGTCAATTCCTACGGGTTTGTTGCCGCCGTTCACCATGACCTCAAACCCGGACGGGAGTTGTGGGTTCTGGCGGGTATCTATAGCAATGGTTATTGTCTTACTGCCGAATTCTGTAGCCGCTTCTTGTACAAGGTCAGGATCGCGAACAGCAGCCGAGTTGATGGACACCCTGGATACGCCCACGTCCAGCATCGTCTGTATGTCCTGGACACTTGCAATACCGCCGCCTACGGTTAAAGGTATGGAGATCTTATCTACTGTTCTTGACACGGCATCGACCATGGTCTTTCGATTTTCGATGGTCGCTGTGATGTCCAGGAACACCAGTTCGTCGGCCCCGGCCTCGCTGTATGCTGCACCGTTCTCAGATGGGTCACCCACATCTTTCAAGTCCACGAAATTAACGCCTTTGACCAGGCGGCCATCTTTTACGTCCAAACAGGGAATAACTCTTCTGTAATCCACACTATTTTCCTCCTAAATATCACAATATATTGTACAAACAATATCATTAAATAGTTCTTAATTCTTATGTTTTGGATGTGTAGGGAATGTCAAATACCCTTTTGATGCATCTTTGCCCTTATTTCTTCTTTCCCAATTGCAGTATAGAGGGACTTGGGCTGCAGCAGTAATTGTCCCCGCAGCCGCAGGTCACTTCTTCCTGTCCTTTGATCGCAGACCACATCATTGCATAGGCACAGCCGACACCACTGTCCACTACAATGGCACCTGTGGGACAGTTAAGCTGGCAGGCCCCGCATTCCATGCATGCCAGCGGGTCTGCAAGTTGGGCAACCTTTTCACCGGGACTGAACACAGCATGGGGGCAGACAGTACTGCACTTCCCGCAGTTGATACATGATCCAGCGTCATATTCCAGGGTATTGGTCGTATATGAATTGAACATTATAGTCCTCCTATGAATGGTATCAGGGCAAGTACCAGCATCAGGATGATACCTGAGGCGAACATCCAGGCCATCTTCGGTACATAGGCATAGATCTCGCGCCTTACCCCGGTCACTGAAGTGAACGTGGTAGAGCCGGTAAAGTTCAGTGCCAGAAATGCAGTAACCGGGGGGATGACCAGCATATATATCAGGACCCAACTGTAGCGCAGCCACCATGCTGTATCAGGCACGCTATAGAACGCATTCCATGCGAACGGGAGCGCGACAAGGGCACCGACAATGAATCCTTTGGTACTGAAGTCCTTTGTAGGTATCCAGGGAAGCAGAATGGGGAATACGATCATTCCCGACAGGATAGCTATCAGGGCAGCTACAGCCACCATATAACCACCCAGGATGGACAGTATGACAGCAGCAACCAGTGCAGGTAAGGGAGCAAGGAATAGTTCAACCGGAATGAGGACAAGGCGGTCAGGCAGGGTGAACCGGACACGGCGCATCTCGGGTGTGGCCTGGCGGGTCCTGAGATATTCAGGCAGGTCACTGGCACGAACCGGGCCGTACTCGACACTGAATCCCGAAGCTGCCTTGACCTTGTGGGCGGCCACTCCGGTAGCACCCAACTGGGGCACAATAACTACCCGGTGGCTTACCACTTTATGCAGTCCTGTTGCCTGGATGCGATGAACCAGCTCCTCAGTACCGAATGTCCCTTTTCCTGCAGCACACCATACATTGACACCTCTCGTATCAAGCACGAGGATATAACAGTCAACTCCAACCAATGCCCTGCGCAATGCATCGAAGCTGAGGGTATAATTGGCACTGGCAAATACGGGTGAATCCGGTGTGGGTTCTCCCAGTGCATAGAGCCCGGGTTCCACACGGTGTTCACTGCGTCTGACTCCCATACGGGCAAAAAAATGGTCCCGGTGGTTGGCAAAGGTGATGTCACTGGAGGTGGACCTGATAGTAGGATGCAGGGATGCAGGATCGTTCATGGACACATTGATCATATTAGTATTATTCATACCTGACAACTCTCATTACAACAGTTTTCATCACTTTTTACTCCCACACATTTTAAAAACTTTTTAACATACTCATCTTTAATGCTGTACACAATATTTCTGCCATCCTTTTCGTTTTTCAGGATACCTGCTTCAACCAGTATCTTCAGGTGCCTGGATATTGTAGTCTGGTCCTTATTGATACGTGAAGTAAAATTACAGGCGCAACAATCTTTCATCAGGAGATAACTTACGATCCTCAAACGGGTCTCGTCTCCCAATGCCTTGAAAATTTTCACTTTCTCATTCATTGTATATATGTACATTTGTACATATATAAATACTTTTTGGCGACCACTGATTCAAAACCTTTTATTGGTTAAAGTTATATCTTCCAAAAATAAGACAAAATATCACCCATGACCAAAAAGAACCGGTCCACACCCAGATATGATATGCTGTTTGAGGATGATATATTCAATGCTACCCATCTCATAGGTCCTGATCCATGGGATGCTTACTATGACTACAGTGTGTACCTGGGAGCCCGGCTGAGACTCAGGAATATCGGTTTCAAGATAACCGAACACCGCAGCGGGTATGACGAGCTCAGGACAACATTCAGCTACGATAACAGGGACATCGAAGCCCGTATCCGCCTTGTCCATGGCCGAAATTATGACCAGGACCTCCAGGAACTCTGGCAGGAATCCCTGATACATGAGGATGTCATATACCTAAAATCCCATGCAGGATATGGTAAACATATCAGCTTGAGTGATGATGTGGGTATCTTTACCGAAGCCATGAGGTCGGGATTTGAACATCCTGATAAAAGGTCGTACCAAATGTATTATCTTGACTGCTGCAAGAGCGAGATGTATTACAAGGAGGCATTTAGAGATTTTGTGGGACATGAGGGCGTAGACCTTATCCTGCATAAATGGTTCTGTGATTATAAAAAGGTCGGCCAAATGGCTGTGCTTTTCAGGGAACTGATGGCCGGGTCGGATTTTGAGACCATTGTTGCCGAAATGAATGAAGAATATGGGACCCCCCACTTTGATGTGGAGGATGACCCTGCAGATATGAAACTTGACAGGAAGATGGTCACGTATTCTGTGGGTTAGCGGTACGACGATAAGGTCATATTTTTAATCTAAAAAAACCTTGAAAAATTACCTGCGTTAATACTCACTCTTCTCCGGGTTCTGGATAGTCGTATGACTACTTGCTATCATCGACTTCGGATACAATAGGAATCAGGAAAGTCGGTTTTTTTACTCTTGTTCATTATTAAATACTTTTAAATGCTAATACGTTCTATAAAAGAGATTGTCGGAAAA
>JAMJFQ010000043.1 GCA_023544605.1 ANME-2 cluster archaeon | reverse complement strand
TATTGTGCTATTGAGCGAAGCGAAATGCACGCTTGGATCGAACCTTGCAAGGTTCGGCTACACATCCAGGTTAAAACATGTGGGTTTCGGATGCATTATCGCTGCATCCGGATTATCCACAGTTCATTCTATCGATTCGAGTATCTCGTTCAACAGCTTCGCCTTTTCAATGATAGTATCAGCACTCTGGACTATTAGTTCTTTGGCAGGGTATGAACCATCAGACTCAGCAGTGAATATGAATGAACTATCATCCTCTTCTAAACTGATAGCTTTAATATCACAGGCATCCACACAAAGTCTGCACAAGATACATTTCAGGGGATCTGTGACAGTGACTTTATCTCCATCTATCCTTAATATCTCCTTGGGACATTCATCCACGCACTTACCGCAAGCATCACAGGTATCCTGGAATGTTATGACCGGCACATTCTTGTAACCGCATGCTACTCCAGCCTGGTACTTTACATGCTTGCGCCCGGTCCCCAGCTTGGCAACGGCTTCCAGCACCAGTTTTTGCCTCTCTTTCAATTCGACAATAGGGACCTTCTCATCAGCCACCGAGACATTCGGGTCACTGGATTGGATATCACCTGAATATACCATCACAGGACCTTCAGCACTCAGGGTCAGGGTAAGCTGGCATTTGGTGCAACCCTCGTCATTACAGTCGCAGTCTTCTGACAACACATATGAATCCAGGTCAGTGATTATGGGAATAAGGCCCATCCGCAGACCGATCTGCTCATCGAAAAGCACGGACGTGTTGTCGTAAATGTTAATGTAATCTATCGCCATTGTGGGAACTTCTGAGAGCATACTCTTGCGGAGCCCATTGGCAATTGCAGGATTCACACCCGTAAGCACGAACCTGGCGTTGTCGTCTGATAGCTCTATGATTTCTACGTCCATCATTTGCCTCGCTTATACTCTCCGGCCCCTGCGCCCGCCTTTGGCCTGAGTTCCGTCATGTGGTATTGGTGTGACATCCTCAATGCGACCTATCCTGATACCTGCCCTGGCAAATGCCCGTATGGCTGCCTGGGCTCCGGGACCCGGACTTCTCTGTTTGTTACCGCCCGGTGCCCTGACCTTAACATGGATACCCAGTATGCCTTTGTCAATCAACTTTTCAGCCAGTTGGTTCGCCATCTGCATCGCAGTATAAGGGGAACTCTCATCCCTGGCTGCCTTGACCACCATACCGCCGCTTATCTTAGCTATGGTCTCAGCTCCGGTCAGGTCGGTTATAGTGATTATGGTGTTGTTGAATGATGCTTGTATATGGGCAACTCCCCATTTTCCTTCTGTCATAATCTCATGCTCCGTATAATTATATTAAGGCTTATCGGCGGCCTCTACGCCTGCCTCCCCTGCGGTCATCCTGCACTTCCTTGATCTGTTGGATCTCACGCTTGACAATCTCCACCGGACGTTCTGGATGATTTTCTTTTTGCATTGGTGAGTTCACGTAGTAACCTATCTTCAGTTCATCATCCTTAGTCACCATATAACTGGGGATCGTTATCTTCTTACCATCCACCGTGATATGACCGTGGGTGATGAACTGCCTTGCTTGTTTCAGGCTATTGGCAAATCCCTGCCTGTATACCTGGGTCTGAAGCCTGCGGTCCAGAAAAATCTTGGTATCCAATGCCAGGATATTATCAAGGTCATCCTCTGCTGAAAGTATACCATATCGCTTGAGCTTGTTCAAAATATCTTCACTCATCTGCTTGTTATGCCCCGTCAATTCGCCTTCTGTGGTCTCTGCCAGTAATTCCATGGCTGACCGGCGGTAATTTCGAAGTATACTCTGGGCTTTCCATACCTCACGCTTATTTCTTAGCCCGTACGACCTCAAATATTCAAGTTCCTCCGTCATCCTGACGGATTGCCATGGATGTTTTGGGGTTTCGTATGATTTAGTGTTCTTACCTGGATATCCCATGACTCACACCGCCTATCGTGTTTTCCTCTTTACACCCACGCTGAGCCCTTTGCGACCTGTGGACTTGGTTCTTTGACCCCTTACCTTATGTCCACGCTCATGCCTGATACCTATGTATGAACGGGTCTTTTTCAGTGTGTTCAGGTCTTCCCTCTTGATGAGCAATACATCGGTGCCGACGATATGCTTATCCTCACCGGTCAAAATATCCTTCCGCCTGTTCAACATCCATACAGGCAGGACAGTTTCAATATCAGCGATGGTCTTTTTCAGGGCTTCGATGTGCTCATCTTCAAGATATCCAATGGTCTTTGTAGGATCCACACCGGATATGTCAGAAATAATGCGCGCACAACGGCGATTTATACCCTTTATACCTGTTAATGAATACTGTACGCTCTTTCTTCCCTCAAGATCAGTATTGGCAATACGTACAATATGTCTAATCTCATCTGTTTCAGTAGTATCTTTCTTTTTTGCCATATATTATCCTCCGATAGGAAACCATTTTCCCATAGCCCCAGACCATTTGTCCGGCGCCACCCTCTGCATTATGGGTGCGGTATTTGGAATACACCCCTTAGATGCATTGCTCCTTAAAAAACCTTGTGTATCCTTCAATTGATGATCTGCACCTGAAAAATTGGACGCAATTATCGGGAAATATCAATTGAAAGAGGGCAGGAGTTCACCCCATGATACAGCACTAAAATGACCTCATTTCTATGAAAAAGGTATCACGCTCCACAGTACAACCTGTACCCGCACTTCTTACACTGCTTATCATCATCCCTCGTCTCAAACCCATACCGGTAATCGTGGATGATACGTTCTGCAGTCTCCACCATCTCGGGTATCACTTCACTATCAAGGGGCTTCACCCTTGAGCTCACATATTCACCATCCTGCAGTTCATATACCCTGGGTTTTTCCTGCGACAGCAACTCCAGCGTCAGCTTCTGCACCTGGTATTCCGGACGCAACTCGTTGAACCCCCGGGCATACAGCAACAACTGACGTGACCGCTCCACGGGCCCCGGCTCCTTTCCCGTCTTATAATCAATGATCTCCACTTCGTTATCAGTACCAGCTATCAGGTCGACCCTGTCAATAAAACCTGTGAAAATGTGGTCAACTAACTTCACCGAGAACATCTTCTCGACCATCAGGTTGTTAGGGATGGTATCCTTATGCCGTTCCCAGAACACATCCAATAGAGGCCGTGCCCGGTCAATATCCACCCATTTCCATCTGTCCAGCTCGGTGAGGGAGGCAACTATTCCATCCAGTTGTTCCCTGGTGGATATCTTCTGTCTTACTGCCATTTCCAACACCCTGTGCACGAAACTTCCCACGTTCATCGCACCATCTGACTGTTCCTCAGCCCGGGTGGGCATACCCAGCACCTGCTGCAGTTCATACATTTTTGGACATTTGGAATACGTGTTAATGGACGTAACACTGAAAGTAATGTCTGAAGGATGTGGCATACCCTCACTGGTATGGTCCCTGATCAGTATATCATTTACCTGAACCTTCGGGTCAAGTTCATCCCACTTGCTGTTTATAACCTCCAGATAGTCGGTCTCGTTACCATCCCTTAGCGCATGATATGTCAACAAATGCTCCAGGCTCTCCTCAAATGAGCCGGAATCAAGGGTCTCCAGTATCAGCTTTTTCCTTTGAACTTTCATACGTTCCAGTTCACTATGCCTGATGATCTCCTCAGAGCGTACGTCTGTATCATGCAGGTACGTTATATCAGGCACATCAAGCACGGGGGTATCCGGCGCTCGCCAGTTATCATAGCCCATGTCCATAAGGAACTCGGATGGTCTCCGTACCCTGCCGTCGTATTGCTCGGCCAGGGTCAGAACCAGGTATTCCTTTGCCCGGGTCATGGCCACGTAACATAACCTGCGCTCTTCTTCCAGTTTTATCTCACGCTTCCGCTCCCGTATGGCATTGGTCCGTTTATTTTCTGTAGCAAAGTCCTGCTCCAGCACGTCCTGGTAGTGTCCCATCAATTCAATGGGGATAAGAGGTTCCACACCACCCCTGAACAGGGGAAAACGGTCTTTTGCCATACTGATGACAAACACTGCCTTGAATTCCAGTCCTTTTGAGGAATGAATGCTCATCAGGTTTACGGCCTCCTCATCTGAAATCCGGGCAGCAGGCGGGTTCTTCCCCATCTCGTCCAGTATCTCAAGATAAGCTATGAACTCACCCAGGTCCCTGCCGTGCGATTTCTCGAATTTCACAGCCATCTCAAAGAGGTTTCGCAGGTTCATCATGGCCTCCTTGTTCCGCCTGGTGTTCTCATGGGTGAACTGGCGGCTCAGGCCTGATGCGTCCAGTACCTCAAGCACAATATCGGACACGTCCAGGACAAGTTTCTCCTTCAAAGACCCAATCCGTTGTTTCATCTGTTTGACAGCCCTCAACCCCTGGGGGGACAGGTCCAGTCTACCAAGGTGATGGAATATAGCCTCCTGGAATGATACCCTATGCTTTTTCAGGTACTCCCCGATAAGGATAGAATCTGCTGTACCCAGGGTGTGGTTATGATGGAACAACCGCCACCAGCTCTCAGTCCCCCTGGCCTTTGGATGCCCTATAGTATCCAGCACATACAGGTATGCCAGTGCAGTCTTTATCTCAGGTTGTTTTAGAAAATCGGTATCATCCTTAACCCGGATACTGTGTCCCCGGTTCTCCAGTGCCTGTTTGACCTTACGTCCCTGGGCATGAGTGCGGTACAATACGGCAATTTCGGAAGGGTTCATGCCTCTCTCAAGACATTTCTCGATCTGTTCCACAACATACCTGGCCTCCTCGTTATCGTCGGTGGTCTCAACGATATGCACATTTTCACCTTCCACTCCAGCATAGTTGTGCAGCTGGATGCACATATCCATGTCTATTGCAGAATAGTTCCCTTTGATAAGGTCGTGGGACACCCTGAGTATCCTGTCGGTGGACCGGAAACTCACATCCAGGGATACTATATCACCGGGCAGGATGTTGAAATATTTCGTGAATTCCTGTATGTTGTTGGTGTATGCGCCCCTGAAGGCATAGATGGTCTGGTTAGGGTCTGCCACAACAGTAACGTTCCTCTCATCCCCTGACAGTAACTTGATGAGTTCGAACTGGACATAGTTGGTATCCTGGAACTCATCTATGATGATATAGCGGTACCGGTCAGTGACATGCTGGGCTCCATATGTGTTCAAGAATTCCAGTGCCTTTTTGTTCAGATCACCATAGTCCAGCACACCGCGCCGTTTTTTCCTTTTCTCGTACTTGACCCATGTGCCTATCAGGTCCCTGTATCTGACATATTCGGTATACACGTCGTTGAATTCTATCCAGGCTCTTCTCTCGCTTTTCAGTCCCTTCTTCTCGGTATTATCCAGCAGATGGAATGTATTAAGCCGGGTGGTGTTGCGGTGATAGGTCTTCTCCCAGCTTTCCTCATCACCTTCCATATCCAATAGGACCTGTTTCTTTCCCCCCAGGAACTCTTTCAACGTGTCAATGGTGATGTTCAGGTCCTTGGCCTTTGAGATGGAATTGGCATAGAGCAGCGCATCCCTGACAGGTGCCCCCAGGTCCTTGTGCAGTATGATGGCAGTATCCACATCCTCCAGAATTGCGAATTCAGATGGAACACCGCATTTATCAGCATTCTCTCTGATGATCTGGGCACAAAAGGAATGGAATGTACTCACTTGAACTTCGGATACCCCACCCAGCAATTGCTCCACTTTTACTTTCATATTGGTGGCAGCCTCCCTGGAAAAGGTCAGGGCCAGGATATGGGCGGGGTCAATGCCCAGTTCCTTTACCATGTAAGCTATCTTAGCAGTGATGGTGGTGGTCTTACCCGTACCTGCACCTGCCAGTATCAGTAGCGGCCCGGTGGTGTGTTTTACAGCAGAGAGTTGTTTTTCCTTCAATCCTTCCAGAATGGATCCCAGTTTCATTCTTATCCCCTCACCTGTACGGTAGATATGCCATTACCGGTCTTTTTCACTTCTATCCTGACCGGTATGCGCCTGGTCAACTGGTCAACATGGCTGATGATCCCTACAGTCCTGCCCGAAAGTCTCAGGCTCTCCAGTGCATACAGGGCAGCCTCCAGTGTCTCGCTGTCCAATGTACCGAATCCTTCATCAAGGAACAGGGATTCCAGCCGGCTTCTGCCGCTGCTCAGTTCTGAGAGTGCCAGTGCCAGTGAAAGGCTGACCAGGAAGGATTCACCACCTGAGAGGGTCTCAACCGGTCTCTCGTCACCAGCATTCCACAGATCGAGCACCACCATATCCTTCATATCAACTGCTCTGAGGGCGTAGCGGGACGTTATCTCTGAAAGCTGGCGGTTGGCGATCCTGATAAGCAGGTCGAACATGGTCTGCAGTGCGAAGTCCCTGAGACTGTTGGCAGGCATTACACGGGACAGTTTCTGCCAGCGCTCCATCTCCTGCATTGTACCTTCCATTTTCTTTTCCTGCTCCTGCCTCTTTTCAAGGTTCTCGGTCAAGTATGCAATTGTTTTGTTTAGTTCCCCTTTTTTTGAGTTCTTCTCTTCGATCAAAGTAATGAGTTCCTGCTCCCTCTCCAGGATATGCGGCAGGTCATCAGTATTGAATGGCTTTTCGACAAAGACCGCTTCATGTGCTTTTATATTCTCTTCCACAGTATTAACATCATTTCCATACTGCTGGAGCACCTGTTTATTCTTGTCCAGCCATGCCGCTTCCCTGAAGCATGCCCTGTGCATTTCGGTTGATTCAAAACCCGCGTCCTCAAGTGCCTGCATGTATGCTGACTTTGCCGTTTCAATGGTCTTGAGTGTCCTGTCCAGGTCAGCTTCCTGTTCTTTTAGCCGGGCCGTGATATCTGTTAATTGGGTTTCTGCCAACCTGTAATCCTCATGAATAGCATTACGCTGCTCCTCCATTTCTTTAAGGCTGGCCTCCAGTACCGAGCGTGCAGCATCCACTCCCATGCCGCCTGTCATTTCCTTGACCTGTTTCAACAACTTCCCACCCTCATCCCTGTATCCTGCGGCAGTTTTCAGCAGATTATTATAGCGTACCGTATCTTCTTCAAGACGCCTGGTGTTTTCAACTACTGAAGCGTTAAGTTCTCCCACCTTGATACCGTTTTGTTCCAGTCGGTTGCGGCATTCCCTGGCAATTGAGATATGATGTCTAAATTTCTCAAGTGCTGATGCGGGCGGTTCACCGGAAAACGCCGGAGGTATGATTAACAGGAACTGCTCATTGCTTTTGGCAATGTCCTCTTCCATCGTTTGAATTTCAGTAGATATCCCCTGTATTTTCTGCACAGTGCTTTCAATCTGCCTGTTCAGTGTCTCAATATTATTCCCGTTTGTCTGGATTTGCTGTTCGATGAGTTTCATAGCATTTTGGGCAGAATCCTTTTCTTTTACCAGGGTTTCAATGCCAGATAAACGCTCATCACATTCCTTCACCCTGTCCCTGGCAAGACCTGTGAGTTCATTAACTGCTGAATCTTTCTCTTTCCTTGCCGCTTCCAATTCTGCCTCAGCGATTCCTACATTTCCTCGTGCCTCGTTAATTGAACCAACCCTCTCCGGTTCGAATTTACCCGCATCCGGGTGCTCAATTGAACCACATACCGGGCACGGTTCACCGGTTGTAAGGTGTTCTCTTCGCAAAATAATGGCCTGGTTGGCGGCAGCAACTGCTTTTTCCTCGGCCTGGCAGCGTTTGACCTTTTCATTTGCGGTCAGGATTTGCTGGTTTTGTAGCTCGATCCGGTGTTTGAATGAGTGCAGGATTTCGTTGAATTCATTGACAGCAGGAGTTGACAAAGCTTCGTCAAATGTAGCGCTAAGCCTGCCATACGACTCAAGGAACCGGCCACCTGCATCCCTTACCTCATCCCATGCTGTATTGATAGTACGCCAGTAATGCTCATCCCCTTCAATGGTCAGGGATTCCAGTGCTTTCTCTTTAGCATCCAGCCATGCAAGGATATCGACTTTTTTGGCATCAAGTGTTGTTCCTTCTTTCACGACCCCTTCAAGTTCTGCGGTCTTTGCCTTGTGTTCACTATTTTCCCTGTCCAGCGATTCCTGTTTCTGCCCGAACGCCTTTGCCATTTCATCCAGTTTGGCCGCAATCTGCGAAGCACGTGTCAACAGGTCATCAGTATCGGCGGGCAGTGGATTGTGCCTGAGGTATTCCCGGTCATGGGCACGCTGTGATTCAAGTGCAGAAATCTCATCATTCTTTTGTTTGATAAGACCTTTTTGTCCGTCCAGTTTTGCATTCAGGCTATCGGCTTCTTGTTGACGTTTATTTGCCTCATCAAGTTGCTCACGGGCCCTTGTTTCAAGTATTGCGGCCTCGTTATAGGCTACTCTCTTCTGCCCGGCCTCCTCCCTGGACGTTTCAAATTCAAGGGATGCAGTATCATATTTTGATTTCGCTTCACTACACTCTTGCTGTGCTTTATTCTGTTCAATTCTTCCTTTTTCAAGTGCGATATCCAGGTCTTCAAGTCGCTTTTTTTCTGTCTGGTATGCCCCCATCTCTGAACGGATATCTGCAGCCCGCTGTGCCCGCTGCATCTCCTGCTGGAGGATATCCATCTCATGCTTCATGGACAGGAGGTCTTGCTGGCGCTGCCTGTTCCCTTTTAGTTTATTATGGGAATCGTCCCGCCGCTGCTCTTTGGCCTTTTCCTTTTGAACAGTAGTTCTTGATTCGTTGAGCTGTTGCAGTTCTCTCTCAAGTCCGGACAGTTCTCCCTTGGCAACCTGGATGTCTTCGGGACTCACCTCAGGGATCTTCTCCATACCGGCCCCGTCCAGTTCATATTCATTCCTGGCATTATCGAGTTGTAGTTTCAGGTTCTTCTTCAACAAATCGAACAGCCCCATACCGGTAGTGGCTTCAAGGATCTGCCTCCTCTCATCGGCACTGGCTTTGAGGAATGCTGCAAAATCGCCCTGGGCCAGCAGGATGGAACGCTTGAAAGCACTAAAATCCATGCCCAGTATATCGGTGACGGCCTCCTCAACAGACATATCAGATAGGTCATGACTGCCTTTTCCCCTCCTGCGATTGGTGATAAGCTCCCCGGTAACTGCATTGAGTAGTTCTACTTCGGTTTTGATATCGCCTTTTTTATTGCGCTTAGCACGCCACTTAGCCAGGTATTCCATACCATCAACCTTGAACACAACCTCTGCCGCTCCTTCATCTGCTCCCTGGCTTAGTAGATTAACAGGGTTGCTCATACCGCTCCCATTCAGACGCGGTGTCCTGTTGTACAGAGCCACTGATATGGCGTCAAGCAGCGTGGTCTTGCCTGAGCCGGTGGGACCGGTGATGGCGAACAGGGATGTAGAGGATAGTGGTTCTTGCGTGAAGTCCAGGTGTATATCGGTCCTGAAACTGTTGATGTTCTTGAGACGCAGTGAGAGGAGTTTCACGTCTCATCCTCCTTGGTCCCCTCTTTGAGAGTGAACTCCATTAGTTCGTTGAAGGTGGTTAGCAGTTCGTCCAGTTCTTCAGGTGACGTGTTCTCGCCTACTGTGTAATTATAAAAGTCGCGGAAAATTTCGTCAGCAGTTTTTGTTTTAATGTCCTTTGATGATATAGGTTCCCCTTTAATTTCAGGCAGCACGGTTCCCACAACCAACACCTTTCCACTCCTTTGGTTAAATGCCTGGCGAAGGATATCCCCTGTCCCGACAGCGTGGCCGTCGAGGTGCACCTTCACCTCGATATATTTATCCTTCCAGTCTTCGAAATTTGCCCTTGCCATCAGGTCGTCCAGGCTTCCCTCAAGGCGCACCAGTTCCCTGAACACAGGCACAGTGACGTCCTCAATTTTACATTCATCTTCAAAATCTATTAAAAATATCTTCTTGTCATATTCGGCTTCCTTAAAACTCAGCGGTAAGGGTGAGCCCGAATACACTACCGGACAGCCGTTCCCCTGGATGTGCTGGGGACGATGCAGGTGGCCCAGTGCGATGTAATCCGCATCGGGCAGGTCTGTAGTCCTGACAGGGTGGATACCGCCTATTTGCACCAGTCGTTCAGAGTCACCAATAGTACCTCCCTTGATGAAGTAGTGTCCCATCAGCACCCTGATATCTGCGTCCATGGCGGACAGGCATTCTTCATATAATCTTTTCACAGCTTCACGGTAGCGCATGGACTGTTCCACTTCACCTTCCAGTGGTACATGAGGCAGGATGTCGCCCCCGTTCAGGTAGGGTACGGCGGCAAAGGCAACGGATGTGCCGTCCACGTCCAGGTGCACCACACATTCCCGGACCGACTCATTGATACCGCCCACTACGTGTATTCGGCCCATGCGCAGGAACTCACGTGGTGCGGCTAGCCTCACCGCAGAGTCGTGGTTGCCAGCTATTATCACTGCATGAGCGCGGGTCTTTTCGTACAGGTCGAACAGGAACCGGTAATACAGGTCAGCAGCTCCGGCTGGTGGTACCGGTGAGTCGAACACGTCCCCGCAGACCAGCAGGATATCTACTTCCCTCTCAATAATGATGTCCAGCAGCCAGTTCAGGAACTGTTTATGCTCGTCCAGCCTGTTCTGCTCGTATATCTTCTGGCCTATATGCCAGTCTGAAGTATGGAGTATACGCATGTGACCTACCACTGGGAGAACACTATGTCAGCATTGATTAAAAAAATGGTGATTGGAGTTCGCTGAAATCTGGCTAAAACTATGGTTCAATATAAAATATACAAATAGATACAGGGCATGGATACCCTGTTAATATTAAGTAGATGCTATTATGTAAGAACTTCAATAATCAATGCACTGACCGGACAGTTCTTTGTACAGATGCCGCAAGCCACACATATGTCATAATCGATAAAAGCGTTCCCGTTTGATACGGCAATGGCCCTGGGCTCTGTGTCCACATCAAAGTTTATGTCCTTTTGTTTCTTTAGATTGGTGGGGCATACGGTAGTACAGATGCCGCAGCCTATGCAACTTTCATCCATCAGCACCAATTTCTTATCTTGCTTTGCCATTTGGATAACCTCGATACTGTTCTTACTGCGTTCTATTGCCTGCTGTAATAAGAAGGTTTCGAATTGTGTTCATCACCGTGCTCTTGCCATCTTCTCGGACAGCAGTTCTCCAGCTACGCCTACGTTGTCGGGGTCGTTCTCGTTGATGAGTACGACGAAGGCCTGGGTTGGGATGCCTGTGACCCTTACGGCTTCACGGGTGAAGGATTCTACTATGTCTTTCTTCTGTTCTTTTGTCATATGGGGTCCGTCTATTGTGATTATTGGCATTGGTTTTACTCCATTGTGTGATTACAGTTAACTCTGATTAGATTCAATGCTCATACTATGTTTTGGCAATTGTTGATACTCTTTGTAACAGTTCCTTTTATAGAACTCTACATTCTCATCGAGATGGGCAGCCGCCTTGGAGTCCTGCCCACCCTTGGAATTGTTGTCATCACCGGAATAGCCGGAGCCGCACTGGCAAAGCACCAGGGTCTGGGTGTACTGCGCCGCATCCAGAGTGAGATGTCCTATGGTCACATGCCTGGAGATGCCCTGTTCGATGGGGTGCTGGTATTAATCGGCGCCATATTGCTCCTCACACCCGGCATACTCACAGATCTAACCGGGTTCATGCTGCTTATACCCGGCACAAGGTTCATCTTCAAGAGATACCTCAAAAAGTGGGTCAGTAAAAAGATACTATCAGGCCAGGTGGTCTACTCCCCCGGTAGCCAGTATGTGTAACCTCATCAATGATATTAAATATAAAGAATACAACAATAGGACATCATTATTTTCCATTTTATCACTGGAGGAAACACATAGTTGAGTAAACCTACTGTTAATATCGGCATCGTGGGCCATGTAGACCACGGAAAGACCACACTGGTCAGCGCCATATCAGGCATATGGACCGACAAGCACAGCGAGGAGATCAAACGTGGCATCTCCATCAGGCTTGGTTATGCTGATTCTACTTTTAGAAAATGTCCCAATTGCGAAGAACCAAATGCCTATACTGTGGCCGAGACCTGTGAACACTGCAACACTGTCACAGATGTGGTCAGGACTATATCCTTTGTAGATTCACCCGGCCACGAGACCCTCATGGCCACTATGCTCTCGGGTGCAGCCATCATGAACGGAGCTGTACTTGTTATTGCTGCCAATGAGACCTGCCCCCAACCCCAGACCAAAGAACATCTGATGGCACTGGACATCATAGGCATCAAGAACATCGTCATTGTCCAGAACAAGATAGATCTGGTGAGCAGGGAAAAAGTCATTGAGAACTATAATCAAATAATGGAGTTTATCAAGGGGACAGTAGCCCAGGGTGCTCCCATTATTCCCCTGTCTGCCCAACAGAATGTCAATATTGATGTCTTGATCCAGGCCATAGAAGAACATATCCCCACACCAGAACAGAACATGGATGAATCAGTCCGGATGCTCATAGCCCGTTCATTCGATATCAATAAACCCGGTACCAAACCGGGTAAGATAAAGGGCGGTGTGATAGGCGGGACCGTAAGCCAGGGGTCTCTTAGTCCGGGTGATAAGATAGAGATCAGACCCGGTCGCAAGATCGAATCTGGCGGCGCGATAAGTTGGGAACCTATAGAAACCGAAATTACTAACATTATGGCAGGAAATGCCACCCTGGAAAAAGCCACACCTGGTGGTTTGATAGGGGTTGGTACCAAACTTGACCCCTCCATCACCAAGAGCGATAACCTTGTAGGTCAGGTTGCAGGCGAGCCAGGGAAACTTCCCCCTACAAGGGACAGATTTGTCATGGATGTCAGGTTGCTGGAGAGAGTGGTAGGTTCGGCAGACGAACTGGTAATCGACCCCATCCATTCAAATGAACCGCTCATGCTCAACATAGGGACCGCTACTACAGTAGGTGTAGTAACGAGTGCGCGTAAGCAGGAAGTTGAAGTGAAACTGAAAAGACCGGTCTGTGCCGATGAGGGAGACCCTGTGGCTATTAGTAGAAGGGTCGGAGCCAGGTGGAGATTAATAGGGTCAGGCATCATAAAATGACTAAAAATGGCTAAGAAGAAAGTAATTATCGACACAAATGCCTTTATGATTCCTGTCCAGTTCGGGGTGGATATCTTTAAGGAACTTAACCGAAATGGTTTTGACGAGTTTATAGCGCCTTCAGCCGTGGTCAGGGAATTGAACGCCCTTAAAAAACTGGCCAGGGGCAAGGACAAATTGGCGGCAAATGCAGGACTGACCCTGACTGAGCGGTGTACACAAGTGCTGGTCGAAGGACCTGCTGATGATGCCATCGAGGAACTGGCTATTGCAGAAGGGGCCGCCGTTTTGACCAATGACATAGAGCTTAAGAAAAGATTATGTAGTAAGGACATCACAGTAGTGTACCTGCGCACAAAGGATCATCTTGAAATAATGTAAGATGTATGGCATGTTTATTTAATTATCAAATTCCATTAACTATAGAGATAGAGGATTATTGAATGTACAAGAAAATGAAACTGGCTGACACAGTACGTATCGCTCCTGAACTACTGGGAGATGATGTTAATGATGCAGTCAAGATTGCACTGATAAACAAACTGGAAGGGCAGATAGACAAGAAGATAGGCGCAATGGTGGCTATCATCAACGTAGTGGAAGTGGGTGAGGGCCATATCATTGCCGGAGATGGCGCGGTATATTATGAATCCATTTTCAATGCGCTGGTGTTCAAGCCCGAACTACAGGAGATCATTGAAGGTAGTGTTGTGGAGATCGTTGAATTTGGCGCATTCATTGGTATAGGACCATTGGATGGACTGATCCATGTAAGCCAGATAACAGACGAGTACATTTCCTTCGATTCCAAGAACGCCCGTCTTGTGACAAAGGAGAGCAACCGGTCACTCTCAGAAGGGGACCGTGTCCGCGCCAGGATCGTTGCAGTGAGCATAAATGAGCAGGACCCCAGGGACAGTAAGATAGGTCTGACCATGCGCCAGCCCTCATTGGGCAGGTTAGAATGGATCGAGGAAGACGTGAAGAAGAATGAAAAGGCAGAGGCCTGAATCGGAGTGATAAAGATGTCACAAGCATGTACTGAATGTCACCGGATAACATCGGGCACCACATGTGCCGTTTGCGGGTCAAGTGCCCTGAGTTCAGACTGGAGCGGTTATGCTGTTATCGTTGACCCATCACGTTCTAATATTGCAAAGAAACTCAATGTGAACCTGCGCGGAGAATATGCACTAAAGGTCCGGTAGTGGATTTATGTTGGAGACCATCCTGGGAAAAACATTCTGCCTGCCGGACTCCATGCGTCAGGAAATGCGAAAACGGTTCGGTGTGCTGTATTGCGGGGATGAGATGCAGACCACCAAACAGATGCTCGCTGAAATGGGCAATCCTGCCAAACTTATTGCTGTGGGCGACATCTCGACATTCAATCTGCTCCAGTGCAATACCGTGCCTGATATCTCGGTCGTTGATGAGAAAACACACCGAGTCCCGGCAGATTGTGAGATTGTCAGGGGTATCAGACATTCGGATTTCCGGATAATGCATGTGAACAACCCTGCAGGTTGTGTGACCTCTGAGCTGGTATCTGCTCTGACCCAGGCCCTGGAGGCTGATGAACCGGTACAGATCATGGTGGACGGCGAGGAAGACCTTGCCGCATTACCCGCAATCGTGCTAGCCCCACCATCATCGGTGGTGATATACGGCCTGCCAGATGAGGGCGGTATCATGGTGAAGGTGACATCCGATATCAAAGCGCAAATGTGCAGCATGCTGGAACGGATGGCCAGCGAATGAAAGGACCAGGTCATTTCGATAATACAGTACAAGAGTGC
>JAMJFQ010000042.1 GCA_023544605.1 ANME-2 cluster archaeon | reverse complement strand
ATTAACATGGCGGCTTTGATAATAGTAAGGGGGTTGAAATGTTGCCTACATCGGGAGTATATCTGTACTTCGCTCTACTCAATGCAGGCATTAAAGTAGCCTACCCTTTATGGGAGATATTTGAATGGGGAAAGAGACTTCCAGCTTCGATTACGAAGAAGAGATAAAGCGTTTCACATGGGATGTACCCGCGGACTACAATTTTGTTGACGTTATCGGAAGGTGGGCGCAAAACAGGACTAAGCTGATGGTTATTACCGAGCATCCTGATGGCAGGGTTGAGAAGGCTGCATATCGGGAGGTATGGGATAATGCTATGCAATTTGGCAATGTGCTGAAGCGTTCGGGCATTCAAAAAGGGGACAGGGTTTTAGTAATACTCCCCAGGGGGACAGATGTCTATACTGTAAGCATTGGAATCTGGGCCATAGGCGGTGTTGTTGTCCCTGGTACAATCATGCTCAGGAGGGGAGATATTGAATACAGGTGCAAGGATGCTGACGTTAAAGCCCTGGTAACCAGTGACCCCACTGTTGCTGATGAAGTGGATGCGATTAAAGATATGCTCCCGATCGATAACCTGTTCTTTTCAGGTCAGAGAGAAGAGGAGAGAGATGGAAGGGATGAAGGAAGGAGGAAAGGGTGGAGAGACTTCCAACAGGAAATGATCCGGGCGTCAAGAGACCTGGAACTTGAAAAGATCGGGGCAAACGATGCTTTAGCTATCAACTACACTTCAGGCACCACGGGCGCACCGAAAGGGGTGCTGCATACACACTCATTGATGTATTGTTTCGACAGGCTGAACAGGTATTACTGGTGGGATACGCAGTCTGATGAACTGTGCTGGGCAACCACTGAACCAGGATGGGCAAAATGGTACTGGGCGCCCTATGGAGCTATAATAAATGGCGGCGCTGCCAACTTCCATTACTCAGGCAGGTTTGATCCCGAAAAATGGTTCGAACTCCTTGATACGTGGAAGATAAAACGGGCCTGTATGACTCCCACGGAACTCAGGGCCATGGCGGCAATCAAAGATGCTGACCAACGATACGACCTGTCAGATCTGAAGGTCATTCTAACGGCAGGGGAGCCCTGTACACCCGGTATCATAAGGTTCTTTTTTGAGAAATTCGGCATACCTGTGAGAGAAGGTTACGGGCAGACAGAAACATGTGTTATTGCCTGCAATTTGCCTGGAATGGATCTCAACCCAGGGTCCATGGGACGGTTCACGCCCGGGGTTAAGGGTGCGATCGTGGACCCTGACACTGGTGAGCAGGTACCCTCAGGCGAGCGAGGGATCATCGCTGTTGCCAGGGACCATCCCATGCTGTTCAAAGGATATCATAACAAACCAGAAAAAACGACTGAATGCTTTGTCGGGAACTGGTATTTAACCGGAGACATTGCATCGATGGATGAGGCTGGATATATATGGTTTGACTCAAGGATGGACGATGTGTGCATAAGTTCTGGGTACAGGATAGGTCCGTTCGAGGTTGAGAGTGTGGTTGATTCCCATGAGTCAGTACTTGAAAGTGCGATGATTCCGAGCCCTGATGCTGTAAGGGGTGAGATTGTAAAGGTTTTTGTTGTCCTGAGGGAGGGTTTTGAACCTTCCGGGGAACTCATCAGGGATATCCAGCAGTATGTCAAACAGATTACTGCTCCCTATAAGTATCCCAGGGAGATTGAATTTGTCGAAGAATTGCCAAAGACCATAAGCGGCAAGATCAAGCGTAAAGATCTCAGGACGAGTGAGTTTGAGAAAAAGAGGGATGTGATCAAGGAACTTGAGGAAAAAGGCTTGTGGCAAAGGTGAAGTTATGGTCTCTTTACGTAAATAGATCCCTGATGGAACGCACAAGGAGAAATATTCCCAGCGCGCCTCCGCCGAACCACATCAAGGCCATTATTACCATACCGACACCCGCTGCAGTGAAAAATGTAGACGCAAACGTAAATATCAACGAGAGGATGACCAGTTTTGTTAATTTTACCGGCCGGTGAAGTTTTATGGTCTCTGGTGATGGTGATTCCCCTGACTTTTTTATATGCCGGTACAGAAGCCAAAACAGGGCTGCATACATCAACCATATGGTCAATTGCAAAAGCAGGCCCGGTAGTATTTCAAGCCGTATGACTAAACTCATTGTCACATATACTACGATCAATAACGAAAGGATCACTTTGAACTCCTTATGAGAGGGAAGAAGCTAAGGAGAAGTTTCGTTTGATAGCTCCTAAATACCTTTTTCTTTAATGGTAAGATTTATTCTCATTGGATGGTTCTTTGCCGATATCGATGAACTGATAAACTTCCCTTTTAATCCTCTGGATGCTGACGTGACCCTCTTTCAAGAGATATTATTCACCACGCCTATTTATGTCATGGCTTATTTGTTCTGGTTCCGGGTACTTCGAACCTACCGGTTCAGCCATAGAGAGGCAATATTTACCGGCGGTCTTTCATTGGGATTTGTGGAGATGTGCTCAGCCGGGATAAACCCGATGATATTGTTTGGAATATTTATCGTGCCGTTTATCATCATGATCCACGGTTTTCATATGTTCATGCCAAAATTGGCCCTGTCAGATGAACTTGAGGCGTCGGCACAAAAAGATACAAGATGGAACTATGCGGCCGGAATATTCTTACCTATAATCGGTGCAATTATTGGTATCATTATAGCCTTTTTATTGGCCCTGCTTTTACAGATCTTAGGGATGTTGTAAAATAATCTTACTTTTTCATCGACGGTAAATTCCGAGCATCACCCCGATGCCTCATGCTTCCAGCATATGGTTCGTGATTGCTAAAATATCCATTTTCAAATCCGGCACTGATATTGTTCATCCTCTAAAAAAAAGAAAAAAATCCCGCGAAAGCTCCCTACCACCCGCGGGTCTGCAGTATCTCCTCTTTAGGAATGCTGCTAAAACTGATACCTTTCATCTGCTCGCCCAGGCCCTTTGAGATCTCGGCCAGCACCTCAGGTCTATCAAAATTATTCACGGCCTCCACTATTGCCGATGCCATGATAGTTGGCTTCCCGGCCTTGAAGATACCGCTGCCCACGAAAATCCCGTCACAACCCAGCTTCATCATCAGGGCTGCATCTGCCGGTGTGGCAATACCCCCCGCAGCAAAGTTCACTACAGGCAGGCGCTGCATCCCGGCAGTCTCCAGCACAAGTTCTATGGGCGCCTCTATCTCCCGGGCCACTCGTTCCATATCCTGCAGATCAAGACCCTTCAACCTCCCTATCTGCTCATTTATCTGGCGCATGTGCCGCACGGCCTCAGCCACGTCCCCGGTACCTGCTTCACCCTTAGTACGTATCATGGCCGCACCTTCATGTATCCTGCGCAGCGCCTCGCCCAGGTCCCTGGCACCGCACACGAAAGGAATGGTAAAGTTGCGTTTATCAATATGGTATTTAACATCCGCCGGGGTCAGCACCTCGGACTCATCTATCATATCTGCACCAAGCGACTCTAATATCTCAGCTTCCACAAAATGGCCGATACGTGCCTTGGCCATCACCGGGATGGTAACAGAATCAATGATCTCGGCAACTATTTGTGGGTCAGCCATCCGGGCCACGCCGCCGGTCTTCCTGATGTCGGACGGGACCATATGCAGCGCCATCACGGCAACAGCCCCCGCATCTTCTGCGATATGAGCCTCCTCGGGTGTAGTGACGTCCATGATCACCCCGCCCTTTTGCATTTTAGCAAAGCCGCGCTTTAACAGTTCAGTACCATGTCGTAATTTTTCAAGTTCCATTTGAATCAACCTGCAATCTAAATAACATTCATGTTTATTATCTTTATTTCTGGTTAGACAGCAAGATGGTACTTACTTCACGAACAGTAAAAATACTTCGCATTATTTCACAGAGAAGAAAAGTATGAGGTTCATTCAGGTGGATCAATACATAATTGATAATAAATTATTCTTCTTATGAAAAATATCAAATATAGAGCCCAGTTCAATACATTAATGCCCCGAAAATAATAGTCTTTAAATTGAAAAATCGTGACAAACATTTCGTGTTTGGAGTTATATAGCGAAATTTTTATATTATATCACTTCACAATGTTCATGTTGGATATGGACAAGCTGGATATTTCTATTCTAAAATTTCTTTCCGTGGATGGCCGCATGCATAGCACAGATCTCGCAAAAGAATTGAATGTAGCTACATCCACCATCCACAAACGTATAAAAAATCTTGAATCCGAAGGGGTGATCGAAAAATTTACCATCATAACAGATCCCTCCAAGATAGATCTGCATCTCACCACATTTATTGGAATAAATATCGATTCAAATCGCAGGATCAACATCATTAATAAACTGGAAACTATCGAGGACATCCTTGAGATACATGAACTGCTTGAACCCTACGACCTGTTCCTGAAGGTTCGGACCTTTGACATAAACTCTCTTAAAAATAACGTATTACATGTCATAAATGGAATAGATGGTGTGCTGGAGTCCAGCACGCTCATAACCACAAAACGGCATAAAGAAGAAGCCTGTAATATCCTGATAAAGGAGGGAAAAATCGTATGATATTTGGCATTGAAACTGTCCTTATCCTCACAGTTATTGTATATCTGTTGGGCGGAGCATTCGTATTGTTCATATATGAAGCGTACGAAAAAACAAAACAAAAAAACCTGTTAATTTTGAGCATCGGATTATTTATCCTTATATTCGGCAGCAATTTTGATGTGCTTGCCAGTGTCCTGCTGCCTGATATGACAAAGGATATAGCCCGCACCATCGCTCTGATTATCGAGATCCCCGGGATCTTGATAATGCTCTATTCAGCATTGAAGTCATAAAATAACGAGGATCACACAATGTCCTTTAGAACTACTGACCAGCGAGATAAATTCGCAAGATCATGGAAACTTATAAGCATTCCATCCAAGTCAAATTGGAAAGGAAGTCTCCTGAATAATAGGATATTATTAAAGGCTATGACCAGGTTGATGGACAGGTTCCAGTCCCAAACACTTCCCGTGCTTGAGGATACCTGTTACGAGGTCGGAAAGGAGGACTGCAACCAGTTGAAGGACACCCTTGACATCAAAGCTGATGATGCCAGATCCTGCCTCGAACCCATGGAAATGATATGTTTACTAAATGGTATAAACGCCGAGATATTATCGAAAAATAGAAACACTGCTTCCCTCAGGATGCATGCATGTCCGTTCAATGACGTACTGGTGGGTGTGGTGCCAAGCAATGTGGTGTGCAAAAACTATTTTAGAGGTACCATACAGGCCATCAATCATAAAGCCACCTTCATTCACCCCGAAAAGATGTGTAATGGAGACGACGTTTGTGAATTTGTCGTCAATGTATAGGTTAAAATCCACCACACACTATTCTACTGCCCCTGTTTTATCTGCCTTACCTGCACCGCTTCGTACCACTACCGCAGCGCCTCTCTCAAATTCCAGCATCTCTCCTGCACTGAGTGCTGCCTGTCCCGTTGCATGAAGGGTATCATCCTCATCCACAACCAGCACTTCATCACTTGCCCTGATTAAAGGGTCCGCCTCAATAACATGCCTGGCAAAAGCGGTTTTCCCTTCCCGCACAAACGGTACTGCATCGGACATAACCACTACTCTTGATGATGGTGCCTTCAGGAAGCTATGAAGGCGAGCAGCCCCGTCCATACTCAATGTCAACAGCCCATCCCTGGCGCGGACCGTGGCGATACGCTCACTGTTAAAAGTAATTTGTCGAACCCTTTTTGTTCTGGACATCAAGAACTCAGACCCATCTGGGAAAATAGCCTTACCTGCACCGCGACCGAACTGGAAATCCGCAATGATCCTTACCCGTTTCAAATAACCTGACATGTGAGCCACCTCTGTATCACAAAACATTGGAACCACAGGTCTTAGCACCTGTTCTTGCATATGGCAATGATATCGCTCAATATAGCACTGGCAGTCTCAATGGACCCTGCACCCTTCCCTTTTACACAGATAGGACCTGCCATATCTGTCCTGAGTAGGGCGACGTTCAATGTACCCCCCACTGCCAGTGGGTGGTTTTTTGGGACCAGTTTTGGCGCAACCCTTATTATGCCATCATTTCCATCACGCACTTCACCAATGAGTTTTATTACCATCCCCTCAGCACCTGCCAGCGAAAGGGATTCTGGTGTGATCTTGGTTATACCAGTGATGTCAACGTCGTCGTAGGTCACATCCATACCAAAAATTGAATTCGCAAGTATGACCAGTTTACATGCAGTATCAATACCTTCAACATCATAGGATGGGTCGGTCTCTGCAATGCCCAGTTCCTGGGCCTCTCCAAGTACGTGCTTATACGATAGTCCTTCCTCGGTCATGCGACTGAGTATATAGTTACAGGTACCGTTCAAAATGCCTTCTATGCTCATGACACTGTTCCCTGCCAGCGCGTCCTGGGCAAGGTTCAGTATGGGCATTGCTCCACCCACTGTAGCTTCAAACCTGAACTTGACGCCGTTCTTATCTGCCTCGTCACAAAGCATGCTATATTTGAGGGCAAGAGGACCTTTATTGGAGGTCACTACATGCCTACCGTGCCTGAATGCTTCCAGCATATACGTATACCCGGGTTCTCCGTCCTCGATATTGGTTGGAGTGGCGTCTACCATAATATCATGATCAATATCTTTTATCACATCAAGAGCCGTAAGGTCTGACGCGGCAACCGAACCGGTCTTTTGTTTTCGCTCAATTGCAGCTTCAAGATCCACACCACCTGCCTCGACACATGCGCCGCCCCTATCAGAAATACCCACAACTATCGGTTCGATGTCCATAGTGGACAAATAATCCTTTTTCTGTAAAATTGCCCGGGCCACACCTTGCCCAACAGCCCCGAAACCCATAATAGAAAGTCTTACCGTTCTCATTGTTTCACCTGAGGGAATCCGTTTGAATGGGTTCTATGACCAACAGGTCCTTTTGCCCTGCAACACGTTTCAATATACCCACGGCTTTGATGAGTTCTGACTTACCTGAAGCGCTGATAACAATAGAGGCAGAGGAGGGTTTATCTATACCGGGCATGGAAATTGAAACGTTCACCACCTCAGCAAACCCGGTACTATCGATCTGGTCTATGGTATCACCCATGTCACTGTGGACGATATGTCCAATAAGTATCAAGGTCACTGACTCAAGCCGGTATTTTTTATCCACACTGACAACACGCATCTCATTGTCTTCCAGATTGTCAATGATCTCATCTAACTGTCCACTTGTCAACTGGAATACGACCTGTACCGGAATGGCACCGCTGGGGGTCCGCTGGTCGTGGTGATGGATGACACTCATTATATTGGCACCAGATTCTGATACCGGTATCAAAGCACGGACAAGTTGTCCTGGCACATCCTTCAACTCAAGGTCCATTGAAACGATCATTAAACATATTCCTCTATGTGACTACCTGACTGTAAAGGTATCATCAAATTTCGTACACATATGCCTTTTTGAGTAATAAGGGTTTTGTGTATGGGTTTTTTTTCATCATGATCGTTCAGATTTCATATCATTAAAGAAATTCATCAGCGAGAATTTCACCTTCCCGGGTTCCACATCTATGATCTCATCACGCTCGTCTGCCGGGAAGTTATTATAGACTGAATACTTTTTCCAGCGCCTGGGAGACGCAGAAGTATATCGCCCGTCCAGCAATATGCGTGCGCCATAGTCCGAAGGTGAACGGATGACCCTGCCCATTGCCTGCCTGACCTTGCGGATAGTGGGCACTTCTATAGCATAATCCCATCCAAGTCCGGGATATTCGTGTTCATAGGCTGATTCAATGGCACGCATCCTGTCGTTCAATGCCGGATATCCTATACCTACAATGACCACGGTCCTGCCTCGGTCGTCCCTGTAGTCCAATCCTTCGGTCAGTGTACCCCACAGGTATGAGAACATCACTGCCTTATGACCGGACTCACCTGTTGTGAAGAATGTATCCCTGATCTCACCTGAAGATGTACCCACCTCATCCAGGTACACGGGCACTTCGGTCTTGATACGGTCCCGATACATCCTTGCCTCCTGATAACTCTGGAAAAAAAGGAGCACGTTGCCTCCACTGTGTTGGATGATCTCATCCAGTATGTGTATGACCTGTTCGATAGTGGTGGGGTCATCCCTGCTCCTTGCAAAGAGAGGAGGGATGTTGATGGCAATAGTCAGCCTGTTATCCTCGGGAAAAGTGATACCATATGCAATCTCTTCCACCGCGCGCCTGATGTCCAGGGTTGCCACTGTCATGGGGAACGGCTTGAGGGTTGCCGACATCAATATGGTCGAGTACACAGACTGAAATAGAGGAGCAGTAACGCTGCGTGGTATGCAGGCCACAAGTTCTATCCTTCCTTCCAGTTCGCTATCCCTCCGGCGGATATTAAGCATGGGATAATAGAGCGGGTCTGATGAATGGTCCAGGTAGAACCGGATAAACTCTGCACTGCGGAGTAACTGTGAACGCTTACGTCTTTTTGCATGTCCGGCCCTATACTGTTCTTTATAGAACTCATCAAAATACCTGCCAAGTTCGGCTGCCTCGCCAAGCAGTTCACCCAGGTCCTTGATTCCGGTATCTTCTATTTGGTCCAATAAAAGCCGTAAAAAATGGTCAGTTCTGTTTTTAGGGTCACAGATACTGATATCCTTCCATGTACCAGGCAGACGTTCCCTCTCTCCGAACGCAAGTCTTGACCCATAAGCCTCTTTGAGGTGTTCCAACAGCAGTTTAAACAGTATTTCCATATCCCTGACCCGGTATGAATCGCCCTTTGCTACGCTCTCGTTAGCAGTAAGTTCTTCGTTGGCATGCTGCAGGCTGTATTCGGGCAGGGTAAGTGAAGCATGGCTCCTGGCAGCGGATTCCAGATTGTGGGCTTCATCAAATAGTATAATGACCTCATCTATTCCCCTACCCATCCAGCCAAGCAGGTTTTCCAGGATGGCTGGGTTCAAGATATGATGAAAGTTACATATCAACAACCGGGCACTGGGTATCTGGCTCTTTACCAGTTCATACCCGCACATCCCCCTATCATGCGCCCATTCATTCACCTCCTCAGGCGTGCGGACGTCCCCTTTGTACCAGGATGAAAAATCGTCTGTTGAATACATTGAAAATCCATCTCTGCCTGAGGGGTTTTGTATACCCTCATCATCCACTAGTACCCTGTAAAATTGGGTGCAATGGCGCTCCTGAAGGTCCTTTATCTGTTTTGCCAGTTTTTCCTGCTCTGCTGCCAATAACCTCATCGATTCGACAGTTCCATCATCTTGGTGCTGCTTTAATTCTTGCTGTAGATGCCTCAGCTTTGCCCTTTGTTGTGTATGCTCCTTCTCCCTCTCAATGAGTTGAAAGGTATTCTCCCTCAGAATGGTGCAGGTCTCATAATCCTCACTCCTGGGGCACATGTGCTTCTTACCCTTGAGCACCACCACATCAATGTCATGACGCTGCTTTATCTCCCTGGATTCCTCAACGAACTGTTGCATCTGTTGGTGCACATTCGTTGCAATAATAACCACTTTATCCAGTTGCTGTGCCACATCCAGGGAGGGAGAGAGTGCACTTAAGGTCTTACCTGTCCCGCATGCTCCTTCGAACAATACCACCTTCCCGGCCAGCAGGGCACGGTGAATGGAATCCATTGCCTCCTGCTGGTTGGGATAACATGATGGTTTGGGGAAAAATTTCATATAAGCATGGGTCATCATATTAGGATTCCTGTTCCTCTTTAAATATAATTGGTAAATCCAGAGTGAAAATAATATGTTGTCACATCATCATGAGTATAAGTATAATGTATAAATAATATTATAAGTGTTGAAAATAATATATATATCTGATGTGATAAGAATGATGTTCACCTGTAAAATATGTGGTTATAAATATAACATAACTGCAAACTACATAAAGGCAAAATGCTACATCTGCAATTCAGTACCGGTATTTATCAAGCCTAATAACCTACAAGATGATGTCCCTGGTTTTATCTAACATTCATTAAGGTCCTGGATAGTAGGGGATAAAATCTTATAAGAACATGTCGATTGTAGACTGTATCATTGTACTTTTACTCAGGTTTGAGAGCCGTATTCCAAGCAGTCGAATCTTCCTGCCGTCAAAGAACTCATGGACCAATCCTTTTGCTTGCTTTTTTATAACATCCAGGTCCCGCGTATAAATATCCAGTGTCTGCGCCCGGGAAAAGGTAGTGAAATCCGACTGCCTCACCTTCACACTTACCGTCCTGAAAGAAAAACCTTGCCGCATCAATTCCTTGTGCACCTGCACAGCAATGCTGCCCAGTGAAGCATACAATTCCACTGCATCTGAAGTATCCACCTGAAAAGTATGCTCTTTGCTTACTGACTTCGACTCAGTCATCTCGGCCACCTTACTGTCATCAATACCATGCGCCAGCTGGTGCATCCTGGCACCCCATTTCCCAAAAATACTTAAAAGCAAGTCAAGTTCACATCGGGCCAATTGTCCTATGGTCCTGATATTCATCCCCAACAATATCTCCTCGTTCTTACTGCCGATACCCGGAAGTCTGCGCACCTCAAGCGGCTCAAGGAAATCGGCCACCCGGCCCGGTTCGACAACAGTCAGGCCGTCGGGTTTATCCAGGTCAGAAGCGATCTTGGCCGCAGTCCTGTTGGGAGCGATACCAATGGAACAGGTAAGTCCTTCCCGCTCCAATACCTGTGCCTTGATGATTCCTGCAATTTTCACAGCCTCTTGTAAACTGCCGGCACCCTCACTGACATCAAGATATGCTTCATCCACACTGACCTGCTGGAACCGATCCGCAAATGAGCGCAATATTTCCATGATATTGCGGGATGCTTCCTTGTACAGCGCCATGTTCACGGGCAAAAATACAGCATCTGGACACAGTTTATATGCACGGGATATGGGCATACCCGAATGTATCCCGAACTTCCGGGCCTCGTATGAACAGGTGCTGACCACGCCCCGGCCATGTCCATCTTTAGGGTCAGACCCTACCACTACCGGTTGTCCCTTATACGAATGATTTTCACGCTGTTCGACCGAGGCGTAAAAACTGTCCATATCAACATGAAGTATGATACGATTCATGGTGGTACTCCAATGACATATTTAGATACTGGATATCATTAAGTACTGTGGTCCCGATATAGTAACTCCCAATAGGGTAATTGATATGGCTGCAAAGAATAGACTTGAATTAATTCTGGTATTAATATTTCTCACAATTTTCTTTTTGCCATCCATAGGTGGACTGGCACTGAATTATCTATGGTACGACTCACTGGGTTATGCAGAAGTATTCCTTGTAAAGTACAAGGCTGCCCTGCTGCTGTTCGGTCTAACTTTCCTGCTAAGCGGCAGTATATTATACCTGGTATCACGCTTTGGCATCAGCACCATTATGAAAACGGGTGGACCTATAAAATCTTTATGGGAGTCAGAGTTCTTTGCAGGATATGATAAGGAATACATAGAAGTTACACCAAAAAAGAATATATCTGCGGCCTTAGAAGCTATCCGGCTACCGATACTCCTGTTCATTATCCTCTTCTCAGGCATGCAGGCCCTGGCAGTATCTGGGTCCTGGCTTAAGATACTGATGTACTACAACCGCACCCCCTTTGGTCAGGCTGACCCTATATTTAACAATGATATTGCCTTTTACGTTTTCTCGCTGCCATTTTACAATACTGTACTGAATTATATCTCAGCCATCCTGTTTTTGGGACTATTGCTGCTGGCCGGGTTATATGCCACCTTCAATTGGAAACTGTTGATGCAATTCCCCACCGATCTGAGGGTGCTCCTTGCAGGTTTTCTTATTACCTTCGCAACCAGGACATATCTGGGACGGTATAACATCCTGTATAGTGAGACGGGTGTAGTGTATGGTGCAGGGTACATTGATGTGGTGATCAGGCAGTATATACCTGTCATTTTAGCCATTGTGTTCTTATTCACAGCCGTTACCATATTGCTTTCAGGCTGGACCAGCGGCCCATCTTTGCCGTCCATCCCAAAGATATTGGCCGGTATGGTAGCTGTACTGGTGTTGATAAGTGTGCTGGGAGGCATTACTGCCACACTGATACAGGATCTAAAGGTTTTGCCTAATGAACAGGAACTTGAAAGACCCTACATAATGAATAACATCTTCTCCACCAACACTGCTTATGAACTTGATGAAGTGGAGGTCAGGCAATACCCTCTGACTTACAACCTTTCATTGGATATTTTGACGCATCCGTCCATCACCAATGCCCGCCTTTGGGATTACCGGCCTCTATTGACCATATACAAACAAAAACAGGCAATACGCACTTATTACGGGTTCAATGACGTGGACGTTGACCGGTACACTATAAACGGCAGCATTACACAGGTCTGGCTATCTCCCCGTGAGATATTCTATGATCAGCTGCAAGGGAAGGCTGATACCTGGCTCAACAAACACGTGCTCTACACCCACGGTATCGGTGTAGTGATGTCGCCGGTGAACATGGTGGTGGAACAGGGGATGCCCGAGATGTACATCGAGAATATCCCTCCTGTCAGTTCCATCCCAGCCCTTACCATTGAGCAGCCCAGGATATATTACGGCGAGAAGACCGATTCATATATCATCACCGGTACAGGCCGTGAAGAGTTCGATTATCCCAGCGGGAACACCAATGTGTTAACAACCTATGACGGCACCGGAGGTATTGGTATGGGCGGCCTGAACAAACTTATCACCACACTGGCCCTTGGTGATCTGAAAATATTCATGTCCCCTGATATTGACGGCGACAGCAGGCTTCACATCAACAGGAATGTAATGGAGCGTGCAGAGCGTATCACACCCTATTTGCTCCTAGATAAGGATGCTTATGCAGTGTTGGGTGATGACGGCCATATCTACTGGATAATCAATGGGTTCACAACTACTGACCGATACCCCTATTCTGAACCGCTGTGGATAGGAAATACAAAGCTGAACTACATCCAGGATTCCACCAAGGCCGTGGTTGATGCTTATAATGGTACGATAACATATTATGTGACAGAAGATGACCCGTTGCTTACCACGTATTCAAAGATATTCCCTGGGGTGTTCAAACCCATAGACCAGATGCCCATCAGCATCAAATCGCATATGAGATATTCTCCTGACCTGTTCATGATACAATCAAAGATATACACTGATTATCACATGAAGGTCCCTGAAGTGTTCTACAACAGGGAAGATAGATGGGAGTTCGCAAAGGAAAAATATGGGAATAGACAGATACCGGTGGAGCCCTATAATGTGCTGCTGGAACTGAACGGCTCAACTAACTTTTTTATGATCATGCCATTTACCCCCAGCAATAAGGATAATATGATATCCTGGATGGCAGTGAACCAGGACCCGCCCGGATATGGCCAGAAGATATTGTATGAGTTCTCCAAGGACAAGCTGATTTACGGTCCGGCCCAGATCGAGGCATTGATAGACCAGGACGAGGATATCTCAAAGGACCTGACCCTATGGAGCACGGGGGGTTCAAATGTGATACGGGGTAACTTGCTGGTAATTCCTATTGAGGATTCCATCCTGTATATCGAACCCCTGTACATCGAAGCCGAGTCTGCGTCCAGCATCCCTGAACTTAAGAAAATACTGGTGGTCTATGAGAACAAGGTAGTAATGGCGGATTCACTGGAAGCGGCCCTCTTGGAGTTGATGGGGGCCAACATGACTACCGTTTCACCTCTGCCTGGTTTGCCCGGTGTGGAAGAGAAAAACCTAAACCAACTACTGGATGAGACACTGGCACACTATGATACTGCCAGGAAATACCTTGAGGTGGGTGATTTGGAGAACTACGGGCGCGAAATGAAGATAGTGGACAGTCTGATGGAACAGTTGGGGCAATTAGCGAAGGAAAACCTAAATTGAAAATTGTATCAGAATCGTTTCAGGTCAATGTAACCTGACAGGTTGACGGTCCCCAAAACAGCGACTGTCTCACCCTCGCTGTTCTTGATAGGTGAAACGATAACTGGCATGCCCTTATATGGCCCATTGCTGGCTAGCCCGTAGACTATCCTGCCAGTCATCAGTGCTTCTTCAAGATACGGCCCTGTATAATCATGATTGACCACCTTACTGTTCTCAATCCTCACACCATTGTTGTTCTTACTTCTCATGGTGGTGGGTAGTCCGACCATGCCATATATTGCTAAGGCAATAGGCTCCAGTTCCCGGGCTGTTGAGTCAGCAGTAATGCAAATTCCATCCATTTTTTTCATGTATATATCACTGAAAATCATGATATATAATTGTTGTGTATAGGAGAGAACACCAAACCTGCAAATGAGAAATATGCAATTTTCCCATCTACCAGTGTAATGACCCGATCCGTTCCCGGCGTCTGCGATTGAGTTGGCTGGTTTACCGCGACTGCACGTTCAGGTATCAGCAGCACGGTCTCATACCGGTCCAATATTTCCCCGTCAAGTGTTTTTACAAGGATGTTTACGTGATATGTCCCCGGCGCCATGTCATCCCTGATAATACCTACTGTATCGTCCCTATTCAGTGTCAATACCTCAGGGATGTTCGTAAACACCCGGGGATCATCCCCATTGGTCTGGATTTGCACTTCCAGTACTCCATCAAATGGGACCTGTGAGCGGCCGAAAAGGGTGACACTGACCCCGAAATCGTCTACTTCCACATCAGTATCATCAATTTCTACATCCTGGCCTGAGGCGAAACGGGTTACATAGGAAGAAGTGATGTTAAGGGTGTGGGAAAATAATTTAATTGCGCGGTACCCGCAGGATAATACGGATACCGCCTGACAAATTTTCGACCTATGTAGCAACAGATTATTTATTTCTATCGCTAAATATATATTTGCAGGCTGACCCAAATCTAATTTAAATCAGCCAATAGAATTCCAAGTATTAATACTAAAACTCATATTTCCTTTAAACACCAATTTTCGTCAAGTGTTTATGTCTCATAATTGAATCCAATTCAGGATATCCAATCAAAGCGAATTTTCTTGTTGTACATAAAGTATAACTTTTTGTACTCAAGTTAATCCGACCGAAGGGAGGATTTTCTTGTTACCTAACCATGGAATAGGATACGATTTCTGAAATACATCATTGG
>JAMJFQ010000127.1 GCA_023544605.1 ANME-2 cluster archaeon | reverse complement strand
AATTTTTCTCCAAAATAGGGATTAGATGTGACGATAAATGGACAATTCAGAAGGATTAAATATTAATTTAACAAAGTCAAGTTAATACCGTTAAACTTTTACTTTATAGGTTGCATTATGGGACTCACTCAATCCTATATTAGATCAACTTCATATTCGGAAGGTCAGTCAGAATGCCATTTAAAATACTTGAAAAATTCCAGATAGTCCCGACAATTCATCAGATGATGATAAACGCCCCGAAAATCGCCAGAAAAGCAAAACCCGGGCAGTTCATCATCCTGAGGATCAACGAAACGGGTGAGCGAATACCCCTTACCATTGCTGATTTTGACCGTGAGAAAGGAACCGTGACCACCATATTTATGGAAGTAGGCAAAACCACCAAACAATTGTCCACATTGAATGCCGGAGACAGCTTGCAGGATTTCGTAGGCCCGCTGGGCAATCCTTCCAAGATCGAACCCGCGGACAAGGTAGTGTGTGTTGGCGGCGGTGTAGGTGTAGCACCCATTTACCCAATTGCCCGAGCTCATAAGGCTATTGGCAACAAGGTAGTTTCCATCATCGGTGCCCGCAGTGCAGAACTCCTGCTGTGGGAGGATAAGATGAAGGATGTCAGTGATGAATTGTACATCACAACTGACGATGGCACAAAAGGACATCACGGTTTTGTCACAGACGTATTGAAAGACCTGCTGGAAGGGGATGAACCCATATCAAGTGTGATATCCATCGGTCCCGCAATAATGATGCGTACCGTGGCAGGTGTGACCCATCCCTTTGGTGTGAAGACCATTGTAAGCCTTAACAGCATCATGGTTGATGGTACCGGTATGTGCGGTGCATGCCGTGTGCTGGTGGGTGGCGAGACCAAGTTCGCTTGCGTGGACGGTCCTGAGTTCAATGCCCATGAGGTTGATTTCACCCTGCTCATGAACAGGCTGATGATGTACCGGGATGAGGAGCAACAGGCACTTGAAAATTACAAATGTGAAAGGAAGGGATGCAATTGTTAGAACGACAGGATATGGCCAGGCAGGACCCAAAGAAGAGGCGTTCGAACTTTGACGAGGTTGCACTGGGATATTCCCACGAGCAGGCACAAAAAGAGGCCAGTCGATGTATCCAGTGTAAAAAGCCTTCCTGTGTGCCCGGGTGTCCGGTAGGTATTGACATTCCGGCTTTTATTAAATCCATAGCTGAGGATGATATGGATGGTGCTATACGGGAACTCAAGTCCATGAACGCATTGCCTGCCATTTGCGGCCGGGTGTGCCCCCAGGAGACCCAGTGTGAAGAGGTCTGTGTATTGGGTCGTAAAGGCGAACCTGTAGCGATAGGCAGGCTTGAGAGATATGCATCCGACCATGAGCAGGGAACTATGGAAAAGAGGGGCATTGAGCAGCCCGAAACGACAGGCAAAAAGGTTGCTGTGGTGGGTTCCGGGCCTGCGGGGCTGACCGCTGCTGCCGAACTGGCAAAGATGGGGCACAGCGTAACCCTGTTCGAGGCCCTGCATAAGGCGGGCGGTGTACTGGTGTATGGCATACCTGAGTTTCGATTGCCCAAATCCATCGTCCAGTCCGAGGTGGAATATGTGGAAAGCCTCGGTGTAGATATCCAGCTTGATACTGTCATAGGCAAGCTGGAGACTGTGGATGAACTGCTGGATGAGTACGATGCCGTGTTTTTGGGTACCGGCGCGGGTTTGCCCGTATTTATGGGTATTGATGGTGAAAATCTCAATGGTGTATATTCAGCAAATGAATTCCTGACCCGGGTGAACCTGATGAAGGCGTACCAGTTCCCTGATTATGACACTCCTGTTAAACGCGGTCAACGGGTTGTAGTGGTAGGCGGCGGCAATGTAGCCATGGACTCTGCCAGATGCGCGGTACGATTGGGAGCAAATGAAGTCACAATCGTGTATCGGCGCGGCGAAGATGAGATGCCTGCCCGCAATGAGGAGATCGAGAATGCAAGGGAAGAGGGCGTGAAGTTCAAGCTCTTGTCCAACCCCACCCGCATCCTGGGCAATGAGAGCAATTGGGTCACTCAGTTGGAATGCCTGAACATGGAGCTGTGCGAACCCGATGAATCGGGCCGGTGCAGACCAGTACCTCTGGAAGCTTCCGAACATTTGATAGACGTGGATGTGGTAATTATTGCGATAGGCACATCCCCAAATCCGTTGATACCTATGACCACAACAGGTCTTGAGACCTCGAAATGGGGCACCATTATAGCTGATGAAGATGGTTTGAGTTCCAAGCAGGCCGTTTATGGAGGTGGCGACGTGGTTACAGGATCAGCCACGGTGATAAGTGCCATGGGTGCAGGTAAGACCGCTGCAGCAGCCATTGACAGGTACTTGAATAGCAAAGAATTATAATTAATATGTATATACAGGCACAATACCAAAATCCAGTTATACAGTGAATATATCTTAAATAGATACGAC
>JAMJFQ010000126.1 GCA_023544605.1 ANME-2 cluster archaeon | reverse complement strand
GCACACTCCCACTCTGCGCCCCGTCCTCGATCATCCGCCTCGAAGATTCATTGAACCTCTCCACTTTACTGACGATTGTCAGAGCAGGCGTCTCGCTCTCAAACTCGATCACATTCGTAATGGAATGTCCGAACTTCACCGAAGCATCCGGCCTGCAGAAAATAATATCAGGAACCAGCAGCCTTGTCTTCCGATTACACGGCCACGGCAGGCTATTCGTCCTCACCACCCGCTTCCAGTTCACAGCATCAGAATGCTCACTCACATACTTCCTTATCTGCTGCAGCACATCATCATGGGACATCTGGATGGTGGGACTATTATGGCTCCCGCCTTTACCATTATAGGTTATCCGGGCCTTATACTTCAGGCACTCCCGCTTAAAATCATGCGGGCGCCTGTGTTGAGTGCACCAGAAATACTTCGGCCTGTCAGAATTGGTCTCATCCAGGTCGATATGTTCCTTATGATCATGCCACGTCTTTGTGCCAGGTTTGTGCCACTGCACCTTTGAATCTGTGCTGCACAGTCCGCAGGCATAGTACATCTTCTCATTCAGTTCCATTGTTACCATTATCTACACTCCTCTAATTTCAATTTAATAATATTCAATCCGCCAGCCAGTCCTCGGTCTTCTTCTTATCGACCTCGGTGGGGCTCACGAACACCACATTCCCATCCTTCGTCTTTCTGGCATACCGTATCGCATTCTCCCTGTTATGGAACCGGGTAGGTGTAGATGCACACGACACCGGCATCTCAATATCCTCGCCCCCTTCCAGGGCTTCAAGGTAGCCGGGTTTGTACTTCGGTATCCTGTAGCCGAATTTCTTCACTTTCTTGCATTCCACTATACTGCCGTCTTCCAGTTCAACCGGTACAAGTTCCTTCTCAGCCAATTGTTTCCCTCGTTTATTTTGTGCCATGGTACCATGGCGCCATCATACTATGGTACAATGGCAAGATACAAATACTTTGTTGTGCTAATACTATACTGAGGGGAAGTTTACAAAAAATGTATTTGACGACTGACATAAAAGTGGTATTTACATGACATCAAAAAACCATTCCAGGTCTATACACCAGCGATATGAATCACTGCTCAGTAAAGTAACAGAAAGAAAATCCCAGGTGCAAACATTCATAGACATGCTTCACAACCAGACTACCTGGCTGACCAGTCCGGCAAGTACCAGGTTCCACCTGAACTGTGAGGGGGGCCTGCTTCAGCACAGTGTAGGCGTAGCAGAAACGCTGCTTCGCATCAAGGACACCCTGGCACCCGACATCAGTGACGAGACCTGCATCATCGTCGGGCTGTTCCATGATGTGGGAAAAGTGGGGATGCCTGGCAAACCGTACTATATCCCTGAGGCCAGGGACGGTGTGACCACAGGGAAATATTCCACAAACCAGGAGCTTGTTTCGATGGGACTGGCGCTGAGGAGCCTGTATCTGGTGTCACAATATATGCCGCTGAGTGATGAGGAAGCACAGGCCATAGCCTACCATGACGGGATGTATGTACCTGAGGGTAGGTCCGTGTCGCACAGGGAAGAGGCGCTGTTGTTGCTGCTGCACTGGGCTGATATGTGGACTGCGAAAGTGCTGGAATAATAATCTGCGAGATAAAATAACGGATTCAATACTGGGGAATTGCTGGCTATTATTCATTCACTCATTAATCCTGAACCATCTGGAAGCCCGCTCCATCAGAATATTCTCCTATAGATTCTGTCTCCCCGTCAAACACCCTGAGCATGAGTCCATCCTCTAACCTGGCCTGACACAACTTATCCATATCAAGTTCATCCCCCAGCCCTTCACATATCGCAATGTAGTGTTCAATCGTACTGGTCAGGTATCGTACCAACCTTTGCCCGGACTCAAGGGCATCCATCCCTTCCATCTGCTGGTGCGTCCCACAACAATGCCTGACCTCCAGCATCCCGCTGCCGTCAAGAAAGAACGGAAAAACCCTGCATATCAAGGGCCTGTGTTCGTAGATAGTGCACAAGTTCCTGTCGTCATCAAAGAACATGCATGTACCATCGTGTTTGCGCTTCAATATCCAACCTGTGGACAGCATCTTCTCGCCCCTGATACACGAATAGATGTCGGGCTCCACCACATCTAACAGATTACAGCCGGTGGCATCCTGTATGGCCCTGATATCCCGGGGCAGGACAGAGATAGCATTGGAAGGTCTGTGGATGTCCAATATCTCAATCTCAAATTCAGGGTCAGGACAGCAGCACCAACCGTACTTCATACATTTAAATCCCACGTCCCTGATGCGGTGTGAGATATCGTTGACTTCCCTACTCCTTGCCCTGACAAGTTGGGACTTCAGGTTTTCCCGTAGCATGACTGCACCCCCAATTCAATTTAGGGCTCATCATACTAAACATTTAATAGTGCTCAATACATCTCCAGACCCAGAGTGAGACAGCATGGCAGAGACGATACACTGGGCAGA
>JAMJFQ010000125.1 GCA_023544605.1 ANME-2 cluster archaeon | reverse complement strand
AGTGGGTCAAGAATCTTATGCTGGATAGTACGTTTTAGTGGACGTGCGCCGAACGTAGGGTCAAATCCTGTCCGCGCAACATAATCCTTGGCTTTTTCGCTCAGCACGATGTTGATTTTCCTCTCTTTCAGGCGTTTACTCAATTGGCTGACCTGGATATCCACGATCATCATGATCTCAGGCAGCTTTAACTGGTGGAATAGTATGATGTCATCAAGCCGGTTCAGGAACTCGGGCCTGAATTGAGCTCGCACAGCCTCCATCACCAGTTTTTCCATCTCGACCTCATCATCGCCATGTTCGACTATCCACTGGCTCCCGATATTGGAAGTCATGATTATCACCGTATTCTTAAAATCCACGGTACGCCCGTGCCCATCTGTGAGCCTGCCGTCATCCAGTATCTGGAGCATCAGGTTGAACACATCCGGATGGGCCTTTTCGATCTCATCCAATAATATTACCGAATACGGCCGCCGCCTCACAGCTTCTGTGAGCTGGCCACCCTCCTCGTACCCGATATATCCGGGCGGTGCCCCGATGAGCCGTGCCACTGTATGCTTTTCCATATACTCGCTCATGTCAAGCCTGACCATAGCACCCTCATCATCGAACAGGAATTCGGCGAGTGCCCGGCCCAGCTCTGTCTTGCCTACGCCAGTGGGACCCAGGAACATGAACGAACCAGTGGGTCTATTCGTATCTGATATACCGGCCCTGCCCCGTCGTACTGCATTTGCCACGGCCGTAACAGCCTCTTCCTGTCCTACTAACCGCTGCCTGATGCGCTCTTCCATGTGTACCAGTTTTTGCATCTCACCTTCCAGCATCTTGCTCACCGGGATGTGGGTCCAGTTGGATACCACATCTGCTATGTCCTCCTCATCCACCTCTTCCTTGAGCATTTTCTGGTCCTTCTGAAGCTCTACCAGTTTAGCATTTTCACTTTCCAGCTGCTTCTGCAATTCCGGCAGAGTGCCATACCTGAGTTCGGAGGCTCTTCCCAGATTGCCTTCATGTTCTGCTTTCTCGGAATCCATCCGCGTTTTCTCGATGTCTCCTTTTATTTTCCTGATGGTCTGGATGGTTTCCTTTTCAAGCTGCCAGTGGGCTTTCATCTGGCTGCTCTGCTCCTTCAGGTCGGATAGTTCCTTATCTATCTTCTCCAGGCGTTCCTTTGAATAGTCATCCTTTTCCTTCTTCACTGCCTGGCGCTCGATCTCAAGCTGCCGTATCTTGCGCTCGGCATCATCCAGTTCCGCAGGCATGCTGTCAATCTCTATCCTGAGCTTTGATGCAGCTTCATCGATAAGGTCGATGGCCTTATCAGGTAAGAACCGGTCAGTGATATAGCGGTGGGACAACACAGCTGCTGCCACAAGGGCCGAGTCCTGTATCCTGACACCGTGATGCACTTCATATTTCTCGATGAGCCCCCGCAGGATGGATATGGTCTCATCCACCGTGGGTTCATCAACCAGTACAAGCTGGAACCTGCGCTCAAGTGCTGCATCCTTTTCGATGTACTTCCTGTACTCGTTCAGGGTAGTAGCACCAATGGCCCGCAGTTCTCCCCTGGCCAGTGCAGGTTTCAGGAGATTTGATGCATCCATGGACCCTTCGGACGCTCCCGCCCCCACCAGGGTGTGCAGTTCATCGATAAAAAGAATTACTTTGCCTTCTGAATCCTGTACCTCTTTGATTACCGCTTTCAGGCGCTCCTCGAACTCGCCCCTGAACTTGGTACCTGCAACAAGGGCACCCATGTCAAGCGCTACGACTTTCTTGTCCTTGATGGTCTCAGGCACATCCCCGCCAAATATTCGCAGGGCCAGTCCTTCTGCAATAGCGGTTTTTCCGACACCGGGCTCGCCTATGAGTACAGGGTTGTTCTTTGTCCGCCTCGATAGTACCTGTATCACCCTGCGTATCTCATTATCCCGCCCTATTACAGGGTCAAGCTTGCCGCGGGCTGCCTGTTCAGTGAGGTCGCGGCCATATTTTTCCAGAGCCTGGTATTTATCTTCCGGAGTCTGGTCCGTAACCCTCGAAGAACCCCTGACTTCCCTGAGGGCATTGAAGAGAGCATCCTTAGATGCACCGTTCTCTTTCAATATCCGTGACGACACCCCTCCTTTCTCGTCAGCAATGGCCAGCAGTAAATGTTCGGTGCTCAGGTATTCATCCTTAAGCATTTTCATCTCTTCAAAGGCCGCATCAATAATTGTATTGACACGCTGGGACATGTAGAGCTGGCCTGCACCTGCTACTTTTGGGAGCTTGCCAATTTCGTCATCCAGGCGAGAGATTATTCCGGGTACATTGGCGCCCAACCGTTGAAGTATCTGGAGGGTAAGTCCTTCCTTCTGGTTTATAAGCGCCAGCAGGAGATGTTCCACATCGAGCTGCTGCTGTTTGTTATTTTGCGTGATGTCCTGTGCATCAGCAAATACATCCTGTGCTTTTATGGTAAATCTATCAAATCGCATGGGTGTTCACTCACT
>JAMJFQ010000041.1:2625-15992 GCA_023544605.1 ANME-2 cluster archaeon | reverse complement strand
GACTATAGGGTTTCAATCTCTTCCCATCGCATTTTTGGCACGGTGCCGTGCTCATATATTGCTGTATCTTATCGCGCATCTCTTCACTGGTGGATTCACGGTACCTGCGCTGAAGATTATGTACTACACCTTCGAACCTGCTGTAATGTTCCCATAAACCTGGCCTTTCCCTGGGTACATACCTGAACTTTACCTTATCGGTGGAACCATACAGGATAATATCACGGTGCTTTTGGCTCAACTGTTCAATGGGAGTGTTGATAGAAAAACCGTATTTATCAGCAACAGCTTTCAGGGTCTGGATATGGTATCCATCAGGCGATTTACCCCAGGGCTCTACAGCTCCTTCTATAATTGAAAATGAGGGGTCGGGTATTATCAGTTCAGGGTCGAATTCCATGGTATTGCCAAGTCCCTGGCACTTTGGACAGGCACCCCTGGGATTATTGAATGAGAACATGGCGGGTTCCAGTGCTTCGAAACTCAGATTGCAGTGGGCACATGATAGGTGTTCACTGAATAACATCTCACTCTCTTTGTCCACTACCTGTACCATCACCACACCACCACCCACATGCAGTGCGGTCTCAACCGAATCGGCCAGCCGTTCTTTTATACCTTCTTTGATCACGAGCCGGTCGATCACCACATCGATATTGTGCTTCTGGTACCTTCCCAACTGGATATCATCTTCCAGGCTGTGTATCTGACCATCCACACGCACACGGCTGTATCCCTCACGCTTCAGGTCATCGAACAACTGCCGGTACTCGCCCTTGCGGTCCTGGACTATGGGTGAGAGCACGTGTACTTTCGTACCTTCAGGCTGTACCATCACGCTGGCTATTATCTGGTCAAGGGTCTGGGGTGCTATCTCCCTGCCGCAATCAGGACAGTGGGGTACGCCGATCCTGGCATAGAGCAGCCGCAGGTAATCGTGTATCTCTGTCACAGTGCCTACGGTTGAGCGCGGGTTCTTGCTGGTGGTCTTTTGTTCAATGGATATGGCAGGGGAGAGACCCTCAATGTATTCCACATCGGGCTTGTCCATCTGGCCCAGGAACTGGCGGGCATATGCTGACAGGGATTCAACATAACGACGCTGTCCTTCCGCATAAATGGTATCGAATGCAAGCGAGGATTTACCGCTGCCGCTGATCCCTGTGATAACGATAAATTTATCCCTGGGAAGTTCCAGGTCGATGTTCTTAAGGTTGTGCACCTTTGCGCCTTTAAGCCGTATCTTATCCAGTGCCATTGAGGTGCTCAACTTCTACCTGATACCTAATAATCCTTTCACCCACAAAATCCTGGTGTTGGGGTATAAAAGATCAAACACCCAGTAATAGTCCCTTCAACTGCCTGCAGACCTCTTCAGATACATCATTGACTGGAACGATGTCGATGGTATGGGGCCCGGAAGCACCCTGCTCCAGTTCTACGGCCCTTGCCAGCTGGTCCTGTTCAAAGACCCCTCCTTCTGATACTTCACGGGTAGTGCCGTACATCCTGAGAATAGCCACACCCACTGCATCCAGGGCTACACGGTCATTACTGGCCAGCATCATCCCGGGTTCAACCAACGTTCCTTTATCGGGCCCTCCTTTCGTGAATGCCTGGATACAACAGAAACTCTCGAAATCCCCTATTCTGCTTCATTTGGCCAAAAACTGGTTCCACTGTTGACATCCTCCCTTGGTATATCTCCTTTCCTTCATCCGTCCTCAGTTTTCCCCTCATCTCTTCCAACAAATGTTCTCGAGGATCTCTTGAAATTGTTCTTTTTTCTGCTTTAGTACACGCATATTTTAATATGCAGTCGGAACAATGTATGCAAACATATTGTTTCAGATATGGCTCATCAGGTCTTTTCTGAATTCTTGTAAACGGCATCACAAAGCCAGCAGGGCAATAGTAACAATCCTTTTCTTCATCGAATTTAAACAGGGACTTCCTGAATCGCTTACTTTTTCCACGCTCTTCTACCTCAAAAAAATTGTCTGGAATGTATGCATCGATATCTTCTCGATTCAACAACTCAAGATTATCGTATGAAAAATATCCAACATCGGATAATAATATTGTGGGTTTATAACCCAATGTTGCCCAGATGTTTTTTATCGTAGGATCGACTTGATGTACATTATTTTCATCAGTAACAAGATCAGCTGCAACAATCACTTGTTCCTTATCATCCACAGCAACCTGACCATTGTAGGATGGCTTTGTAGAACCATCTTTATGTTTCATTATTCTGGCATCGTTGTCAGTGACATTTATTTTTATGAGGTTTTCTTCTTCAAGCTTCTTTTTGGCAGCCTGAATTTTTTCCAATCTTTTCGTTTTATCCACTAATTCTTTTGGTATCTGATGTGGCCTTGATTCACCATACATTTCAATTTCTGCCTCGTCTATCTCGTTGCTTTCTTTTAGAATTCTATCAATTTCTTTTTTAAGTGCATCAGCATCTTTGTTTTGGTTTACAGAAGCATTTAATTTGATTTTGGTTCCATCAAGTGATATTTTCCCGGCACCAAGCATTCCCATTGCTTTACAGATAAAATATTAATACCAGCACATAACATACACACATTCAACCAAACAAGGGGGAGGTTCGAATTGACTGAGATTGGAGAGATATACCTGTGTGTTATATGCGGTAACGAACTGGAAGTATTATTCCCGGGGAATGACCCAATAATATGCTGCGAACACGAAATGATCCCGAGAGAAGAGTACTACAAAGAACGGATGAGCCTCTAAATAAGCTATCCAATATCAGCGATACTATCAAGTATTGTATCAGGTCTTATCCCCAAATCCTCAATATCTTCCATTCGTGAAGCCCCGGTCAGTACCAGTACTGTGTGCATCCCCACATTGTTCCCTGCCAGGATATCGGTCTCAAGCCGGTCCCCCACCATGGTGCACTCCCCGGCCTTCAGTCCGTACTCCCGGAGCAGCACGTCCATTATGGGCCGGTTTGGCTTACCCACTACTTCCGGCTCCACTCCGGATGCCGCGGCCAGGGCAGCCACCATACTCCCGGCCCCCGGCAAAAAATCATTCTCAGTGGGCAGCATGGCATCAGTATTCGTGGCAATGAACCGCGCGCCCTTCCTGAGATTGTCCAGGCCCGCAGCCAGCTTATCATACGTGAACTGCCGGTCCAATCCCACCACCACACAATCCACATTCTGTCCCGACATAGTATGGCCTGCCCGTTCCAGTTCGGTCACCAGGCCCTGCTCACCGATGGGAAAGAAAGAGCTGGGGCCGTACTGCTTCAGGATATGGAGCGACGCGGCATAGGCCGAGGATATCACATCCCCTGCACTGCAGCCAATACCCATACCGTCCAGTTTGGCCGCAATGTCTTCCCTGGTACGGGTGGCATTGTTCGTAAGGAAGACCACACGGCTGCCTGCCGCCCTCAGTCTTTCGATGATTTCGGCCGCACCCGGGATGATAGACCTTCCGTGATATACCACACCGTCCAGGTCAAAAATATAAGCGCCAGGTCCGGCCATAGAGTCCCCTATGTCTGGTCCAGCATAAGAATGTGGTTCATGGCCGATACAAGAGCCTCCACCGAAGCCATCACAATATCCTCATTGGCAGCACGGGCCGTCATGATACGACCTTTCTCGTCCTCCACACCAATGATAACCTCGGCCAGTGCATCCGAGCCGCCAGATATGGCCTCTATCCTGAAGTCCCGTAATTTCATCCTGGTCTGGCCGTTAATGATGCTCTGGACAGCATTCAGGGCTGCATCCACCGGTCCCACGCCTGTGCTGGCAGCGACCTTCTCTACACCACGGACCCTGGCTTTGACAGAAGCCGTAGGAGTGATGATATTCCCGGTCATAACAGAAACTTCTATCAAATCCACCGGACGCTCAGATCTTTTCAGTTTGCCCATGGTGGCTTCTGCAATAGCGAACAGGTCTGCGTCAGTGATCCTCTTGCCCTTGTTGCTCAAATCCTTCATCCTGGACATGATCTCGTTCAACTGGTCCGGGTCCGGTTCAAGGCCGGCAGCTTCTAAGGATTGGCTGACCGCATGTTTACCCGCATGTTTACCCAGGACTATCCGTCTTTTATGACCCACCATTTCAGGGGTCATTATTCCGGGCTCGAACGTATCAGTCTTTGTCAGTACCCCGTGGGTATGTATCCCGCTCTCATGGGCAAATGCATTTTCACCCACCACAGGCATTATAGGTGGTATCCTTACACCCGTGTACCGCTCAACAAGGTGTGCGGTCTCAACCAGGTATTCGGTTTTGATATCTGTAGTGGCACCGTAGATACTATGAAGGCTCATAACGGTCTCGGCCAGGTCTGCATTACCTGCCCTCTCTCCCAGGCCGTTTATGGTGACCTGGACCTGTCTGGCACCTCCTTCTACAGCAGCCAGGCTGTTGGCTACGGCAAGCCCGAAGTCATTATGGCAGTGAACATCGATGGGAATGGTGATGTCCTTCTTGACATCTGCTATCAGGGCTTTCATGGCCGAGGGTACAAACACCCCAACCGTGTCCGGGACATTGATAACATCGCAGCCTGCTTCCTGGACAGCCTTGTTTATCTGTTGAAGATAATCAAAGTCAGTACGAGTGGCATCCATGGCACTGAACATACATTTTGCCCCGTGGTCTTTGATATGCTCAACCGCCATTACAGCCATTTCAAGCACTTCTTCCCTGCTTTTCTTGATGGTATGTATGCGCTGTATGTCTGATGTAGGTACGAACGTATGTACCATATCCACACTACAATCCAGGCATGCATCTATATCAGAGAGCACTACCCGTGATAATCCACACACATCCAGTCCAAGACCCATTGCCGCAATCTCGGTAACATTCTGTTTTTCCCCATCTGATGACATAGGGAACCCGGCTTCAAGGATATCAACGCCAAGCTTGTCAAGCTGGGTGGCAATTTCCTTTTTCTGCTCAAAGGTCAGAGATACGCCAGGGGTCTGTTCACCGTCTCGCAGTGTGGTATCAAAAATAGTAATATGTGTTCCACGTATCGATTCAGGAATATAGAAAACGATCCCTCACTTTAGATTCTTTCATTTTAAAAAACCTCACGTATAACATCGTGTTATGGTATAAAAGGGTTTTGAAGGTTGATAGGGGGTTGTTGGAATTAATACTTTCAATCCGCTCTTGGCTCGGGCTTAATATCAGCCCTGTCAAACTACAGACACGAGGTGAAATATAATGGATGATGAGTTTTGGAGCGGTATCGTGAAACGGGCCGCACAATACCAGCCTGTAAACCGCCGCAGCCAGTTCAGCCGGCAGTTCAACAGGATAAGGACATTGCAGGATGATAAGTAGGTGCAATCCGGTTTGCAGTTATCGGCATGTATTTCAATATATGACGCTTATTTTAATTCATGGAACAGGCAGACAGGGACACTGTTGACCAAAACCGCACCATGGATACACATGGCACCATTGATGATAGTGAACCTATCAATAACAGTGAAAAACTCATGGTGATTCCCCTGGGTAAAGAATCTAAAAAAATAACCCAGGTCATTACGAATGACACGGCAAGGCAGGTTATGGAACTGCTTGCCGACCAATCCATGAGTGTTTCTGACATTGCCCACAAGCTGGATGTACCGCTTACTACCATCAAGTACAATATCGAGAATCTGGTGGATGTGGGGCTGGCAAAGGTCGAGCGCATCAAGTACAGCGAGAAGGGGCGGCAGGTTAAGGTATATGGGCCAGTACGTAAACTCATAGTTGTTGTACCTGAAAGTACTGATAATGCCTCCATAGCTGATATGTTAAAGAAATACCTGGGTGTCCTGTTAGCAGCAGTGTTTGCATCCGGTATTGTGGAAGTCCTGACACGTAGATCCGGCAGATCCATGAGCATGAAAGATGAAACGGGATTTGCAGCCGACCTGGATCCAGAGATGGAAGCTGTGTCAAATGATTCGTATAGAGCATTGGATTCATTTATTGGTGAAATGAATAACACGATACAAAAGTCGCTGTCCAATGAGACCATACCGGCAGCCACATATTTTCAAGACGTTGTTGAAGAAGGAGCCGCTTTACCGGCCCTTATTCCCACTCCCTTTCTTGAATCAACTCTCGGTGTTGATCCAATCCAAAATGCTGCCGATCTGGGGCTAACATCACATGTTGGTCTGTGGTTCATGTTGGGTTGTTCATTCATGATCATATTGTTGATGATCGTGGACTATTACAGGCAAAACAAGTAATCTTTTTCTATCATTGGGTCACTTTCAGTAGTGAGCCAACCAAAATTTTACCGGGAACGAACTCATGAGAATCGCGTTAAAAGTAGCATATATAGGTACAGAGTTTCATGGATACCAGAAACAGACTAATGTACCCACCATAGAAGGGGAACTATTCAGGGCATTTAGAGAATTGAATATAATGAACGATCCAAAAAGTGCCCGTTACATTGGCTCCGGCCGAACTGATTCCGGAGTCCATGCTCTGGGACAGGTGATTGCCTTTGATACCGATAATCCAAAACATGCTATTCCCAGAGCAATAAATAGTGTGTTGCCCCCATCTATCTGGGTATGGTCCAGATCCGAGGTGCCAGATGACTTTAACCCTAGATGGATGGCCACAAGCAGGGAATACAGGTATTTCATGTGTGGTGAATGTTTTAATATTCCTTTAATGCGAAAGGCATCGCGGTTGCTAAAAGGCACCCATGATTTCTCAAACTTTGCTGCTCTCGAAGAAGGGATAAATCCGATCAGAACAGTAGAGTTGATAGATATACGATTGGACGGTAGGTTTGTCACCCTTGACATCAAAGCAAACAGTTTCCTGTGGCATATGGTGCGTAAGACAGTAACCGCCCTTAGAATGGTAGGTAATGAAGCAAGGGACATGGAATGGCTCGAACGCATGTTGCACCCGGAAGAATTCGAAGAAGGATTGGAACCAGCCCCTGCATATGGCTTATTCTTAAAGAATGTAAACTATGATGTTACTATACCCTGGGAAGATGATGCATATTCAAAAAGAATGTCTTCTGAAAGACTTTTCGAGCAGTTTATCTGGCATGGTGTTCTGGCAGAGGTATTTAAAACACTCAAAGACAGCATGCATCCACAAGAAAAACGACCGATCTGATCATGACATGTATTGCCTTTGAACTCTCTGGCGAAACTCACGAGATTCCTACGGCTGAAGTTATTGGAGCCCTGGAATCAAAAAATATCGCCTTTTCAATTCGCTATCGACTAGACCAGTTACTTGTCATTGAGACTTCCATAGAAGACTGTGCACAGGTGGGTGAACTTGCCGGACGCTTGGCAATGACGCGGTATATCATTGAAGTGATGGGCATCTCAAAGGCGAGCATGACAGGTATTATTTCAATGGTAGAAGGAATTGAATTCAAGAACAACAATTCCCTTACCTATAACGTCAGAGCTAAGAAAATAAAGCGTAAAAGCCCCATATCTTCCGAAGATATTGAACGCAGGGTCGGCGGGATACTGTACACCCGGGGTTATAAGGCAGACCTGGTCGAACCAGATGTACAATACCGGGCAGTATTGACCGATGATACATGTATTTTCGGTCCTGTGATCGCCTCTATTGACCGGAGTGCATTTGAAAGGCGCAAACCCCAGAATAAACCCTTCTTTTATCCAGGAGTACTTATGCCAAAATTAGCACGGGCCCTGGTGAACCTTGCCAGGGCCAGAGCAGGTAATACTGTTCTTGATCCGTATTGCGGCACAGGTGGGATAATGGTTGAAGCAGGACTCATCGGTGCGAACACCCTGGGGTGTGATGTGCAAAGAAAGATACTCATCGGTGCAAAAATGAACCTGGATTTCTATTTAGTGGATTATTCACTCATGTTCCAGGATGCTGGAGGAATGGCATTGAGGGATGGCTGTATCGATTGTATCATAACAGACCCACCGTATGGAAGGTCGGCACTTATACAGGCACGATCACTGGATACGTTAATGAAAAACTCACTTAATGAAATGTACCGGGTACTCCGGCCCGGGGGGCGTCTGGTGATAGTTTCCGAACGCCCGGTTGAGAATTGGGCCGAAAAGGCCGGGTTCAAGGTGGTAGGGGTGTATACTCAAAGGGTACACCGCAGCCTTACCAGAAGGATTACCGTGCTGGATAAATAATATTCTCACATAATAGAAAAATGAATATAAAATGAACAATCAACATAACCTATACCCCAATCTCACCGAACTTGAGAACATGATCGGATACTCCTTCAATGACAAACATCTGGGCCTTAAAGCAATTACCACCCGTGCCTGTTCAAGAGCATACCCCCATCTACCTGATAACCAGGCTCTGGAATTCCTGGGTGACGCAGTGCTGTCACTGGTAACTGCAGAATTGTTGTACGAAAAATGGCCGCACCTGAAAGACAGGGACACCCTTTGTGACATGACGCCCGAAGGTGTGATGACAAAGATACGGCAGGAAGTAGTGAACAACCAGTATCTAACTGAATGCGCCATTAAACACGACCTGTGCCAGAAAATCTATGATGAGAAGACATACTATACAGACATTGCCGATACCTGCCGCGGTAGCGACATTATTGAATCACTTATCGCAGCCATATATCTCGATAATAAAAAAGACCTGGCCCCTGCCAAGAAGTTCATTCTCCGGTTCCTGGACCTTTCAACCCTTCTCAATAACGAAAAAATATTGATACAGGTCGTGACAACTAAGAATCCAAAAGATATACTTATCCATAAATTCCAGGAATTAATAAAACATACTCCCACCATCGATTACCCGGTAATAGAAGATAGGCTTAACAAGATCGATAATACCCATCATTTTGTACTCGGTATATGTATTGATGAAAAATTACTGCCCGGGATCACAGGAGAAGGGAAGAATAAGCTGGAAGCACAATATGAAGCGGCTGATAAGGCCTATCAACTACTTGAGGATATCCATTGGGACCTTTCAAAGATTAATAAGGCAACTATTGAAAAACATAATATTAAATGAAATCTGGTTTAATATTAATTAATAAGATCAAGGGGGTTTGATTTATGATAGTAGAACAATTGCTACAATCAATTACCGAAGAGATCGCAGATATGATCTCCACTAAAACCGTCATAGGAGAGCACATAACCATTGAAGGTAAGACCATCATACCTGTGACCAAAGTAAGTTTTGGATTTTGAAGTGGCGGTGGTGAAGGAAAAAGTAAAGCGGGTGAAGGAGGAACAGGCGGAGGAGGGGGAGGCGGTGCATCAATCCAGCCTATCGCGTTTCTTGTGGTCACACCCGAAGAAGTCCAGTTATTAACTATCAAGGGGAAAGGTGCGATATCTCAACTTGCCGAGGTAATGCCGGAGATAATGGAAAAATGCAAATGCATGTCAGAAGAGGAAAAGAAGACACAACCATCTGAAACCAGCGAAACTGGTGAACCTTAGATTAGTAAGAAAAGTTTATCAGTTTATTGAGCCACATGGAATAATAACCTGAAATGTTCTGGTTGATAATAACTGCCATCTTAATTATAGCAGCTGCAGATTTTGCTATATTACTTTTTCCTATTACTATTAGTGCCATTTCAAATAAAGAAGGCAAAAGAATAGAAGGGAGTTTTTGCGTTAGCTGGTTGATATTCAAGATACGGCATTCGCTGAAAGACAAACAAACCGATTTCTTTTTATTAAGGTATAAAGTGGGCACTCAAAAACATAGGAAAGAACAAACTAACGAATTCAAAGAAATAAAAAAGTCGCAAAAGAAAGAAAAATCCCGGGAATTACCACCGATTGAAGTTATAGTTGCCCTTGTCGGACCGCTATTATTACTTATCCGCAAACTGGTCGCCATTCTCAGATTCAAATATCTTGATGTCGATTTTACATATGGTCTGGATGACCCGGCAATCTCCGGTATTCTGACCGGACTTCTACACTCGATAAAAGGTGCTTCTCAGATAGGAAATTCTATCCGATTCACTCCTGATTTTACCCCTCCTTTACTGAACTGGGACTTTAAAATTTTAACAACCTTTACTCTTATTCGGATATTTTATCCTTTAGCTAAGTTTGTATCTAATATCCATGTCCTGAAATTTGGATGGGTAATGATTAGAAGTTAACCTTGTACCTTAGCATGAACTTCTGGTCATCCGCCCGAAACTATCCTTAATACTTCCAGATAACCAGCAGATACCACTTCATCCACCGGTACAGGTATGCCGTCTACCATGACAATGACGGTCTCAGGGTTCAATTCCAGTTCTCCAAGCACATCACCGTACGTGCTTCCACCCTCAACCTCCATCGATTGCTCAAAAACCGCACCAGAAAGGACTTTAACCTTGACCATCAATAGGAGTTATTCCTCCTCGGGCAACTTGGCAATCTCCCCTTTAGAGCTAGTCAACGATTCCAGATTGTTCCTTATCAATTTTTTCTCAAGTATCTCCGCCTTCTTATCCCCTTTACGTTCCTGGTCTCTTTTTTTAAATTTTGACATATAGCTCACCTCAAAAATCACTTAATACTCACTATTTACTATCTTTACTATTCTATTTAGCCCCTTCCCTGATCTCATCAAAAACCAGTTCATTCCAATCCCTCTCCCCCAGGACGATCTCAAATTCCACTGGGGTTAGGACTGGTGCATTGAACCTTGATGCGTCATCAATGGCTATGCGGGGACATGCCGTGTTCACAAAAGCATCAACCTTGAACTGAAGCATTGCTTCAGGAGTGATAGTATCCAGCATGATAATGACGTGCTTCTTACGGTATTTTTCAGCAAGTCCTGCAACCCTCCTGGCGAGTTCCATCCGGTTCTGTCCCACTTTGGTAGACACCACAATACCAAAGGTTTGTGCATCCAGGCATTTGGCAACAATTCCGCTTCTTATGCGCAGGATCCTCTCTGGATCCACCCATTCCACTGTGTTCATCATAGGGTCGGCTACCAGTACCCTGCGTCCCGTAGCCACGGCCACTCCCAACGGATGGAACGTTCCACTTCCGATATACAGATAGTTGTCGCAAACCACATCCGCTGCAGAGAAATTGCAGCCCAACACCTGCCCGGGATGACGTATCCTGCAATCCCCTTCACCCACAATACAGGATATGTTCCTCGTTTCAAGGAATGCCCTTACCTCATCCAGTTTATGGACATGCTGCACCGTGGTCAACAGCCCCACAATGGTACCACTTCCCAGTTCAACCGCCACCTCCTCAAGCACTGGGGTCACATCCACCTTTGCTGGCGTTTCCATGAATATCACATTATCCATGCCTTCAAGCAGTTCAGAATGCCCGAAATGGAACAGGATATCAACCTCGCCTGCCAACGCCATGTCCACATCACATGCTCCAAAACAGGGATTTCCTGAAATCACCACACTGGCCGACGTGCGCTCTTCAAGTTCAATAGCCATGGAAAACGCCCGGCGTTTGAATCCTTCAGGGAACTGGAGACCCACCGTGGTCGCCCCTGTGCGTAAAACCAGGTCCACTATTCCCTCGATGTCAAAATTAAAAATTTCAGAATTTAACAGGGTGTTTGAGTGTGATGTGGTATTCATGTTCTTAATTTAATCAATTATTGTAACACCATCAGCATTCACATCGATCTTCACCAATGTCTTAAGCGAAAGACCTGCGCTTTGAAGCAACTTCGCACCCTCACCCCGTTCGATGACCACTACCGTGTCCACTATGTCTGCACCCACACTCATAACAGCCGTCCAGACAGCCTTCAGTGTTCCTCCGGTACTGATGACATCATCAATAATTACCAGCCGCTCACCCCTGGATATCCCGTTTAGGAACAGTTCACCCTTGGAATATCCGGTGGACTGGTCCACTTTCACTTCATTGGGAAGGTTATATGGCCGTTTCCTGATTATCGACAGGGGCTTGCCGGTCCGAAGAGCCAGTGCCGTTCCAATATGGATACCCATAGCCTCAATGGTAAGTATCTTATCAAAATCCAGGTCCAAAACGGCCATTATTCTATCCGTAACATCATTCAGTAGTTCGGGTTCCAGATACGGTACCCCGTCGGTGATAGGGTGTATGAAATAATTATACTCGCCCCGCTTCACAAGAGGAGCAGCTCTCAGTGACTCTTCCAGTAGACCTTGCATGTTTTGCTTTATATGACCGAAACCTTCTTGTACCTATCGCATTTACTTGATGGTACGCAGAAATATCCTATTTTTTCTTGATGTTCTCTGCCAGGTCCTTGCCCAGTCGGTTACACTCCTTAATATCCTTATCATCGGGTTTATACTGCACCCTTAACACCGGATCAAGGACCTCTATTCCTCCTTTTCGCATCTTCTCGGCTATCATGTGAGGAGCTTCACCGCTCCAGCCATACGAGCCAAAAGCTGCGCCCACTTTACCTTCTACTCCCGCTTTCACCATATTATCCACGAATTTTTCTATGGGAGGAAGTATGGTATAATGAAACGTGGAAGAGCCTATCGCAATGGCATCCGCTGCCGCAACATCCTCTGGTTTCCAGTCATAGAAACTCTTGATCTCCACATCTACATTCCTGGACTTTGCACCATCTGCTATGGCATCAGCCATGATCTTGGTATTTCCCTGCGTACTTAGATAAACTACTGCAAGTTTAGGCATTTATATCACAACCTTTCTTTTCTAAAAAGGGGAACCGATGTTACGTTACCCCACACGATGACTTTGCACCGATTAATAACCTCTAATAATACTCTCAGTTCACCTTTATAAAATTGTCGTATCAATGTATTGGAAAACTATTTCAATACAGATTCATATACCGTTATGAGTGGTCCATTTCAATTCAGGAGTGTAAGAAGATGGAATATCTGGGTATAACAATAACAGCAGATTCAACAGGTAAAGATATCGTACCAATAGCAAAAGCCTTCCATGACATTGTGGGGCTTCCTATAACCATGCGAACGCTGAACTCCCCTGGAGTGAGGATAGAAAAAGGAAAAGTACTGGATTATAACTATACTGGTCCTGTACTTGAAAAAGCACTTAAGACAAATTCAACCATCAGAACCATTCCTAAGATTGGTGACTATACCGGCATCCCGGTAGTAGTATCCACGATCAAGAACGAGGATGGTTATGGGATAGCCGCCATCGGCATCGTTGACGTGGTAGGCACGATCGACCTGGGGGCAGCATTTGGAGATTACCCCCAGATTGTCAACCAGGTGAGCGAAATCCTGAGAAGCAGGGTAAGTACACCGTAGAACCGCTGGATAACGGTCCTTCAGTCATAGTCATAGTTCCCATCTCGCATCCACAGGGAACAGTTCATTGATCCACA
>JAMJFQ010000041.1:0-2525 GCA_023544605.1 ANME-2 cluster archaeon | reverse complement strand
AGTCATAGTCATAGTTCCCATCTCGCATCCACAGGGAACAGTTCATTGATCCACATCAGTATCTTGCCGCCGTGGATTATGACATATTCCCTCGATAGGACAGGAATGTCCTTGAAAATTCCATCTCCTTTTTTCATATCTATGCTGAGGATATCCCTTCTGGTCTCGAGCTTGTACTTCCTTAGTATCCGTCCAATTGGAATATCGGCACGCATCAGGTCATCCCTCATACCCTTTGGCATTGAATGTATGGGCGCCAGGGACCTGGCCAGTACATAGGGCATTTCCCCTACCGAGAGTACCACTTCGCGATGGTTCACTGGCTCGCCGGGCTCTATCATAAGCAGTTGTGCATCAGCATCGGTGGCTTTTATTTCTTCCTGATAACGAGTTTGCACATCGACCCTTTGCTTGGTCATGACCTCCAGAAGATACGTTACCGAACCGTCTGTCCCGGCACATATCCGGAGCGTTGTGGGAATATCCAGGAGTTTAAGCTTGTCAAATGACCCCTGCCCCATCTGCCCCACCTATCCCCTTTTATTAACTCTGCACTTCTTTTTTTGCCATCTTTGCACGCTGTTTTGCATTATAACCCGTAGATTCATTCAGGAACTGCCTGAATACTTTGTTCGATTCAAGTATCTCCTCATCAGAAGAATCGGGATTTGACACAGTCTCGATACAAAGCTTCTTATCTGCTATCCATGCTTCCACCGATTTCAGGGCTCCGTAACTCACCTGCAGTTTCCCGTCATTTTCGGTCACAGTGGCAGGAAACTTTTTTTCCATTACTTCCCTGATACGTTCCATCTCGGGCTTGAATCCTCGTTTTAACTTGTATTCCGTAATAAATATCACCCTGCAGTATCTGTTCATTGGATTAGATAAAATACTTTGCCTTTAGAGTTTTTCCAGTCCGAACTCTTTGTGAAGCACCTGTACCGCTTTGGCAGCCGTATCTTTCTTGACCACAAAGGAAATGTTGTGCTGGGATGAACCCTGGCTGATCATTATCACGTTGACACTGTTCTCACCCAGTGAGCCGAATACCCTGCCTGCAACGCCAGGAGTACCTGCCATACCCACGCCTACCACTGCTACTACTGCTATGTTAACATCGTGTTCTATCTCACCCACAACACCGTTGTTGAACTCTTGCTTCAAAGCCCGCATGGCTATTTTCATTTGGGATTCATCGACCACAGTAGACAGGTTCGCCTCTGATGAACCCTGGCTGATCATTTTAATGTTCACACCAGCATTGGCAAGAGCACCAAATGTCCTGGCAGCTACTCCTATCGTCCCCACCATACCTGCACCGCTGATGTTTATCAGGGCCACCTTATCGACAACCGTAACGGCCTTAACGATATTATCTGAGGTCTTCTCATCCTTTACCACCAGAGTGCCAGGATAATCTGGATCGAAGGTATTCTTGACCCTCACTGGGATGCCCTGGCGTATGGCAGGCTCAATAGCCTTGGGATGAAGTACTTTGGCCCCAAAGAAAGACATCTCCATTGCCTCGATATATGATATGACCGGAAGAGGTCTCGCCTCTGGTACAATTTTCGGGTCTGTTGTCATGATACCATGTACCTCCTTCCAGAGCCATATCTCATCAGCACCGATGGCTGCACCTACAATGGATGCAGTAAAATCAGACCCGCCCCGGCCAAGCGTAGTTATAGTACCATGTTCGGTCTCTCCGATAAAACCAGTTATTACCGGTATGGTATTCTCGATTAACGGTGCAATGTAACGTTTTACTGCTGCGTAAGTGAGGTCAAGAGGATGTGCGGCGCCGTAATTATCATCAGTGATGATACCGATCCCGCCGCCGGTTAATGATTGTGATTCCACTCCCAGGGTCCTGATAGATGCCGATAATATGGGTGCTGCCAACCGTTCACCATATGATGATAAATAATCAATGGAACGAGGCGTGAGCTCACCAAGATAACAAATACCGGTAAGGGCCTTTTCAATCTCTTCTATCCTGGCATCCAGTTCTGCTATAACTTCCTCGGCAAATTCTTCGCCCACAGATTCATGTACTGCTTTATGGTGTTGCTTAGTGATATCTGCTATGAATTCCTTTACCTGGGAGACCTTTCCTGCGCTGATAGCTTCATTGGCGGCTTTAAGAATAGCATCTGTGATCCCTCCAAGTGCTGATGTAACCACCGCGATACGGTCACCCCGGTCCCTGTAGCTTTTTACAAGCTCTGCTACATGTTTCAGTTTCTTGCCATCTGCCACTGATGTTCCGCCAAACTTCATTATCAACTTCACAGGAAAACCACGACCTATTAATTACAGGTACCTTACTGGTCAGATTGCTACATAAGATTTTTGTCTGGTAGACTATGACAAAACAGCAGTAAGCAAAAAAAAGAACAAAGGAAAAAAGAATATAAAAGAAGAATGAAAAGAACGCCCGGCTCAGGATGCCGGGTGATTTATTTCAGGTTCGGCATGAACTTCAGCTTCAACATCCATGTCAGGTTCGGCATGAACTT
>JAMJFQ010000040.1 GCA_023544605.1 ANME-2 cluster archaeon | reverse complement strand
TAGGGAATGCGGGATTTGAGGGGGTGCTGGATAATGTGCTGGAGCTGGCCGGAGAGCTTGTGCAGAAAGTAATAACGTATTGATAGGTGCTTACTCGATCTTATCAAATCTCGAAACCTTGAGCAATGAATTTACAGGAATACCTTCAATTGAATCCAGACCCAACTTATCGATCAACACACCAATGGCAGTAGGATTAGCCTTCTTTGAGTTAAGCAGGGATACGACATTGCTTATGGTATTCCCTGTAGTGATCACATCATCAACAACGACGCAGTCCTTGCCGTTCACAATTGAGAAATTCTGGGACAACATACCCCTGTGGGACTGCTCCTTGGACTGTTTATTGGATTGGAACAGGGCCAGTTCAACTTCCAGCTCCTCAGCTATCAAGCTGGCTATAGGCACACCGCTCAGTGCTACGCCCACCACAACATCCACATTTGATTTTGAACGCTCTAGGCTCTCCAGGAGCATATCTGTTATTGAACTTGCTATCATGCTCAAGCGGCGTGAATTTTTACCGATAGCACTCCAATTAACATAAATATCTTTAGGTGCCTGGGAGATATCATCTTTTTCCAAATGGGCCAACAACCAGGTGGCAGTATCTATTGATACATTAAGCTCATCTGCAATCTGCCCCTCTGAAAGGCCGCTCTGCTGGAGTTCCAGCGCCCTTTTACTAAGATCTTTAATGTTCTTCATAGCAATACCAACAATAATTCATCCTGTAACAATATAAAATTAATCCAGAACCATCAATTACCCACCCGGCGTCTCCTGATGGAAGAACCACATACCGGGCAATCACTGCCAGATGTTACAACCGCCCCACAGCCGGTACACTTCATTTCCCAGACTACTTCCTTGGCAATCCCGGATGAACCGGCAGGCCTGTATTCAATACTTAATTTAGATGCAACATTCTGGATGGCATAATCATCGGTGATAAGTATCACTTGGGACCCCTGTGCAAGTTCAAGTGCTTTTGCAAGCACATCAATGTCAGTTTCAGATAACACGGTTGCATCACCGGTGGACTCTGCCGCGGATGCGATTATGTCCCTGAATGTACCAAGCGGCGGTTCTACCCGTAATCCGGCATCATGCATCAGTTCGAATCTCAACCTGCTGGTGCTATCAATGATCTCATCTACAACACCGGGAACTGTTATCATTTTGCCGTGGGTGAACTCCACTCCCACTATGAAACCAGATGTGTCAATAACGTAAACTTTCTCTTCCATCTGCTTATCCGCTCTTCTTTGCAGCCGATTTGTATTCCTTCTCGAATTTCTTGAAGCGTCCGGTCTCATCAGCACCGAAATATTGCTTTATTTCCTTTATCACGTTCTCGACCTTTGTTTTCTCCCGTTCTGAGAGCCTGGCAAAGGCTTTGGCAGATATTGTGATGGATGCTTCAAGCCCTTCAGTGATGGGATACCTGCTAACTTCCTTCAATGCCCATATGACCTGGTCCACTGCATCATCCTGTTTGCGCAGTGATGATTCCATCCCGACATTGGACAAAGCATCAACCACCGCATTGATGCCCATTTCTTCCCGCTGGTACCCGTAGGATAGACCAATATCCTTGATGGACCAGATGACCTGTTCTACACCTAATTCAAGTTTATTGGACGCTGCAGCAACACCCATCTTTTCCAGATTGGATACAATATGCATACCTTCAACCGAAAGATCGTTCTGTACCGCCGATGTGCCTATATCACGCATTTTCAGTGAAGTCTGCCTCACTGCCCCCTCCAGTGAATTGCCTGCCGCTTCCATACCAATATTGTATAGTGCCACAATAGTATGGTTCAAGGTATCTGTGTTCTTACTTCTGATTGCAGCAGCACCTATATTCCCCAGCATAGTGCTTGATTTAGAGGGGATTGAATTAATATTATGGGCAGCTGCCCCAATACTTACCTTGCTGATGGCAGCTGTAATTGTTAATTTCATTATCTCGAAATTTTTCTGGCTCAAAACATCATAATATTCATATATCCTCCTTAATATGTCATCGGCAGGTGCTTCGAGCCCACTGGATACCGCACATTGCCCGATCTCACCAAGGGCCTCAATAGATTCCGTTACGGCTTCATCCTCATCCATGCGCAGGGCCAGTTTCCCTATTTCATCGATATGTCCCACAAAATGCGTAGTTACACGCTCCAGACTGTGCCTGCGCATACCTGAAGCAGTTAATTGTTCTATACAGTTGTACTTCAATATGGACAGCCCGAACATGGATGGGGCAAGTTCACCTTTCATTATCGAGCCCCTGATTATATCCACCACCGGCTGGACTGGGTCTCGCTCATGCATCTGGCTTCCACTGCTCTGGACCGTCAGCAGCACATTATCTCTGGTGATCTCCTTAGAGAAACGCTCAAAACTGTGGGTGAACTGTTCATTTTGCAGATACCGGTAAATACCATACCCTGAATACCCCACCCCCACTGATGTCAATACCGCAAGTACAAAACTGATACTCTGTCCTTTCCAGTCCCCCGTTCCAAAACCTACTACATTAAGCATCATCATCAAGCCTAACGTTAATGCAAAAGCACCCAGGATGTATGAAGTGCACTCCCTGATAGTATTCTGTTTTTTCAGGTAGTCTGCGACCTTCTGGAACAGATTGGCGGAGCGTTTGCGGGCCGGTTTTTTCCGCTTTAACAACCAGACCGTATTTATCCACAAAAGCAATGTCAGGATCAGCACGGCAATATGGCCCTGGATGTTGATGGAAATATCTCCTGATGTCCAGACCGGTACAGTCAGTAACGTGATCTGTATGAAAAGTGCCCCCAGACAGATATCCGAACCCACTGACCTGAGGTTTAGCCCGTTCACATATTTCAGGGACAGCACCATCAGAAAAAATATTCCTAATAATATAGCTATAGGTAGAAATTCAAATGCAGTGGGAATGATACCTATCATAGCTAGTAATATTTTATATTAGTACTTAAATTACACGTTGACAAGTACGACCACTTTTAACTATTTTACATTAAGTGTTCACAGAATATGGTGTTTTTTATAAAAATGAAACCAAAAAAGAGAAAAAGAGAAAAGACGAATTTGAACTACTTCAGTAATTCAGCTATCTTTATCTCTAATTGCTGTTTAGGAAGTGCCCCTAAAACTCGTCCTGCCGGTTGTCCGTCCTTGAAGACGAGCATGGTTGGTACAGCCGTGATAGCATATTTCATCGCAGTTTGGGGGTTATTATCGATATCCAGTTTACCGAATACAATATCTCCAGCTTTTTCTTTTGCAAGGGCCTCAATGGTCGGTGCGACCATCCTGCAAGGACCGCACCACACTGCCCAGCAGTCAATAACCAGTTTCGGATAATCACTTAAGGCTTTATCCATATCCTGGTCGGTAAGTTCTATCGGCACATCGGGTAATGGGGATTTGTTCAAGCTCTCTTCCAACTCCTTTAATTTCCTTTTTCGTATCTCTTCTAACTCATCCATTTATAGTTCTCCTTAACTACACTATGGATATTGCTTGATGAGGGCAGACATCTACACACTGACCGCATTCAATACATGAATCCGGGTCTACCGAAGGGTATCCACCCGCACTCTGGGAAATTGCCCCTGTAGGGCAAAGACGTATCATTCCACAGTGAGGGGCTCTATCACAAGCATTTTCATTAATTATTACTGCCATTGTATCACCGATACGATAAATGCTTTATTGCTATATATAGTTTTGTGTATTTTGTGCAAAACCATACAAAACTATGCAAAACTTATTTATTCATCTTGCGAACCGCAAAGTCGCAGGCTTTGGTCAATACATCATATGTTTCTGAAACAGCGGGGCAGTATGCCAGTTCCACTTCAGCCAGGTCATACACGGTCAATCCGCCTTTGAGTGCTGCTGCCACCACATTGATACGTGCAGCTGCTCCTGTACCCACGGCCTGGGCGCCCAGCAGTTTCCCGGTGATCGAATCTACCAGCACCTTGACACTGATATCCTTGCCGCCAGGGTACCAATCGGGTTTTGTCTTTCCTTTCGCTTTACCGCTGACCACATCAAATCCATACAGTGCTGCAAAGTAACTATTGAACCCGGTAGCTGCCACTTCCAGGTCCCCCACAACAGATACGAATGTGGTAAATGAGCCGTCATAGGTGGCATAACCGCCTGCCGCATTCGTGCCTCCTACGGCACCTTGCCTGTACCCTGAATTGGCAAGCTGGGATGACCAGGGCCTGTGGCTTAGCGGATTGGTGACCTCTACACAATCGCCCACTGCAAAGACACCTTTCACACTGGTCATCATTCCCATATCTGTGGTAATGCCAAAACGACCTACTTCGATACCTGCATCCTGAACAAAGGACAGGTTGGCCCTGACACCTGATGCGGCAACCAGCAGGTCCACGTCCAGGGTCTCGCCATCTACTACTACAGATTGAATATGATCTTCGCCAATAACTTTTTCTACAGCTTTTCCCATCAATGAGCGTATGCCCAACGTCTTTAGGGTCTTGCTCACTGCGCTTGCCATATCCTTATCCAGGGCCTTGGGGAAAGCCCAGTCCAGCATCTCAACGACAATGACATCCATGCCCACGGCCTTCAGGGCCACAGCCACCTCAAGCCCGATCGGACCGGCTCCCATGACGGCGGCATGTTTCTTCCCTTTTGCTGCGTTTATTATTGTCCCCGTATCTTCAGGATAACTTATTGTATAAACACCATGACCCAGCAGTTCACGTGCCCCTGGGATGGGAGGTATGAACGGTTCGGACCCGATAGCTAAAATAAGATTGTCGAATTCTATTCCTTTTTCGGTGCCCGTTGTAAGGTCTACCACTTGTACGCTCTTTTTATCAGTATCAATAGACCTTAGTTCATGCTCCAGCAGTTTCAAAACGCCCATGCTTTCGGTAGGTACCTTATGCTTGAGGTTCTCCAAATCAGGGATGATGCCTTCGATCACAAAAGGCAGCCCGCAGGGTGAGAACATGTCGTAGTTCCTGCGTTCAATAATGGTAATATTGGCATCAGGGGAAGTCTTCTTTGCAGCCAGGAGGGCGGAAAAACCACCAACACCCAGTCCGACTATCACTATCTTATTTTCGGTCATAGTAATTGCTCTTGAAAATTAATCCTCAATAACGTACTCGAACATTAACTGTGCAGCAATAAAGAACACCACATCGTATACCAGTAGCAGCCTTATTTCATTTATTGCATCCATTATATCACCGGTTGTCAATACCTTCTGGGTGGCAAGTACGGATGACATGATAAGCGGTATGATTATAGGGAACAGGATGACAGGGAGCAGTATCTCCCGTGTCCTCATGTTCACGGTCAATGCCGAGAAAAGGGTTCCCACCAATATGAAACCCAGGGTGCCCAGCAGGATCACAATAGCAAGAGCACTCAGGCTCTTGATGTCAGTAAAATTGAACAATACCATGAACATGGGTACGATGATGACCTCTATCATGAACATTATTACCAGGTTCGAAGCCGCCTTCCCCATATAGATGGAAGCAGGGTCAACAGGACATAGTCTCAAGCCGTCAAGGCATCCATCCTCTTTTTCACTGGCAAATGAACGGGAGAGACCCAGCATTCCTGCAAAAGTGAAGGCGATCCACAGTATGCCCGGTGCAATATCAGCTACCTCTATATTAAAGAGTATATTTGAGAAAGAATAATTGAATATCACGATCACCAAAAGCGAGAAGATGATCATGCTGTTTAGCATCTGCTTGGTCCGAAACTCCATCAGCAGGTCTTTCCAGGCCAGATACAGGAATGATCTCATATCTCACACCTCATGTACATACTGTTCATACGTCTGGCGGAACTCGTGGATATCCTTGATACCATCTTTTTTAGTCTCGAATGCAATACGGCCGCCGAACAGGATGACCACCTGGTCAGCCAGTGCTATACCCCTCTCAAGGTCATGTGATACCATGACCTGGGTCTTATCTGATACATCGAGTTCTTCCAGGATGGTATCGAAGGTAGCAGCTGCATGCTGGTCAAGGCCCGTATAGGGTTCATCCAGGAACAATATCTTTGGGTCATGGAGTATGGCGCGGGCAATGCTCAGGCGTTGTTTCATACCCCTGCTGAAGGTACCGACCCTGTCATCCAGCCGGTACTGCAACCCTACCTGAGCGACCAGTTCATGTATCCTCGCTTCCAGTTTATCCTTATTCATACCGTACATCCTGCCAAAGAACTGAAGGTTCTCCCTGGCAGTAAGGTCCTGGTACAGGTAGGTCTCATGGGATATAACACCAATAAGCCGCCTGACTTCCAATGGCGATTCCCGGACATCGATATCGTGTACTTTGACAGTCCCTGAGGTTGGGCTCACCAAGGTAGACATTATCTTGACAAGTGTGGTCTTGCCGGCACCGTTGGGACCGAAGATAGTAAGAAAAGCCCCGGTCTGGATATCCAGGTTGATATCATTGAGAACCGCGTGGTTTCCGAAGGTCTTTGAAAGATGTTTTATCGAGATAATGGTAAATTGCTCCTGTAAATACTGTGTATCCTGGGAAAATAATACGTATCGATTCCTTTTTTATGTTCCGATTTGCAGCGGGCTGGCTATCTTCTTGAGGGTTGCTACTGCTGACAGGGCTGCAAGATAGCTCGTCCGTGGGTTTTCCGGGAATGGGATGTTCTCCACGCTGGTGGTAAACGTGCCAAAATCCCCTATTACCTCGATCTCGTGCCGGTTTCGGTCTGATCCAGGATCCACCATTATCTTTACCCTGGTCCTATCAACACCAATACCGGCCAGGCTGATACATGCAGCCACATTCACATTGGCAGGGAAAGCTTTTACCGCCTCGATAGCTGTACCTTCAAAAATAATCTGCGGCTGGTCAAATGAGTCCAGGTCAATGTTGTTCGTCACCACATATGGGGCTCCGGCCAGTCCCCTTGGAGGTTTCGTGGTGGTCAATGTGACTGAGCGAATGGGGGCAACCGCTGCAGATTTGATACCATCGATACCGGCAACGGCACCTGATGGCAGGTATATCCTGCTATCGTGTTCGCGGGCCAGGTCTATAAGATTATCTAGAAGATGTCTATCAACCAGGGCGCCGACACTCATTATCATCACGTCGCAGCCGTTTTCCAGGGCCGGAATTGCAGCCTGGTGTACGGCCACTGCAGAAGCAGATTCTACGACCAGGTCCACGTTCGTTACCATCTCGCTGATTTTCATTAACTTAGGTTTGTTGGACAATTCGGCATAAAGTGATTCAATATTTTCACGATGGTGCTCATGAATGGCGAACAGTTGGGCACCATCAATGTCCTTATCCAGGGCACGGCAGATAATTGAACCAATGGCACCACAACCCACTACTCCTACCTTGAGCATAACAACATCATCATCCTAAGTCTGACCCTCATGGTCCGGAAAAATTATCCAGTACACCCTTCACTATCTCTTTAAACTCATCTTTCAAAGAATAGTGGTTGTGCTCCCTTGTCACATCTATTCTCAAAATACCAAGCCTGGTGTTCATCAATCCCACCATTGCCGATACGCCGCGATAGTTCACGTCAAATCCATTTTGTACGAGATTATTATAGATGCCGTTGGTGGTATAGGTATCTCCGGGCAAGAACATCCGAAGAACGGTCTTGCGCAGATTGGTCTCATCCCGGCGCAAATATTTTACCAACCTATCCTTTACTTCATCTTTTGTCTGGTTCAGTGTTAACCACCAGTAATTAATTATCTGATTAGAATTGAGGATGAATATGTTCTCTTATAGGTAAATAAAAGTTTACTTTAACTATTGGAAACACCTGCATTATCAAGAGGTATCTTTTCAACCACCATCCGTCCATACGTGGGATAACATTCCTCATACCAGGCCCTGAAGCTAGTACCTACCTCACTCGCAATGTCCTCAAGTACCCACCAACCCAGCTCCACCCTGTCACGGGTGCACTCATACAGGTCTGTGGGCACATTCAGGTGCTCCAGCAATCCTGTGATGTCGTGCACATCTCCGTCCATCACTCCGTAGTATAAGGTGCCGTCGGGGGTAATTTCATCAAACTCTCTGGCTATCGTTTTAGCGGTTCGTAGTAGCCTCATGCGCAATTGCACCCCATCCTTGAAACGTGATGAACAAAAATGTATGTCAAGACCAGGGCACCGGTCCATAATGTCCAGTGCTGCATCCCTGCTCCCGGCAACAGCGCAGCCCTCATCATTTTCGGCAACAAAGCCGTGCTGCTGCAATGCTTGTGAATTGGTCTCGGAGAACTCCAGTTCGTTCAGGTTAAGGAATATGGTATGTTCCAGGGCAAGATCAGCTACATATTGCGCACCTGCGAAAGAGGGGATCTCAATACCCACATCCAGACCCACCCTTTTTGCCTCTTCAATAGATTCGACAAGGTCGCCTCCTGCGAGTCGGTCCCAGGTGCCATGGTCAGGGTGGAACCGTATCTCATCAAGTCCTGCACAGTGAAGGCGTTCCAGCACATCCCTGGAAGGGGTACTGGCAGTATAGAGGTGTGTGTGGTGGTCTGGTCCAAATGCGTTTTTTAGCAACCTGATATAACCCAGCACATGCTCCAGCTTCAAAAGCGGTTCGCCTCCGGTTATCCCCGTTCCCTTAGCCTGCATGCTGCGTGCCTCACAGAGCACGTCATCATCTGAAAATACGGGCCTTTCATTGGCAAAGGTCACATCCTTTTGCTTTTTTTCTTCAGATACCGGGCAGTAGAAACAATCGCGATGGCACAATCCAGTTACAAAGAGTACCATTTTTGCACCATCCTGGCACAATTTGCAGCCGGATGGAAGATAGTTGTAGAATGAACCGGATCCACGTTCATATTCCATAGTAACCTACCTTCATGTTTTCATAAGTATTATATCTATGATGCACCAGATTGATAACTCAGAAATCTTATAAACATTAATTAACGAAATTGGCTAGAAATATGAAAACGATCCTACTGGTATTATTCATAACCATTTTCTTATTCGGCGCAGCTCTTGCGGCCCACTCTGAGTCCATCCCCGCAAATATCTGGGAGTTCACAACGGATTATTATGATGTGATCGGTGAACCACAGTTATCATCATCTTTAATAGGGGATAATGAATATGACGCTGGTGAGACGTCCACCCTGTTCATCCAATTGATGAACTATGGTCTGGTCTTTGGATTCAAAACTGAAAAAACCCCCATCGATGCCAATGAATCTTTGGACGCCCAGACCGAATTGAATAAAGAGTATGACGTAACCACGGCCCTGAATATCAGGGGGACGCTGCAAAATGAAAATGGTGCACCGGTAACTATCTTAAGCAGACTTCAGCAGGGTGGTTCGCTGCGAAGCGGTGAGGTATCCACGCCTATGGAGTTTGACATTGAGGTTAACAATAATGCTCCTTCAGGCACGTATGAACTTATACTGAACCTTACCTACCAATATCAGTACGATGTAAAAGTCGAAGGCTACCCTGATATGGAATTTGATTTCTGGTACGTTACCAAGAACCAGACACTTCCAGTTATTATAACGGTAAGACCAAAGCCTTTCTTTGAGATAGGAGAAGTCAGTTCACATACAAGGCCCGGAGACCAGAGTGTGCTCTATATCACCTATACGAATATAGGTGATGAGACGGCCCAGGATGCAGTGGCCCGTATCAGCGTGGTGGACCCCTTCAGCACCACTGATGACCAGGCATACCTTGGCACACTGGCACCGGGGGAATCATACAGGGCACAATACAGGATAAAAGTTGACGGGGATGCCTTACCCAAGACTTACGGGTTCAATACCGAAGTAAAATATCGTGATGAACGGGGTGATATCCAGATATCGGATGTCATGAAAGCGCCCATCAGGGTCTATGATACCATACCTTTTAGTGAAAGAATAGGGAGTGCCGTGTATCTGGTCGTGGTACTTGTGATCGTAGGTGTCGTGGGACTCTATTTTTATAAGAAACGTAGCCGCACAGCATAATTACGACCATAAACCTGCAAATACTGAAGAATACGTTAAGTACCGTTGTGTAATCCATAACGTGTAGATAAATTATTATGCCTGTGCACCCACACTATAACGGGGTATATTCACATGCAAGAACCTGAATACGTCATTTATACCGACATGGACGGTACGTTAATCGACCATGATACCTATTCATACGAAGCCGCCCGACCAGCCCTGGAGCTGATACGCAAAAAGTATATCCCCCTGGTGTTTTGCACCAGCAAGACCAGGGCAGAACTCGAGGTCTATTGCAAAGAACTGGAAATATACCATCCATTGATATCTGAGAACGGCGGAGCTATATTTATTCCAGAGGATTATTTTGATTATCCCTATGAATATAGTAAAATATCTGATAATTACAGGGTCATCGAACTGGGAACAAGATATGATATCCTTAAAAATACCTTGAAAGAAATATGCACTGATATCCAATGTGATGTAATAGGTTTCGGGGACATGGGTGTTGATGAAGTGTGTAAGGATACCGGACTTGAGGCAGAAGCAGCGGCCCTTGCGAAACTCCGTGACTATGACGAAGCGTTTAGGATATTGAGTCCTGCTCCTAAGGATGAGGAACTGGCGCGTGAGATCGTCAAACGAGGTTTCAACTGTACCAGAGGTGGACGGTACTTCCATATTATGGGCAACAACGATAAGGGCCGGGCAGTGGAAATGTTAACCCAGCTGTACCGCCGAAAATGGCCACGGATCAAGACTATTGGTCTGGGTGACAGCCTAAACGACCTGCCCATGTTAGAAGCAGTGGATATTGCAATACTGGTGCAAAAAGCGGGCGGTATTTATGACCCTGCCATCACACATCCAGGGATTAGAAAAGGAGATGGTATCGGTCCTGCGGGATGGAACAGGGAACTTATTAATATCCTGGGATGAAACATAGGGTATATGCTATTAAAATTTAATAGTTACTATTACACAGGGAGTTAATAGTCATGATTCGACTCGGAAGTATGCTGCCCCAGGCATTTATGATAGGTATAACAGACCTTGTCAATATCATCGGGCCTGAGAAGACAGTCAAATGGTTAATACAAATTGGACGGGAACTGGCTGAAACACAGGGTCCGGGACTTGAGGGAGCTCCGGAGGGAGACTTGAACTACCTGCCCATATGCCCTTTTTCTGATGAACTGATACATTTCATTGATATGTTCGGAGAACGGCCAAAAGAATTCCAGACCATTGTAGAATATGTGAAGGAGCGTGAAGCTGCAAACACGGATAAAGTTGAATGTCCGGCAGTGGCATCCATCCTCTGCCTGATGCATCATGCATATCGTGTTAAAAGAGCAGAAATGGCAGGTTATGGCACCCTGCACCTTGCCTGCAGGTCTGTTGTAACAGGCAGTAAGCCAGCCTATAATGAAGAAGCCATAGCAAAGGCTGGCGTGACAAAGGAAGAGGTTGATAAGATACTGGAAAAGGGTGTCTGTATCTTCAAGTTCGTTAAAGAGGAGTGAAGTCTATGGACCTTAAGGAGGCAGACAAGCTCTATAAGAACTGCATGAAAATCCTGATCGAAAATCAGCATCCAAACGGCGGATTCTATGCCAGCCCTCCAGGAACAAGGTACCCTTTCATCTATCCCCGTGACCATTCCATCTGCATTCTGGGTACCATCTCGGCAGGATTATTAAGTGAAGCAAAAAAAGGCCTTGAATTCATGCTGGCTTCCCAGAAACCTTCGGGTGAGTTCAGCCAGCGATACGATGTGGACGGGAATGATACCAGTTACAAGGACCTGCAGATAGATGGCAACGGCCTCATTCTCTATGCCCTGAACCAGTACCTCAAAGCCACTGGCGGCCTGTTCTTTGAAAGCCTTGCTGATCGTGCCTTTTGTGAACAATACTGGGAAGCCATTGAAAAGGCCGTTGATTTCATATTACAGAATAAAAACGATGAGGTCAACCTTATCCATACTATTAACAGTATCCACGAATACCCGGCATACGAACACGGATTTGAGATATATGCTAATTCCACCTGTTGTGCCGGACTTTTCGGGGCAGTGGAGATAGGAAGTGCCCTGGGAAAGAATGTGGAAGAATGGCGCCAACAGGCCGAACAGGTCAAAGAGGCTATCCTTGAGAGGTTGTACAGTCCCAGGCGCAGGTCATTTATTAAATGCATACGAGTAAAATACAAGAGCAGTGACCCTATCGGATACGATGCTTATGCATCCAGCGTGATCGATGTAGATGCTGTGGAGTATGCTCCCGCCTTGTTCGGACTTATTGATGAACATGACCTGAGGAACGTAAACACAGTAAAGCGTATCGACAAATTACTCTGGGATGAAGAACTGGGAGGGTTGAACCGGTATCCTGAACTCTGGGACCGCAATAACGGCGGGTATGGTCCATGGCTTCATTTCACGTGCCAGCTTTCCAATCATTATACTGCAGTGAACAATCAGGACATGGCAGAGAAATACCTGGGCTGGGTGGTGAGTATGGCCCATAATTACATGATGCCAGAACACATCTCAACGGTGGAGCGGTTTGAGATGTGGCTGGATGATTATACCAATGCCAAGATATTGAGGGACAGCAAACTGACAATGATTGAACAGATCAGGGCACATCCAAAATGGAAAGAAGGGTTTGCGTATGTTACCATGCCCCTTATCTGGCCCCATGCCGAGTTTATTATTGCATATAATAATTATAAGAAGAAATTTTTCAGTAGATCATGACCTTAACGCTGCAAGGCAATTTCAGTGATCGTTCATTTCCTGTGCTATTTGAAAGTATTGTGATCATGCAGTGTAGCATCTTTTAACTTTTCCCTGATATCCGGCATGGCAGATATGGCCCGTTTCCAGTCGGGAAGCAGCAGTCCGCTGGGGTCATCTATGTATTCCTTCCCTGAAGTGAGCACGATCTTTGAAAATTCCTCCACCATACATTCTTCTGCATGCCTGCTGTAATTCAAGCCGTTGCACAGAGCATCGGCATGGTACTGGCGTATGCGGTCCTGTGCCGTACGTTTGAACAGCACATTCGCGCTTTGCAGGAACGCCTCGTTAATATCGATCCCATCAACTTCTACCAGGTTGCGGAGTATGGTCTTGGTAATATCCTGTATCATCTTCAGGATACTGTCATCAGAATCGATGCCTATGGAGCGATGTTTGTGTTCATAGAATTCCAGGTCAACCTGCGATATACGCTTCAGTGCTGCATTCTTGTACACTTCTGCAAGCAGTCCTACTTCCAACCCCCAGTCGCCAGGGATGCGGATGTTTATAGCCAGGTCTGAGGTCATGCCGAATTCACCGGATAGTGGATATTTAAATGCGCACATATATTTCAGGAAATTCGAACTAAATTTGGTCTTTTCAAGTAGTGCGTTCAGCAGTGGACTTAGCAGGAGCCTGTAAACCCGCCCGTACATGATCAGTTTTTCCATATCGATCCTTGCATAGTAGCCCTTGTTGAAGAAAAAACCAAGGTCGGGTTCTACAATCGGATAAAACAGTTTTGCAGGTAAGAGTTTTGTATAGGACACAATGTCTGCGTCATGCATAGCTATGGCAAAACTGTCCAGGCTTGCCACTCCCAGAGCTATCCAGGTATCCTTTCCCTTGCCCGCGAACATGGAAATGTCGAGCCCTTTTTTCTTCAGATCTTCGAGTATATGGGCAATAGTAGGGCCATTACACCACACAATTGTATGAGGTATCTTTAACCGGGACAAAAAGTCCTTTACTTCAATATATTTCTGTTCATCCTCTGCGGAAAGTGCAATGACGACCCTGTTCAGATATGTGGACTCATTGATGTGATCAATAATATTGTCCAGACTGCTTCCATGTATCTCTTCATAGAGCATCGGTATCAATAACGTCATCGTATGCTCCTCTGCCAGTTCTTCCAGAGAGGATATGATAGTCCCCTCTTCTATCCTGAAATCATGGATAGTGGTTATCCATTCCTGCCTGAAATCCATTTACCCACACCCTTTTTGAAATCACTTATGAAAACCATATTTATATACCGGTCTTTTTTCGATATAACTCCAGCATCTGCTCCAGGGTCTCCTCCTGTACCATGCCCAACTGGGACACGGTTTCAAAGAATCGCTTAGGTACCGATACCTTCTCTACGTCAAACCCTTCCCTTTTCTTGAATGCATACTTAGCAAGGAATATCTCGCGCCCCATTGCCTCAAGTTCTTCCCTGGTCTTTTTGATACCCACACTTTCAAGGGCATCTACCATATTCTGTTCGCCGTAAACACCTCTGGCAAAGAGGCAGCATACCAGACTGTTGTTGATCATGCGCCAGTAGTCCTCATAGATGAGTTTGTCTACCATCTGTTCTTCGTTCAACTGCTGGCTGGAAGCTTTCTGGTCGATGCTGTATCCTCCATTGTCCAGATGGGAATGACGCACACCCACTATCTGTCCCACTATTGAGGCAGGGCCTGTATGGTACCCTGCTATCTCAAGACCCCCCAGGTTGATGGCAAATTCCTCACCGCCGTATTCTGCAGCTGCGACAGCCGTGCCTTTAGCCAGAGCCTGGTAGAACTTGTTTGGCATCTCAACAATACGGTCGATCATTTTCAGGAAATTGTCAGTATCGCCCCAGCGTAGCGATATGCCCAGGGTATCAGTCGGTGTGATAAGGTCGCGTTCATACATTTCAGTGGCCCATGCCAGCACACCCCCGGTGCTCATGACATCCAGACCATGCTTTTCACACCTATCAATGAGGCGCAATACATCCTCACCCATAGTGATGCCCAGGTTCGTACCCAAAGAATAGATGAGTTCGTAATCATAACTGATATGGGATACCTCGAATTCGTGCCCCTTCTGGAACGGTGTCTTGAGCATAGCAATGTGAATACATCCAATGGGACAGTTGCTGCATGCGATCTTTCTCAAAAGCAGGTTGTCAGCAAAGTATTCGCCAGAGATGCTCTCGGCATTCTCGAAGTGGGACTGCTTCAGGTTCTTGGTGGGCAGCCCCTTCAACTGGTTGAGCACATTGATATTGGCAGCCGTGCCCAGGTCATGGTACTTGTCCATGACCTCGGTATCCACCACTTCTTTGTAGAGTTTACCATACATATTCTTGTAAGCAGACATGTCCGGCAATTCCACCTCTTCGGTCCCTGATATAACAATAGCTTTCAGGTTCTTGCTGCCGAATACGGCACCCAGTCCCAGTCTGCCGAAATGACGGTACGTATCTACATTCACGTTCGCATACCTTACCTGGTTTACCCCTGCCTTGCCTATGCGCATGATACTGCGCCTGCCCTTACCAGGCTCTACTTCACGCAGTATCTTGCCTGTGACCTCTACAGATGAGACGTTCCAGATGCTTGTAGCGTCCTTGATTTTGACCTCATTATCGTGTATGGACAGATACGAGGGTTTGGCGGCACGCCCTTTAATGACTATGCTGTCATACCCGGCAAACCGCATGGCCATTGCCAGCCTGCCGCCGGCATGGGATTCGCCCAGTTCCCCGGTCATGGGCGACTTGAACATGGATACTACCTTGGAAGCGCAGGGGTAGATGGTGGTAAGCGGTCCGATACTGAATATTATGGGGTTCTCAGGTGAGAGTGCATCGATGCCGGCTGGACACTCTTCAAGCAGTAATTGGGTAGCGACTCCTGTTCCACCCAGGTACTTATCGAACAGGTCACTGCGGTCGCGGGTATGGTGCTCACCGGTCTCCAGGTCGATATACAATACTTTTGACCACATATCACAGCACCTCGGTCTTTCTGATCTCAAGGACATCGTGACTGCAAAACTTTGCACATATACCGCAGTGGATGCAGATAACGGGCATATCAGCCCTGTCAAAATGAATGGCACGGGGCAGGCAGGCATCTGCGCATACCATACAGGAGTCGCACAGGTCCTTATCCAGCACTACACCGCCGCCGTTGCGGGGTGTCAGGGCTCCTTTGGGGCATGCCCTGGCGCAGGGCGGGTCAATACATGAACGACAGACGATTATCCCAATACCGCTTTCGATACCACCTGATGTCCGAATATCAATGGCACTGTCTATCAACGATACTGAATCTGAATTGGCGCGGCTGCAGGCAAGCATACAGCTAAAACAGCCGATACACCTGTTTGGGTTCGCCACTTTAATTTTTGCTGGCATTACTCCTTCTCCCTTTTTAACATAATTTATGTGGAAGATACATTTATGCTTTTCAGTATAAATTTTTTTAGGTTTTTTAAAGGGTACAACCAGTTCCTGACTCCATGGCAAATGATAAGGAACTGTTCGTTAGCGCCATCTGTTACTTTAATTTAATAAAGTCATACTTTATATACAACAAGA
>JAMJFQ010000124.1 GCA_023544605.1 ANME-2 cluster archaeon | reverse complement strand
CCGAAACCCTCATTTTTCAATGCTTCCCTGACTTTCGTAACAGTATCAGCATATCCCATAGTAATGGTTCGTTTGTATGTGTACATACTATTCATCTCCTTATTTTATTCCTTATTTATTTCTCTAACAAATCTCTTATTTCCTCAAATTTCCCCTCAAAACATGAGCGTCTATTTCCCTTTTTCCAGCACCATTGGCCACATCGCCAGCCCGATGATCAGCGCCAGCAGAAGTACGAACATCGAACCAAGATAAGTATCATTAACTGTATACGCTTCCAGAACCACCATCCTGACGGATGACAGCGCATAGAACAGTGCCGCGGCCGCTGCCGCCGTGATTGTGCTGTACATGAACGTATGTGCGAATTTCACAGCCATAATCAAACCGCCTCCTGGCGTTTCAGTTTAAACCGCTTGAGCATCAGTGCATTCGTAGTCACCGACACCGAACTCATAGCCATGAACAGTGCCGCCAGTGCCGGAGCTATCAGGTACGGCCCGAACAGGCCCAGCGCTATAGGTATACCCGCAGTATTATAGGCAAATGCCCAGAACAGGCCCTGCTTTATCTTGCTCATGGTCCGCTTGCTCAGCTCGATGCTGGACACCACGTCGCGCAGGTCGTCCTTGATGAGTACTATCTGTGCCGATTCCATGGCAACGTCAGTGCCGCTGCCAAGTGCAATGCCGATATCGGCCTGCATCAGCGCCGGGGCGTCATTGATACCGTCACCCACCATGGCCACCTTTGCACCCTCTGCCTGAAGCTTCTTCACCTCGTCGGCCTTGTCCTGGGGCAGCACCTCGGCCAGCACCCGGTCGATGCCTACCTGCCTGGCTATGGCATCTGCGGTGCGCCGGTTGTCACCCGTTATCATGACAGTGGTAATTCCCATCAGCTGCAGGTAGTTCACTGCCTGCGCAGAATGTTCCTTCAGGGTATCGGCCACGGCTATGATACCCATGAGGTCGCTGTCCTTAGCAATAAGCATGGCAGTCTTACCATCATTTTCCAGTGCTTCCATGGCATCGTTCAACAATCCCGGTTCCATCCCGTTATCGGTCATAAGTTTCCGGGTTCCCAGCAGCAGCCTGCTGCCCTCATAGGTGACCTGCACACCATGTCCTGCTATGGCATTGAAGTCCTGGCCATCAGGTATATCGATTCCCCTGGCGATGGCCCCTTTTACTATGGCCTCACCCAGCGGGTGTTCAGACCCCTTCTCGGTTATGGCCGCCAGCATGAGCACCGTATTTTCATCAATTCCAGCTACCGGGACCACATCGGTCAGTACCGGCTCGCCCCTGGTCAGGGTGCCGGTCTTGTCGAACACCACAGTATCCAGTTTCTGCGCCATCTCAAGTGCTTCACCGCCCTTTATCAGGATGCCGTTCTCGGCCCCCTTTCCGGTCCCCACCATCACAGCAATGGGTGTGGCCAGACCCACAGCGCAGGGGCAGGCTATGACCAGGACAGTGATGGATATCAGCAGTGCTGCAAGGAACGGGCTTACAATCCCGTAATTGGCGGCAATGTCCAGGTTCACAAATCCGATAAAGTACCAGTAGAAGAATGCCAGAAGGGCAATGGTCATCACCGTGACTATGAAATGTCCCGCCACAATATCGGCTATCCGCTGTATGGGTGCCTTGCTGGTCTGGGCGTCCTCCACCAGTTTGATAATCTGGGCCAGCGCGGTATCTGCACCCACTTTAGTAGCCCTGTACCTGAACGACCCGGTCTTATTGATGGTAGCACCGATGACCTCACTGCCTTCATTCTTCTCAACAGGTATGCTCTCGCCTGTGAGCATGCTCTCGTCAATAGCGGAACGTCCCTCCACCACGATACCGTCCACAGGCAGTTTCTCGCCTGGCCGGACCACCACAATATCCCCTGGCTTGACATTTTCAATAGGCACTTCTTCTTCGTTCCCGTCAACCAGTATCCTGGCTGTCTTGGCCTGCATCCCCATGAGCTTCTTAATAGCCTCTGAGGTCTTTCCCCTGGACTTTACCTCAAGGTACCGTCCCAGTATTATGAATGTTATAAGCATCACTGCAGTGCCGAAGTACTTGTGCTCGAACCCGACCCCCAGGTCCATGAACACACTGGCCGTGCTGATAAGATATGCTGCACCCGTACCTGATGCGATGAGCAGGTTCATGTCAGTTGAGCCGTGAAGTAATCCTTTGTACGCGCCCGTAAAGAACTGGCGGCCAGGGAACACTATTACCAGGGTCGCAAATATGAACTGGAAATAATCATTGCCTAAAAAGGCCATAATACCGGGCAGGGCATTCACCAGCGGAGCGATGTTCATCCCCATCTCACCGATGGAGACCGGTACTGCCAGGATAAGTGCAATGATGAGGTTTCGTTTCTGGGAACGTATCTCCTTCTCACGGGCCTCACGCTCCCGGTCCATGTCCACGCCTTTTTGCTCCTCGGCCCCGTAACCTATATCGGTAACAGTTTTGATGATATCTTTGATTGAGACTTTAGCCGAATCATATTCCACATATCCTTTTTCTGTGGTAAGGTTCAC
>JAMJFQ010000039.1 GCA_023544605.1 ANME-2 cluster archaeon | reverse complement strand
AGGCCAGGGGTGTGACCGTGAGTTTGAGGACCAAGGAGGAGGCGCATGATTATCGTTACTTCCCTGAGGCTGACCTTGTGCCAATTAAGGTGGCTGACTGGGCGCCTGAGATTAAAGAGACCCTGCCGGAACTGCCTGATGCCAGACGGATGAGGTTCGTGTTCCGGTACAATATTACTGATGACCATGCCAAGAGCCTGACCTCTGAGAAAAAGGTGGCGGATTTCTATGAGGAAGTAGCAGCACAGGTAGACCCGAAACTGGCGGCAGTATGGATCGCCGATGTGCTCAAGGGTGAACTGAATTACAGGGACCTTGATATTGAGGCATTTACTACTTCTAATTTAGTTGCACTGCTGAAACTGCTGGCAGAGGACAAGATAACAGAACAAAGCAGTGTAGAAGTCATCCGGACGGTACTGGATGATGGTGGCACCCCGGAAGAGATTGTTGCTGTGAAAGGACTACTGAGGGCTGGCGAAGACATTGTGACTACCTCGGTTGAAGAGGCTATTAATGAGAATCCCGGGGCAGTGTCTGACTACCAGAATGGCAAGCAGGAAGCATTGAACTTCATAGTGGGACAGGTAATGAAGAGAACTAAGGGAAGGGCCGATGCAAAGACGGTCAGGGAACTGGTACTCCAGAAGATTTAAATATTGCGGATGCCGAATATAAAATAGGAAGTTTACTGGTAATCAAATACTATACAAAATTACTGTACACATTGATATACTGTATAGTCCCGAAACATTTTTTAACACCAATACAACATCTATACCAGATTCAAATGACCAAACAATCCGTACTCAATATACTAAAAGATATATTCCAAGCATGTGGCTATGAAATAGATTCTTCATACATATCGGACTTAATGGCAAGCAAAGGGATATCAGACCGTATTTATATCAAACTGGATCTGGATGTGGACTATAACTCTATGCGCAGATTCGCAGATTCCATGAAAAATACCGAAGGTACTGGCCTCTACATCCTGATAAATAATGCAACAGGTGAAATTTCGAGCTTTGCAAACCAGCAGGGCCTCGTACTTTGGGACCAATCTGAACTGGAACAGCAGATAGGCAAAGCAATTCTGGCCAACGCTTCTGGTGAACCGATGGAACTGAAACTAACAAGACCAAGCACTGAAACCCCATTTAATCTATTTGAGCCACCTGTTGCCCAGGAGAAACAGGAAAAGGGCATATTCGGGCTATTCAGCGACCCCTCCCCTCCACAAAGCGACCCCGAGTCCCGGTCTACCTTTAAGTGGCCTGAGTTTGGTCCACCTTCAAGTGACAAAGACAGAGTTCGGGACCAGCCCACCTCATCCAGACCATATTATGAAGACCGGGAAGAAAACGTGTTGAGAATCCCGCTCCCATCCCTCCCCATCAATATGGGAAAGACCAGCGCCATTAAAGTTGGCCAGGCTAAGGTAGGGGAAGTACAGGATTTCTTATTGAAGTTCATACCCTATTACAGTTACCGGTATAACTTTGCAATTAAAAAGAAATTCGGGTCTGAGGTCGTGGATCTGAACGGTCAGGGAGAGGGAATGGTGAACGCTATTACCGGTGAGAATAAATTCTCCCGGTTTCCCGGGGTTTTGGAATATGTTGAGATTCCCACTGAGAACTATCAGATCAAAGAACCAGTGATTGTAGATAATAATGCCCAGGATACTGCATTAGACGCCATAATAAGTAAACATACACAAAATATGAAAAAAGACCAGGTGAAAGGAGATGCTATCGTATATGCGAGCAAGACCCTATCACCTGATAAGAGTGATATCAATTTACCTATCCAGCTGGTATACGTACCGGTCTGGGAGATTTCGGGTAAACGGAACACCATTGACATAAATGCCTATGATGGTCACGTCCTCGAAGAACCGGTAGACGATGATGCTGAGTTCGTTTAGTAACTTGAATGCGCCCGCTTTTTATATATCCTTGTTATCAAAATAGGTGCGAATATGGTGGTAAGCAGGCTCATTATAAGAATGGATGAATATATCTCCTGACCGATCACGCCAGCATTCAACCCTATCAATGCAGCAATCATTGCGATCTCACCTCTGGGCACAATTCCAAGGCCCACAATGACAGAATCTATATGATTTACTCCCATCACTCTGGAGGGGAGATACCCACCGATCAGTTTTGTGAATATGGCTACTATCGTCAGTGCCAATACAAAGACCACAGCGCCAGAAGCAGCGTGCAGATCCACCAGTATCCCAAGTGATACAAAGAAAATTGATGCAAAAATAGCTTCCAGGTACGATGCTCCAACCCTGTAACACTTTATATTCGTGTTCTCCAGTGAAATACCTGCAATGAAAGCCCCCACAATACCGCTCAGGCCTGCAAGTTCAGCGATCACACTGTATAAAAATGCAACCGTCACCGCACCTATAAATGTCATCATCGGCATATTATGCTTTAAAGACCACTCATATAAGTTTTCCAGTTTCCTTGCAAAAAAATTCATTCCAAGATATACTCCGAAGAACAGGAAAACCAATGCAATAACGGCGATCTTGATAATAGATAGTGCAGTTATCTCGTGAATGGCAAACTCAGTAGTAATTGAGAGTGCCAGAAGGCCAAGTACATCATCGACAACAGCCGCTCCAATGATTATTTTTGATGCCGGTGCATCCAGTTTACCCATTTCTTTTAGCACATGGGCAGTAATGGCCACACTGGTAGCAGTGAGTGCGGTCCCTACATATATGGCACTTATAGTGTTATATCCGAAAAGGACAGCCAGTAAATATCCTCCAATCCACGGTATGATGACGCCCACCAATGCCACAAGCAGTGAAGTGACATTGGATATATCCTTTATCTTTGTCTGTAAACCTACTGCGAACAACAGGAATATGGCACCCATAGTGGCAGTGCTTGCAATAAAATCCGTGTAGGTTATCAATCCAAGCAGGCTGGGCCCTACCAGGATTCCAACCAGTATCTCTCCTACGACAATTGACTGTCCTATTCGCTGGGCCACCAGATGTCCTACCAGGGATACGAATAAGAGAAGGGATATCTGGAGTTCAATATTATGGGAAATATCGATCATGTTTTTACCGTGAAATTTGATATGTATCTTTTTTTAGTTATTCATTAGACGATGTTTATTCTTCCAAAGAGAGATAGGCATCAAAACCCGAGGATGTCATTATCTGTTTTTCGGCAGTTATTAAGAAACATTCAGTATTTTCGGTATTCTCGATCAGGTCCAGACCGCTCCCTGGTCCAAGTACGAAAACGGCTGTAGCCAGGGCATCTGCTTCCATGGCCGACCCTGCTATCACAGTTACACTCATAAGTCCTTCAGATGAATATCCTGTCCTCGGGTCGCTGATATGGGAGAGCCGTGCAGATTCATTGAAATACCGCTCATAGTTGCCGCTGGTGGCTACAGCCATGTCAGATATCTCCATAACTACCACAGAATCACTCTTATTATCCGGATTGCGAAGCCCCACTCTCCATTTCGAGCCGTCAGGTTTGGTACCGAAATACATTCCATCGCCCCCGGCATTTACAAACCCGCTTTCATATCCACTGTTTTTAAGTGACCTGATCGCCTGGTCCACTGCATAACCTTTAGCTATTCCGTCCATGGTAATGGACATGCCTTCAGTTTTAAAGGAAACGGTACTGTTGTTCACCGAAATATTGCTGTAGTTCACTAGGTGCAGGGTTTCGTTGATATCCTGTCCCGAGGGGAACTCGCCTGCACTTATTTTACTTTTCCACAAATCAAGAATAGGTTTTATGCTAATATCAAATGCTCCACCGCTTATGCTGCCGTAATATATTGACTGTTCAATAACATAAATAAAATCATCAGATGCATTATCTACGTGTTCCTCTGTGTTCAGGACACTTATTTCACTATTCCTGTCATATGTGCTCATCAGTCCTTCGATGCGGTCAATTTCATTAAAGGATCTGTCTATTGCAGTCTGGGCATCAGTGCTGGTACTAATAATTTCTATAGTAACAATAGTCCCCATCATCTGCCGGCTTTGTGAAATAATGTCAGCACCATCCGCATTTTCAATATCGGATGTCACGTAGGTGTAGAAAATAAAAATAGCTGATGCTATTACAATCAACACTAATAACGATACAATCATATTACGGTAGTGTTCGTCCATGTTTACTTACAGAATGTTGGATGTTATATCTATGTTTTGTTATGATTACATTGATGAATTTAACCATTTGATAGATTGAATTAAATATGAAAACTTCAGTCGTAGAAAAGACTATATTTTTATAAGACATAGCCTAATGATATTTGTAGTGCCTGATGTTTAGAACTTGAATTGCTATCGATTGATGAATGAATTAACGTAATAAATTGATGTAATAATAAATAATTTAATACACAAATCATCTATATGTTCATATTCTATTCCAATTGTTCATATTTACCCTCAATTATTCATAATTAGTCCTAAAATATCATTTCAAATCGAAACATATAAGCCCTAACAATATGCCTTGAAGTGTGATTATAATGATGCGAAAGAAAGAGATTGGTATGATTTCATTAGCATTGACCATACTGATAATTTTTAGTATATTGCAATTCATCAATTTCCAGTCATCACCTGAAAATATTATTCCTGATGGAACGGGAGAGATGATCTGGGTCAACAATATTATAGAAATTGTCGTAGCAATTGGCGTCATCAGTTTGTTTTTGATTACAATAGTAATACATCGTAAATTCACAAAATTTGAAGGATACCATCAAGTTGTTGATGAGAAATATAACGGATCTTTACAGGACAATAACATCTCAGAAACAGATATCGGACAATTAATAGAACGATTCTCTCCGGTCCAGATCATAGTCCATGCCGTGACCGCTATTTCCATCCTGACCTTATATGTAACTGGTATTCCTTTGCTTTATCCAGAACATCTGGGATGGATAACAGATATAATTGTTCTTTCAAGAAACATGTTCCTTCATAGATTGGCAGGACTGGGATTATTGTCCGTTGCCATTTATTATCTCATATATTCTGCTCTCCATATAAAATATGTGAAAAGGGATTTTATTACGAATATCATCCCTACATCTAACGATATAAAAGGTGCCATATCTGACTTATTATATGTGTTAGGGAAAAAAGCAACCAGATACGAATCAAGAAAATTTAACTGGCTTGAGAAAATAGATATTTTCAGCGTGGCATTGTTCGATGGTCTGATAATGTGTAGCTCCGGTTTGATAATCTGGGCTCCGTGGCTGTTTTCATCTTTTATTCCCTCATCATATCTTATTAGTATAAACGTGCTTCATGGTGGGTTCGCTGTATTGAGCTTGTGCGGAATACTACTTCATTTTTATGTGGTCCATCTTACTCTTCATCGGTTCCCTATGGATTTCAGTATCTTTACCGGTACTGTACCATTACAGGAGGCTCAAGAGGAATACCCCCTGTGGGTAAAAGAGGTTTCAGGTGATAAGTCATGATCGAACGAATAGGTACACCCATCGTACTGGTATCACTACTAACATTCGTGCTGGTCGAGACTAATTTACTGACTACGGGCATTATCATAACGATAGGTCTTAATGTGGCCATTCTGCTAGTAGTGGTCCAGATATTGGCATTGCTTCTTGGTATTAGTCGGTCATTGGTCGTCTTCCATAAGAGGGAAAAGAGTCCACTTTATTCACCTGTGAGGGAAGCGTTCATACATTCAAATAAAGAAAAACAAGAAAACGTTAAATTATAATTAAGAGGAGCAAATCAAATGGGTATCAAGGAAAGTCTGGAAGCGGCTTCAAACGTTTTTGTTAAAGAAAATTTACTCATGGTTGCTATCAATGATAGTATGGCGAAAAACGGTTGGAAGCTGTTAGAGGAAAGTTTCAGATCTTCTGACTTCTTTTCACTATTCTGTAAAAAGGACAGTCCTTTAAAAAGAATATCTATTAAAGCATCAGCATTGGGCAACATGTTAAAGGTAAATATCATTGGTGAAAGAGCATCCAGGAATTCAATGGAAGAGATCATTGATTCCCATATTTATGAGATTTCCAAAACGTTTAATGTCAATATGTATGTCACAGATGACATTGAGATGAGCAATGAGCAACTATTATACAATACAGTCTGTCTTGTAGTCAAAGAACTTGAAGAGAAATTAACATAATCGAGGAATTGACTTGATGAAAATGCGCACACTGTCTATTATTATGATCCTCACTGCACTGGTAGTGATATTCTATGGTAATCTCAGTTATAATAATTACCAGGCCCAGGCTTCACACTACATAAATGGTAACATGTGGGATGAAAAGACCTGTGGTGGCTGCCACCCGGGAACCTATGATGATGTGAACAATTCATATCATGTTCTGGGTGATGACGGGTACACGGCAGTCAGTGACTGGTCACCCCTTCACATTAACCTGATAGAAAAAGATCACACTGTGCAACTGGCGAGGGAATGGGGTATACAGGAACCTGCAAATACCAATCTCAACCTGATAATTAACAGCACGGATAAAGTTGTAGGTTATACCACTTCCGACTGCAGGGTCTGCCATCTGAAAAGTGATTTTGATTGGCTCCAGATACTCGAATCATCGTCAGATGAGATCAATACGGATTCTGATACCTTTGATGACGTATTCCTGGGTACACCTTCGGATATGGTATGTGCCAACCGCTGCCACAGGGTAGATGTAGCCTTGCGGGCAGTGATGTGGGTCGGTGACAACTATGCTGAATATGATGCCCATGCCAATGCAAGTGTAGGTTGTATAGAGTGTCATACCACACAGGATCATCAGTTGGGCCGTATTAGGACCATTGACAGCATGAATCCCGATGTTTACCCCATGCAGCAATGTATAGACTGTCATTTTGAGGTCACCCATGGCATGTATACAGATGCCCATCTGGTCAACGTTTCATGCGAGTCTTGCCATATCCCAATGCTGAAAGGGGGTCAGTTACCCGGTGGTTCCCCGTTACTTTCAGTAGATTGGACCAGTGGTGACAGGGTAAATGTATACAGGACAGAGGATTTCCAGCCGGTACTGGCATGGTTCAATGGGACCGTAGTGGGTATTCCATATCCGTCTCATCGAAATGATTCGGGAGTCTTCCTGAAGCCATTAAACCCCATTAAAGTATCATGGTGGGACGAGGGCATCGATGAGGAAATTGCACAAGACCCGGATAACAGTTCAAGTTGGGGTACCCCCATCATTCTTTCTCATGTAAGGAGCGCCGACGCTGATAATGACGGTAATGTGACTGTCTCTGAAATGCGGTCATTTGATGCAGAAATGGATGGATTACCCAATTATCCGGATGCAGTAATGAGAAACAGGGATGTGTATTATTCCATCAGCCATAATATCATTTCAAACAGTAGTGATAATGCTATGGGACTAACTGCACTGTGGTGTGTTGACTGTCACGGGAATACGTCCAGGATAGACTGGCCACTGTTAGGATATGAAACAGATCCTGCAGAGACTGACCCGCCAACCAATTTCTCATCTTATAATGTTACTGTGGAAATTGTGCCGCTGCGACCAAAACCCGAAGAGGTAGAGCATCAACCACAGTTACCTGTTGAACTATTTGGTTTGGATGGTTGATATAAATGGTTCTTATAGAGGTTAATTAAATGACAGAAGAAGTGATCGAGGAAAACGCACAAGAAGATGTACAGGAATCACGCAGTCAGGTTGTAATACCGCTTCTTCAGCATAAGGGTGTAATTTGTGAACCACTGGTAAGTGTGGGGGATACAGTAAAAATCGGCCAAAAGATAGGAAGTTTTGACAATGATCTGGGTGCACCGGTCCATGCCAGTGTTTCAGGAGAAGTCATAGCTTTGGAAGAACGTCCCCATCCCATCTGCTCTAAAATGCACAGTGTGGTAATAGAATATGATGGAACTCAAGAAGCTATTAGATTTAAAGGCAATAGATCCGCCAATAAAGATGAAATTCTTGAAACATTGAAAGAATCTGGCATAATAGACCTGGATGGGAATTCCGTTTATTTCAAACTCAATACAGGAAAAATAATCGACTCGATATTGATAAACTTGACAGACGCTGGCGATCTGTCCAGCAATTTCACACCAGAGAATATTCCTCAGATAATAAGTGGATTAAAGATATTGCTTAAGGCATCTGGTGCCAGCAGAGGAGCGTTTGTGGTAAAAAAGGATGATGGACAGACCAATTCTGCCCTCAAGGGCAAACTGGGTGGGGAAGATGATATAGATTTGTTCCCGGTAAAGAGGGGGTATTCCTCCACCATGCTCAATCTGCTGGCATATGAAATGACAGGCATGCGAGTGTCCAACATAGGAATCCCGGCAGATGTGGGTGTACTCATTTTCAGCGCTTATAGTGCACTGGCAGTGAGTGAGGCTGTGTTAGAAGGCATTCCGCCTATCAATATCAATGTAACGGTCTCAGGTGCTGTGAAACAACCTGGTGTTAAAAGGTCGGTTGTTGGGACCAGTTTCAGGGAAGTCATCGAATCTTGCGGTGGATATGTGGGTAAACCTGGCAAGATCATAGTTAACGATATCATAACAGGGATAGCACAATTCACTGATGAAGTACCTGTCACAAAAGCCACAACCCAGATAATTGTACAATCAGAAGATGAAGTATTGCGGGATAAACCCGGCCCTTGCCTTCATTGCGCCCGTTGTGTGGATGTATGCCCGGCAAATATCCTGCCTGGATTGATAGCATCCCAGTCAGATATTGGCAGGTATGATGAATGTGAGAAACTCCATGCGAACAGTTGCATAGAGTGCGGCCTGTGTTCAATGGTGTGCCCATCCAAACGGCATTTGTTGCAGTTGATAAGGTATTCAAAGCACGCATTGTTGAGATCTTTCATGATACGGGAAGAAAAAGAATCATCGAACCTGAAACTGGGCTGTGCTTCATGCCAAAGTCCCTGTCATATGGGTGCTCCAATGATATTCGTGGAGGGGAAATAGATGAAATTGGCAGTATCAGTACCACCGCATATAAAACTTGATGATACCATTGCATCCATCAATTGGACCAAGATCGCTGTGCTCATTCCGGTCTGTATGGTGTCGATTTATGTCTTTGGAATAGATGTACTGAGTATCCTCCTGATCAGTGTATTTTCAGCTCTCATCACTGAAGCAGCTATTCAAAAACTCCAGAATCAGGAACTGACCATAAAGGATGGGGATGCAGTATTAATAGGCTTGATATTGGGATTATTGCTTCCACCTACCGTTCCATTATGGATACCCGTAATGGGAGCATTTTTTGCTGTAGCTCTTGTAAAACATGCTTTTGGCGGTCTGGGGTCTACGTTATTCAATCCTGCAATAGCAGGTCTGGTATTCTTGAACATGTCGTGGACAGTATTAATGGGAGTAGATTCGGTACCCCATTTAGGCCAGTATTCTGACATTATGCTTGAACTCGGTGCAGGAAGATTAATTGAGGTATCTCCGTTCGCTCTTATTGGAGGTTTGTATCTGATCCATAAGAAATACATTGAATGGCGAATACCTTTAACCTACCTGTTAACAACAATTGTTCTGGCCGTACTGATCGGTGAGGATCTGTCATACGTTTTTACAGGGATGCTCATGCTTGGCGTGTTTATTTTAGCTGCTGATCCAGCTACATCTCCGATAACGAAAAACGGTAGAATAATATATGGTATATTTTGCGGTATATTGACCGTCTTATATGGTTACTTCAGTTATAACTATGGATTAGCTGTCATATTTACTATATTCTTTGCTAATGCTGTATCTCCTTTTATTGAAAAAAATACTTACCCAAAGCCTGTTGATGAGGTGATGGCATGAAGTTAGCTAAAGAATACCTGAATGCACTGGCAAAACTGGTATTATTATCGGTAATTGCAGCAGCTGTGCTTGGTGCAGTGTATATTCCAACACAGGTACAGCTTAAGATTTATCAGGAAGAGCAAAGACAACTTGCATTGCGGGAAGTAATGCCAGGAGCAGTCAGTTTTGATCAGGTATTATCAGGTGAGGAAACACTTTATTACCGCGCTCTTGATGTTAACAATAGTCTGATAGGATATTGTTTTTTCAGGGACCAGAGCGGGTCGCAGAGCGTAATCACGGTTGCTGGCGGAATTGATACAAATTATACCGTTACCGGAATTAAGATCATGACGCATGCTGAAACTCCCGGGCTCGGTGCGAAAATTGTTGAACCGTGGTTTGGTGAACAGTTTAAAGGAGTGGAAGGGTCTAAACTAATGCTTTCAAAGAAAGGCGGCGCAATTGATGCCATAACAGGGGCTACGATTTCGTCCCAGGCTGTAATAGATGCAATACAGTATAAAGTGGATGAAATTCAGGAAAAGGAGAAATAGGTGGAATTCATTATGGCCGAAATGACAATTAAAGGTGAATATATAAGAGGAATCATAAAGGAAAATCCAATATTTGCATTGGTGCTCGGGCTCTGTCCCACCCTTGCAGTTACTACATCGGTTGAGAATGCCCTCGGTATGTCAGGAGCTGCTTTGTTTGTCCTGCTGGGTTCAAATATTATGGTGTCAGCATTGAGAAAGCAGATACCTCCGATAACACGATTGCCCATGTTCATTATTATTATCTGTACTTTCGTTACTATCATAGATATGGTCATGGAAGCATATACTCCACCGCTCTATAAGGCACTGGGTATCTTCATTCCACTCATCGTGGTCAACTGTATAATAATCGGTCGTGCTGAAGCCTATGCCAACAGGAATACTGTGAAATTCTCAATAGTTGATGCCTTCGGAATAGGTACAGGGTTCTTACTTGTACTTGTATTAATTGGTATTATTAGGGAACTCCTGGGTACAGGGATGATCGTCCTGTTCGGGTATCACTTAATAAGTATTCCCATCAACCCGGCTACATTCATGATACTTCCGGGTGGGGCCTTCATGACCATAGGAGTCTTGATGGCACTGGTAAATTACGGGCGTATCAGAAAATTGAGGGAGGTGTGAGCAATGGACAACTTATTTGCCATAGCCATAAACGGGATTTTTGTTAAGAACTTCCTGCTGGTCCAGTTCCTTGGACTGTGTTCATTCCTTGGTGTATCCAAAGAGACAAAGAGCGCTGCTGGTATGTCTGCCGCTGTAATGTTTGTAATGATACTGGCGTCTACTGCTGCATTCTTGATATTCACCTATCTCCTGCAGCCGCTTGGGCTAACATTCCTGACGACCATAAGTTTCATCATAATTATCGCAGCCCTTGTGCAATTAGTAGAATTTATCATTCGTAAACACAGCCCACCGCTCTATCGGTCGCTGGGGATATATCTCCCCCTGATAACCACAAACTGTGCGATCCTGGGTGTTGTCGTACTCAATGTTAGACTTGAATATGGTTTTTTGCAGAGCGTTTTCTATGGTTTCACAGCCGGTATTGGATATACCATGGTCATGCTGCTCATGTCTGCTATCCGCGAAAGAGTTAATGTACTCGATGTGCCTGCATCTGTTCAGGGATTACCCCATGCATTCTTTATTACCACATTGCTTTCCATGGCATTTGTTAATTTCTTTGGAGTGATACCTACATGAACGGAGCATTATTAATATCCGAATCAGCAATAATCATCGGAAGCATAGGATTTCTCGTAGGTATTGTGCTTATATGGGCATCAATAAAATTCGCAGTAGAGACCAATCCCATTGTAGAAGAGGTTATTGAAGTGCTCCCCGGCGCCAATTGTGGTGCATGTGGTTATGCTGGCTGTTCTGATTTTGCCGAAAAAGTTGTGAACGAAGCAGCACCCATTGCTGGCTGCCCTGTTGGCGGTTTTGACGTTGCTAAACAGGTCGGCTCAAAACTCGGCCAGGAAGTAAAAGAGGCCGAGAAGAAATATCCCAAGATACGGTGTAACGGTGGTGTGCATTGTATCGATAAAATAGATTATATCGGCATTGATGATTGCAAAGCCGTCATGATGATATCTGATGGCGAAAAAGGGTGTAGCTATGGATGTATGGGAAGGGGTACCTGCGTGCGTGCCTGTCCTTTCGGTGCTATATCAATGGATATAAATCGGCTTCCCCATATCAATAAGAAAATGTGTAAGAGTTGCGGTGTCTGCGTGAATGAATGTCCCAACAATATCTTGGTGTTGGGAAGTGAAAGTGAGAATGTGAATGTGTTGTGCCGGTCACTGGATAAAGGTAAGGATGTGAAAGCAGTGTGCGAATTCGGCTGCATAGGATGCCGTATCTGTGCTAAGAACTGCCCAGTGGAAGCTATAACAGTAACTAACTTTCTGGCAGAGATCGACCCGGAAAAATGCACCCATTGCGGCCTTTGTGTGGAGAAATGTCCTCAAAAGACGATAACAACTTCTACTCCTTTCGTAAGTTCGGCCGCTACTTGATCATATCAATGCTCAAAAATAATTGCCTCGCAGTAATCATCACCATTGCTTAGCAATTTTACTACATCAAGATATGCCAAATTGCCAAATACGTATGTTAGGGCACCTTTGAAAATTTCTCTATCCTGAGTTCCCATTCAGTTAGGCACATAGTGCCTCTAATATTTCCCTTTGTCTCTTTGTCTGTTCAGTCACAATCTGAGTCCCATCTGGCAATATCATCACTTTGTTTTTCTCAATCTCTATGATCAATGCCTCTACTGAATATCTTTTAGACAACTCTGCATCCCTCATCATTTTCATCAATCGCATTCTCAAAATCAACGACAGGAAGCATATAAACAGATACCCCTTCATTGTCGTGTCCTTTCTCACATTAGCAGGCATCACTTCAAGATCATTTTTTATACTATCAAATTCCTTCTCAACAACATCCTTACTTCTGTAAAGTGACAGACATTCTTCCCCCCCAAAATCGCCCTGGTAAAGAAGTATAAAACGTCCCATCCTGTTAACTCTTTGTGAGACTGAGTTCTTCTTTAATTCCACTTCAAACCGGTCACCATTCACTTTCCAGGTTATATATCGTGCATCTTTCTTTGCGACCTCTTTGATAACATTAACAGGGCTCATCCAAGACCTGAGCCGCACATCTCTTATACGCTCAGCTATCTCGTACAATCTCTTATAGAATGAGTGTCGCTCGCTTTGCTCACGTTTTTGATCATAATATGCATAACCTCTCACACTGAATTCACCAACATCAATGGTCACAGGCATGACAAACAGAGGCTCATCCTGGTACATCACAAGATTATTTGGATTTGAAATCAATGAATGAACCTCAGACATCGTTTCTTTGACACTTTTTAACGTGGTCGAAGGTTGCATTATAAAAGAAATCCGGTAGGGGATTCACTGCTGCTTGCACTGATATTCATGGCAGTGTATGTCATGTATTATCTATTTGCCGCATAGTAAACAATCCCAATGTCGTGTTTATTTATAGGTCGACTGCCAAATAATATATAGAAATATTGTCCTCTGGGAGATTACATGGTAAAATGGGTTGTCGTAGAGCTGAGTGATAGAGAATATCAAGTCCTCGAGAACATTGATGAACTTGAAGGACCTGCTCCCCTGAAACTGCGTGAACTCTTAAGGGAATATCTTCAAAGTACACCTCGGTTCAAAGTTGACTACCATATTATCCATCTGGAAGAGAAAAAGGAATTCCTGATAAAAGTGCTGGAAGACATCTGGAAGGAATATGAATTATCTCCTACTCCTCTGGAGAAATGGGACCAGAAAAAGGCCGAGTTGGTGCGCGAGAATCTCATGGAGATAAATGCTATTAGACCTGTGGGTTCATTCGATATTGCCCTTACCGGCGTGTTAAAAAAACCATGGTTATCAGCGTACAATAGTGTGAGCGAGGTTTTCGAGGACATTGATGAGTTCAGCCAGGCCTGCATAGCCACCATATATGTGCTGGATTTCCTGTCCCGAGGCACATTTGAATCTGAACTGCTAAAAGATTCTACTATATTTTTAAATGAACTGTACCTGTTCACGTATGCTGTGGCCAAAAGAAAGGCACACGAATTCCAAAAGTCCCGGGAATCAAAGCGTGAATGTTCAGTCTTTGCGGGCGACCAGCTTGCGGCCTGAATGGATACTCTTGATCTCGGTCTTGCCCGTTACCTGGATATCGCCATTGCACTCGGCGCTCCTGGCAAAGACCATGGGTCTTATGAACATATTGCCGCCGGCATTGGCTACTCCACCTATACGAGTCCTGTCCAGCAGTGTGAGGTTACCAGTTACCTTGATATTGCCATCAATTTGACAGTCAGCACTGATTACCGCCGTATCGGCAATAACATCACCTTTGACTTTCGACTCCCTGCCCAGTTCAAGATTACCTTTTATTATAAGGTCTCCCCAGAAATTTGAACCTGCACCAACGATGGCATTTCCTGGTAAAGTAACGTCATTTTCAAAAAAAGAACATTTTTTTATAATAAACGTTTCAGATGCCGGATGTCTTTTTATGAACTTAGGTTCCATGTCAATCACAATATAGAATACATGTCAATAACATTATCTTTAACTACTTTGAATTAACTTAAACTTTTGGAAATTTTGGTGTTACCATAAAACACGGAGATGTGCAGATATGACACTTCAAATAGGCAGAATAATTCGGGCCGGTACTATCAGTGATGCCTGGTATCGCGGGCTTGATCTGATTTGGAACCATGGGCATGAGGTCACAGACGAGCGGGGAAGCCGGATACGCGAGTACCTGAACCTTATGATCGTTATCCAAAACCCATACGATGACAGGATACCTAAAGACATCTCATGGAACGAAGAGCGGCTCGAGGAATATGCCAAGCAGTTGATAACCGGTGAGAATGTGCAGGATTTTGAGTATACTTATGGACAACGTCTGCGTAACTGGAATGGAGAGATTGACCAGATCGCTTACGTGATAGATAAATTAAAAGAGAATCCCACAACCCGCAGGGCAACGGCAGTTACCTGGATACCTGTTATTGATACTGTGGTTGATGAGGTGCCCTGCATGATAATCGATGATTTCAAGATCAGGGGTGGGAAGGTCAATTTGACCACTCTTTTCCGTAGCCATGATTTTGCCGGGGCGTATCCGGCCAACCTGTTCGGTTTGTCCAGGTTGCTTGAGTATGTTGCTGCAGAAGTGGGTGTTAAACCTGGGATGATAACTACAATCAGTGCCAGTGCCCACATCTATGAGCATGATTGGGATATGGTCGAAGAGATTTTATGATATGGCCTGTTGCAGGAAACTGCTCAATGTGGCTCCAGAATAGTCCGTGTATTTTTTAATAGGTTAAGCTCTATATGTTATGAAAAATGTTATTAGGGGTTAGATATACCCCAATATCAGTTCAATTGTACTTCAAATGCTGAAAGTGAAGAATAAGGTGAAATCTATGTGTGCTGCAAGTTCGGATGAAGTGAAGAAGATCAAAAGGAAATGTGCGGTCCTGAATGTAATCGAAGGAAAAGCATGGCGTAATGTTGTGGTCCAGGACCTGAAAACAAAGCAAAAATATATGTTTGGCAAGGTGAAACTGGCGCAGCCTGAGATTACTATTGGTGATGAACTGTATATCGGGTATGAGGAGCTCCCCTATGACCTGCCTGAGGGTTGCAGTAAGATAATTTTAATGGCACTGGATGGCTTGATGCTGGATTGGGCCATGATCACCCCACCGTGATAGCAGCGGGATATAGTATTGTTATATGAGGTTTTGCTCTTTTAGACTCAGAAACCTGCCATTGCCGATTATGATATGGTCGTAGAGCTCGATACCCATCACCCGTCCGGTCTCGACGAGTTTACGGGTGATGTCAATATCGTTCTGGCTGGGTGTAGGGTCACCACTGGGGTGGTTATGTGCTACAATGATGGCGGCGGCGCTTTCCTGGATGGCGGTCTTGAACACTTCCCGGGGGTGGACGATGTTGGCATTGAGGCTGCCCACGGATACGGTCTCCTCGCGCAGGAGTTTGTTCTTGGTGTCGAGGTGCAGGGCGATGAATGATTCTTTTTTCTGCTCGCGCAGTTTAGGATAGAGGAAACGGTAGGCGGCCTCGGGGCTGCTGATGCGGGGTTTTTCTTCCTCGGTGAAGGTCTCAAGCCTGCGGGCCAACTCGAACATAGCAGTCATCTCGGCGGCCTTTGCAGTTCCTATGCCATGTATCTCCTGCAGCTTTGTTGGCGAGGCGCAGCTAAGCTGCTGTATATTGTATGTGGAGAGTATGCGGCTGCAAAGGTTCAGGACATTCTCACCCCTTGTGCCGGTGCGCAGGATTATGGCCAGCAGTTCGGAGTCTGATAGTGCCGAAGGACCCTTCTTCAGGAGCCTCTCCCTGGGCCTGTCCTTTGGCTGAATGTCCTGAATCCGGATGTGGTATTCAGACATGCTGGAGTTCTTAAGTTTTTTTTTGATATATAAAGTAAGCGATTTTAGGCGGCGGCGAGTCCAATGTATACCCCAGCACGCCCATCGATATC
>JAMJFQ010000038.1:14833-16577 GCA_023544605.1 ANME-2 cluster archaeon | reverse complement strand
CAAAAGACTTTAGTTGAATTTAAATATGACTATTAACGTAAGCAATCCATAATTACAGGACAAATACTATGAGATTCAACCCTGAAGAGATCAAGCAGGCCGCAAAAGAGGATTTTGACACGGCCTGGAACCAAGGAAAAGAGTATATTGCCAAACCCACTATCCCGGACCAGTATCCCAGGTTCAAGCTGGGTTACGGCAAAGTGCATCCTGTTTATGACACCATACAGAAATTAAGGGTAGCCTATCTCAACCTGGGATTTGAGGAAGTAGCTAATCCGTTGATCGTGGAAGATAGGGAGATACACAAGCAGTTCGGGTATGAAGCACTGGCAGTGCTGGACCGATGTTTCTACCTGGCGGGCTTACCCCGGCCTAATGTGGGTATCTCAGATGAGAGGATAGCCCGGGTCAAGGAGATCATCCAGGTAGATGACGAGGGGATAGATACCATCCGCCAGATATTGCATTCATATAAAAAAGGCGAGATCGAAGGTGACGACCTGGTGCCCGAGATATCGCATCGGCTGGATGTTCCTGACTCCAAAGTAGCTGTGATGCTGGACCATGTCTTCCCGGAATTCAAGGAACTGACACCCATCGGCTCCAACAAGACCTTGAGGAGCCACATGACCTCGGGCTGGTTCATATCCCTGGGCGCGATGGTGGACCGGGCCCGGCCTCCTGTCCGGTTGTTCAGCGTGGATAGGTGTTTCAGGCGGGAACAACAGGAGGATGCTACCCGGCTTATGACCTATTTCTCGGCATCCTGTGTTATCATGGACCCGAACGTAACAGTGGAGCACGGTAAGGCCGTAGCTGCCGGATTGTTATCCCAGTTCGGGTTTGAGAAATTCAGTTTCAGGCCCGATGAGAAGCGCAGCAAGTACTACGTACCTGATACCCAGATAGAAGTGTTCGCATACCATCCCGGACTGGTGGGCAGCAGCACTAAATATAGTGACGGCTGGGTGGAAGTGGCCACGTTTGGCATATATTCGCCTTCTGCCCTGGCTCAGTACGATATCCCATACCCGGTAATGAATTTAGGTCTGGGTGTCGAGCGGCTGGCCATGATACTACATAATTCCACTGACGTTCGTGCCCTGACATACCCCCAGTTCCCGATGTATGAAGAGGAATGGAAGATGCCTGACGAGGAACTGGCAGGCATGGTATCTGTTGAGACGGCACCTACTAGCAAGGAAGGATGGGATATACAGCGTGCCATCATCAGGGTCTGCGAAGAACATGGTAATGAGCCAAGTCCATGCGAGTTCCTGGCATGGGAGGGAGAAGTGATGGGGCGGCAGGTTAAGGTATGGGTCACAGAACCAGAGGAAGATACCAGGCTGTGCGGGCCTGCAGCCATGAACCATATCGTGGTGGTGAATGGTGATATACTGGGCCTGCCCGATACACCGAAATACGAGAAGATGTTCAATAAAGGCATGGTTGCGAACCTGAGATATGTTGAAGCGTTTGCGGCCCTGGCGGCAGCCGAGATCGAGGCTGCATCGAATACGGGTGACCCTACCCGGACACGGGTGCGTATCGTTAAAGTGGCCTCTGAAGTAAATGTGAAGCTTGACCCCATTGGCCAGCGTTATATCACAGGCCATAAGAAGAAGATCGACCTGCGTGGGCCGGTATTTACCACGGTAAGGTCTGAATTTTCCTGAATTTCAATTCAAGTAGGGAATTATGCATCGAATTGCCGTTACTGGCAGGCCCGGTGTGGGAA
>JAMJFQ010000038.1:8791-14733 GCA_023544605.1 ANME-2 cluster archaeon | reverse complement strand
TCCATGTTAGTGGTACTGCACCTTTCCAGCACCCATCCACTTGTACGACGGATCCGTTTAGAGTTCGAAATACTGGTAGCGTATGAGCAGAAACGCGACAATCTGCCTGATATTATTGCCAGTCAGCTTCGATAATATTATATGTAAGTATTTCTTATCCAGTACTCACAAGAAAATCCTCCCCCTGGTCGGATTAACTTGAGTACACAAAGTTATACTATTTGCAAAAAAAAGGTTGTTCAAAATGATCCGCAAAAACATATTTATTGTAACTATTGCTGTTGTATTACTTTCAATATCAATACTATCCTCTGGCTGTGCTTCCTTCGATGTTATGGGATACACTATTACCATTACACCCTCCAATTCGTCTGACACGAACGTGTCGGATGATGTCGAAAACTTAGCACACGTACCGACGATCACCTCCACGCCGACTCCAACTCCTACACCCACACCAACCCCTGAACCAACTCCCAGACGCGCCCCGATCACGAATTACATCAAGATAGAAGGCCATCATTTCACTCCATCCGGAGATGTGGAAATACTTGTGGGAGACACGGTCCAGTGGAGGAATTTTGAAGACAAGAAGAATCCACGGGAACTGATCAGTGAAGATGGATTATGGGATGAGCCCATACATCTTAATTTCATGAAATACCACGAATATACCTTTAATGAAACAGGTACATTTGCTTTCAGCCTGATGTACAATGAAATGGCATCACAACAAAAGATAACAGTGATATGAAATTGCCAAACGTACCAGACTTTGCATTGATACGTAACCCCTATTGTTAAAATAAACAGCGAACATATTAATAGTGGGACGAAGAAATTATTGGGTTAGTTATGGACTTATGAGGTGAATAACATATGGAATATAAGCATGCTTTGTTAATTATGCTTGTCAGTGCAATGTTGACGTTATCAGTATTTGGTTCGGGTTGTACAGACACTGAACCGGAAATTGATGGAACGCCGACTGCTGTCCCTACAACCGATGGCACCGAGGACGGAACTACCGAAAAGACGGCTGAACCCACTACCGAGCCCACTACACCACCAGACCCACAACAATACTTGATCAGGATAGACAATTATATGTTCATACCTGTGGGGGACAGGGAAATACATGTAGGCGACAACCTCAATTGGAGGAACTTTGAGGATACCAGACAGGCGCGGGTGCTTGTTAATGAGAACGGTATATGGGAGGATGAACAGTACCTCGGTTATATGAGGCAGGTAAATTATACTTTCACCGAACCTGGTGTATATACGTTCTACCTCAAGGGTAGGGAAAATAAGAAAATGAACGTCACTGTGGTATAGTATATAATGAACACATCAGTCATTGGTGAGGGGGCAGTCCGACTTAGGATTCCCTTCCCTGATGATTCTTCTGATCTTCCTCCTTCTTCAACCACGGTATTTTATAATCCTGAGATGGAATTGAACCGGGATATTACTATAGCAGCAGTCTCAGGTTTTATCGACCGGGCAAGGGTTGACCCGAGTTCCATCTCCTATGCCGATGTTATGTCTGCATCAGGCATCAGGGGTATTCGTATGGCCAGTGAGGTTGGTACAAAGTGCCGGCTTAATGACTGGAACCAGGATGCTTATGACCTGATACAGGAAAATATCAGACTGAACGCTCTTGAAGATACCTGTACGTCCTCGCACCAGAATGCCAATACGCTGATGCATCAGGAAGTATTCGATATTGTTGACCTTGACCCCTTTGGCTCTCCGGCACCATATCTTGACTCTGCAGCCCGCTCAACTCAAAAACTATTGTGTATCACTGCTACTGATACGGCGCCACTGTGCGGTGCACACCTGAAGTCAGGTATCCGCAAATATGCAGCTGTACCACTGAATACTGAATATCACAGGGAAATGGGCGCCCGGGTACTGTTGGGGGCGGCGGCGAGGGCACTGGCACGAAGAGATAAAGGGATCAATGTACTGCTCACTCATGCAACACGCCACTATGTAAGGGTCTATCTTGAAATCATAAAAGGAGTGTCTCCGGCCGATACCACCATGGAAATGATGGGTTTTATCTACCACTGCTTCCACTGTGGTTTCAGGTCCTGGGAACATGGACTTGCGCCAGAATTGCCATCCCAGTGTCCCAACTGCCAAAAATCCCTTAAATCAGCCGGACCCCTGTGGTTGGGCAGCATCCAGGAACCAGGTTTTTGTGAGGTGATATTGGAGGAACTGGAAATAAGAAAGCATGGAAAATGCAAAGAAGCAATGAAGATCGTTGCCTTTTGCAAAGATGAACTCAACATTCCTACCTTTTATGACCAGCACTGGCTTTGTAAAAAAATCCGGGTATCACCAGGTTCTATTGATACCCTGATAGAAACGCTCAAAGATGCAGGGTTTATGGCTTCAAGAACACATTTTTCCGGTACCGGTTTCAAAACTGATGCCGATGTGGAGCAGATATACAAGATACTCCATGAGCTTGATCTCCAGAGGAAAGATCACCGATAGTTTTTAGGTGATGTATGGTTTATACCAAACCGTAATAAATAAAACTTTATCTATATTATCATCACATAGAGGTCATAAATCCATGTACAAATCCTTAAAAATTCTTTCCAACCGGTGCTTCGGTCCAAAACCCAGGATATCTGAAAATCCTTACGTTAGATTGCTGGACCTGAAATCCAAACCTTACTTCATTGTGGCTTCAGTTGAGGTGGGCAATACCACCACCAAATCCATTCTCACCGCCACCAATCTGGAGGATGGCAAAACAAGCCTGGTCAACAAGACCGTAAAAATGACCCGGGACGTAAGGAGTCCCAGGCCAAATGAAGAGATATTTGGCAAGACCCTCACCGGGGTGCCCTTTACAAGGGAATCGGTTTCAGAACTGGTGCGCGATACCCTCATAGAATCTGTCCAGAGCGCCAACCTTGATATCAAGGAAGACCTTCATTTTGTGGTACGCTCAACCGGTGTGGTGGCAGGATTCGACTCACCTGATGAGGTGGGCAACTTTGTCAAAGCCCTGGCAGACGGGTGTATGAGTGCTGGTGTCCCCCCCAAGAACATGATACCTGCCATGTCGATAGATAATGTACCCCGTCGTTTCAGGAAGTTCAGCCTGATTAAAAAGATCGTATTTACGGGTGCAGTGGGTGGTGTACTTCCTCCAACAGGTGCCTCGGGTCTTGAAGTGGTGGCAAATGAGATGGAAGGTGAACTGGCTACTGCAGGTATCAAGGAAGGGGCAAAATGGGCTGGTATTGATTTTCGAAACGCATGCATGTCCATTGATTTTGGCACAACCCTGGATGGTCGTATCACCAATGACGACAGCCCCTATGCCAGGACCATCGGGAATTTTGCAGGGTATGCCGGTGCCGTCCCTGATGCCCTTATCAAGGGCACCCATCTGGTGGATGAAAAAGTGGGTACTGCACTTGACCTGTTCAAGAACAAGCCAGTCGGACTGCTCACGTGGATATTTCGGGACAGGGTCATACATGAGTATGCGACTAAGATCAACGACCTAATATCCATAAGAGTGGTCCCTGAGAATGTCAGCAGATACGGAAGTGTACCCGTAAATCCCAAAGCAGCACAGGTGATCGGGGTGACCCTTATTGGCTGTGATGTGGGAGAGAACGGTTCAGACCTGGAAAAACTCTCAAAGATAGGGGGAGAGGTCTATGAACGATACGGTCTTTCCACACTTTTCGCTGTTGTGGATACGGTATGTGCCAATATGGCACAGCGGCTTGTGAAGGTTGCCCTGGACCACGACCTGATCACCGAGAAGACCGCCATTGGATTTACCGGGCGTGCAGCCATCACGGGCTGCAAACCTGTTCTGATTCTCAACCAAATTAAGAAACTCGGTCTATACGATGCACCAGAGCACAACGTGGTGTTCGTGGATGACGGGCTGGCCAGGGGCGCTGCGGTCATGGCCAGGTGTATGAATTCACTGGGTACCCCTAAAAACCCACTGGGTGGCAGTAGGGGCGGCCGGTGTGTCCTGAAAGAGCGCATGAAGATACAGGGCAGCGGGCGTATTGATGAAAAAGAGATGCAAAAATTGACATCGAAAGGATCGGATATGGAACGTTCAATGGCTTAGGAGAGTGTATTTTGAATAATACAAAAAAACCCGGGCCCAGGGCTATTTTATTATTGGGATGTCCTGAAGTGCCGGTGCAGACCAGCCTGGCAATATATCTCACAGACCTGCTGGAAAAGCGTGGCGCACAGGTCGTAATAGCAGGTAATAATGCCGCCCTTGAACTGGTCAGGACATCAGACCCGGCAGGACATTATATCAGAGATACCGCGGACCTTGATGGCACTATCGGCGCTCTTGCCCAGAAGCATGATGATGCCGATGTTTGTTATGTGTTCATCCACAATGATGCAGGGGTGTCTTATCTGGCCACTGCCAGTGCACTGGTAAGCGGTGAAAGTGTGGGTATCATCTTTGGAAAAGATGCACAAGCCCTGGCCCAGGAGTGTGATGACCTGGGGCTAAAGCATATATGGGCAAAAGCAGTTCACAATCCCAGGCCGCTGAAGTCAAAAGTAAGATCGGAGGTGGAACGTTGGGCTGCATTGACGAAATGAAATATGAAGTACTGCTGTCCAAGGTCACGTTCAAGCAATGTGCATCATACCTCCGTTCCAACTACAAAGAGCTCTATATTGTCCCGCCCGGATATCATATGTTCGATGTGTTCATTATCGGTGTCCCACCCATCTATGTGGGAGTGGATGGCGAGAATATAATATTCCCCTATACAAAGCCGTGCCACGGTACCTTTGTGCTTCGTATTAACAGTCAGGAAGAGATTGAAAAACTAAAAAAAACGGCCAGTAAAGTGAAGTAGAGTGAATTAGAGTAGAATGGAATTAAGTTATACCACTAAAGGCTGGCAGGTTTTGAGCCGTCAAGCGCCCACCTGATAAATTCAGGTGTGGGAAATTCATGGATGGTGGTGGCGATGATCAATCCTTCACCATACTCCTTTGTCACAAGCACTGGTTCATCTGATCCGGTCACCATGATGCAGTCCCCGTCATAGGAACTGAAATAACCATCACATTCAGGTTTAGAATCCGCAATCAGCAGTGAAGCTTCACTTCTGGACTTTTGGGACAGTTCCACAGGACCATAGCGCTGTATATACGCTAGATCCAAAGGTAACCAGTCATAGGTATAGGAATCCATCAGGGCTCCGAAGACCAGTAATGTACCTCCTGCTTCAATAAAACTCCCTATCCTGGTACTGTTGCGTATAAGTGAGGGCAGGACATTGGAATACTGGGGATTGGCAAAACCTGTAGGGATGATCACAAGTTTAAATTTTGGAATAAAGGGTGAACCGATGGAAGTGGGATGTATTGGCTGGTAATCAAAACCATGTTCCACAAATAATTTTTCAAATAATAATTTTGTATCCCAGATCAGACCAATATCAGGCATGACAATATATATTACCCATCGGATGCAAATAATTTTCTCAACAGGGGGTAAAGTATCTGGAAGAATCAATTAAAAAGGTTATGGCACAATTCCAAAAGAGCCTCCAGGCTGATGGCGGGGATATTGAACTGGTGGATATCGCAAATGGAATTGTCAAAGTAAGAATCTCCAGGACCTCTGTTCCTGTTACTTTCAGTACTTTCCTCAGGGATTATAATACCCGGGAAGGGATTACTTGCGGCAGTTGCCGTGTACCCACTGGCACTATCATTGGTGCACTGGAATTAGCATTGAAAGAAAGTGTACCCGGGGTAACAAAGGTGGAAGTAGTAAAATAGGCTATGTATGGCCTTATGAGTTATACCTGTAGACCCTTATTTTGCCGAAACTGTTATGACATCCTTGCTTTTATCTCTGTGGAGCCGCACACAGGACATTGGGTTGCACCTTT
>JAMJFQ010000038.1:0-8691 GCA_023544605.1 ANME-2 cluster archaeon | reverse complement strand
ATGAGACTATTGATGAAGGAAAACATATATGAATAGTGGAGTAGTATGCAGGTCATATTACAATCATAGGAGTCAAAAAATGGGAATCAGACCAAGCTATATTAAATCTCTTGCCACCCAATTACTTAACGAAAAAGGCGATCAATTCACAGGTGATTTTGAAGTAAACAAGCCTCTTGTCACCCAGTTCACCGATGTTGAGAGCAAGGTTATCAGGAACCGGATCGCAGGATACATTACCAGGAAAAAAAACAGACAGACTGTAATAATTTAAATTATAGGTGGTCCCAGTATGCTGGATGGCGTACTTGTTGCATTGATTACACCTTTCACCCAGGACGATGTGATCGATGAAAATGGAGTGAAGTCCAACATCGAATTTCTGGTAAAGGGGGGGGTATCTGGCATCGTGCCTTCCGGGACGACCGGTGAGTCTGCAACACTTACTTTTCAGGAGCATAAGGACCTTATAGAGCTGACGGTGGACTGTTCATCGGTCCCGGTAGTGGCTGGTACAGGCTCTAATAGTACAGCCGAAGCACTTGATCTCACAAAGTTTGCCGCCGATGCAGGGGCTGACGCAGCACTCCTGATTACACCCTATTACAATAAACCAAATGATGAAGGGCTTCTCAAACATTTTACTGCCATCGCAGATAATGCAGAAATTCCCCAGATATTATATAACGTACCTACCCGGACCTGTATCAACATGAAGCCCGAGGTGACGGCCCGGCTTGCCCAACATCCCAACATTATCGGAATTAAGGAGGCCAGCGGCGACCTGGACCAGATTTCTGAAACTATAAAGTTGACCAGAGATGAAGATTTTGTTGTGTATTCCGGAGACGATGCTATGACCCTGCCCATAATGGAACTGGGCGGCGTGGGTGTGATAAGCGTGACAGCGAATATCGTTCCTGACAAGATGGTGGGAATGGTCGCGGCTTTCAAGGATGGGGATATGGTCACGGCAAAGAAACTGGAAGCAGAGCTTGCTCCGCTGATAGATGCATTGTTCCTTGAGACCAATCCCATACCAGTGAAAAAAGCAGCCGAATTGATCGGTCTGGCTGCGGGACACCTGAGGCTGCCCCTTGCGCCCATCAGTCCTGAGAACGAGGCCAGGCTGAGGGCAGAATTGAAAGCGATAGGAGCACTGTGATATGATACGGGCTGCGGTCACGGGTGCATGCGGCCGGATGGGGACCCTTATTATCCAGAATATCCTTGCTGCGCAGGACATGGAACTCTCTGCGGCTTTCGATATTACCAATATTGGCATGGATGTGGGTGAGGCTGTTGGTTCCGGGCGGCTGGGCGTCCCTATATCAGACCCTGCCGATATGGAATTCGTGATAAAGGATACTGGTACGCAGGTGGTTATCGATTTTACGATTGCTAAAGCGGCGGCCGGGAATGTGGTCAGGGCTGCCAATGCCGGTGCCAACCTGGTGGTGGGAACCACTGGTTTTAATGAGGAGCACAAGCAGCAGATGCACCGGGCTATAAGCGACAATAGTGTGGCTGCGGTCATATCACCTAACTTTGCAGTGGGTGTCAATATCTTCTGGGAACTGCTAAAAGAGGCTGCCGGGTCCCTGGATGGGTTCGATGTTGAGATAATGGAGGTTCACCACAACAAGAAGAAGGACGCACCCAGCGGCACTGCGGTGAAGGCTGCCGAAGTTATCAATAATGTGCTGGGCGGCAGGGATTATGTGTACGGACGCCAGGGAATTGCACCCAGGGAAGATGAGATAGGTATACACGCAGTAAGGGGCGGCGATGTGGTGGGGGACCATACGGTTATGTTCTTCGGCGATGGCGAGCGCATCGAGGTACGGCACCAGGCTCACAGCAGGCAGGCGTTTGCAGGGGGAGCGGTGAGGGCTGCCGGATGGGTTATGGAGCAGCCGGCCGGGGTGTACGGGATGGCTGATGTATTAGGGCTGGGAAAATAGAGAGTTAAAGCGGCATATACCGGCCCGGTACATTGTACGGGGTATACCGGTGACTACAAAATAGATATTCCAATAAATACCAAAAACAAAGCATCAGGGATTCGATCAGAACCCCTGAACATAAAATTTATACCTTAAAGCCCGGCAGACTTGGCAATATCCTCGGCCACATCGGTCCGTTCCCAGGTAAAATCAGGGTCGTTCCTGCCAAAATGTCCATAGGCTGCAGTCTTTCTGAAAATGGGACGCCTAAGGTCGAGGGTCTCGATAATACCCTTGGGGGTCAGGTCGAAATGCTTGCGTGCCAGACCCACAATATCCATGTCCTTCATCTTGCCTGTCCCGAAAGTGTTGATCATAATAGCAGTAGGTTCGGCAATTCCTATGGCATATGCCAGGGATACCGCACATCGCTCTGCAACGCCTGATGCAACTATGTTCTTGGCTACATACCTGGCCGCATAAGCTGCACTGCGGTCCACCTTTGTGGAATCCTTACCAGAAAAGGCACCACCGCCATGGGGCACCAACCCGCCGTAAGTATCCACCACGATCTTCCGGCCCGTCATGCCGGTATCGCTCTGGGGTCCGCCCACCACGAACTTACCCGTTGGATTCACATAATATTTGGTATTCTCATCCAGCAGTTCAGGATCGATGACATCCTTGACAACCTTCTCAATAATTTCATCAACAGCATCCTGGGTAATGCGATCACCCGTGCTGTCAAGGATCTCCTCGGTATGCTGGGAGCTGACAACAACTGAGTCCACCCGCCGGGGCACTCCCATCTTATACTCGACCGTGGCCTGGGACTTGCCATCAGGACCCAGGTAAGATAGTGCTTTGCTCTTCCTCAATTCAGCCAGTTTCTGGCACATCTGGTGGCTCTGCATGATGGGCAGGGGCATCAGTTCCTCGGTTTCCCTGCAGGCATAACCTATCATCATACCCTGGTCGCCGGCACCGCCCACATCTACACCCTGGGCGATATCGGGCGACTGCTTTCCAATGGCATTCAGCACGCCGCATGTCTTGTAATTAAAACCATACACCTCACTGGTATAACCAATTTCCTTCAAGACACCACGCGCAATAGTGGGTACGTCGATATGGGCCGATGTAGTGATCTCGCCGCCCACGATCACAAAACCAACACTGATAAATGTCTCGCAGGCCACCCTGGCCGTTGGGTCCTGTCTTATGATCTCATCCAGCACACCGTCCGATATCTGGTCACATACCTTATCAGGGTGTCCTTCCGTTACCGATTCTGATGTTAAAACACTGTATTCCATATTTGAAATCATTTTTTCACCTATCTTGACTCCAGAATTACTTTTAGTATTAATAACTTTATCTCATCTAACTGTAAAAACCGGAATAAAACTACACTAACAAAAGGGGGAGTTATCTCTCCAATCCCACCACATCATAAATGGCCCCGGGACTGTTCAGGATCGTGATATTCTCCATTCGGGAAAGCTTTTCAGTGTTCTCCACATCTACGTCCCGCATTTTTAGTTTCATCTCCTTGCCCTCGGGTGAATAAGTGGTAACAGTACCTTTCACCCTGTCCACAGGAAGGATGTAGATGGGCGTACTGCCCTTGGCGGTCTGGGATACCGCATTTGTGACAAGGGTATCTGCTATACCATGTACGATCTTTGCCACCGTATTAGCAGTGGCAGGTGCGATCAACAGCGCATCATAATGGCCTACCTGCAAGGGACCGGCAATAAACGGTGAATTGGGGCCTGCATCGACCTTAAAATTGGGGAAATCCTTCTGGATGCTGTCCCACATCCTATACCATTTCATGATGGTCTCCCCTTCCCTGGACAAAAACACCATGAATTCAATATCAGTCTTGCTCTTGATATCGACCAGTACATTATATGTCTCTTTAATAAGGTCGCCAGACCCCGTAATTCCCCAAGCGATCCGCTTCATCATAAAAAACTCCTTATACGTTCAAATAATGTTATATGTCTATATTAATAATACCTGCTGCCTGCTGTGCGGCCAAACCCAGCAGGGTCAACGAGCGTATCCACTCCCCTTTTGGTTCCCGGCTTGTACCCACTACCAGCCGCCTGTAACCCTCCACCTCTTCCACCATTCCCCTGGCCTCTATAATCTCGCCCTCCAGTGCCTGCCCGGCATAGGTATGGGTATAGGACAGTACATACTCGATCTCAGGATGGTCTACTTTATAGATGGATGGACTGTCAAAGGCCAGTCCAGCATCCGTAACCACAGCCTCTATAGTCTCATGACCCAGGTCGGTACCCCTGCCCAGGGGTTCTTTTACCTGGTCCCAATCCCTGACAAAAAGCAGGTCAAAATAGGTATCCCCAACCATCCCCCTGTTCCCCTTTCTCATCTCATGGATTTTGAACTCCTCAAAACCAATTTCCGGGATGCGTTTAGTGTAGATACGTTCCCACATCCTCTCATCGAGGTGCTTGATGATGCTGTTGGGGTCATCCTTTGCCCTGGCTATTATATCCCTGGCTTTAAACCATTGGTTACCATAGACTACAAAATCAATATCTGAACCCTCATTTTGCAGCCCCGGAAGGAATGAACCGGTCACTCCCATACTCTCCAATGGAATCCCGGCCCCCAGTAGGGTCCTGGTAATCTCCTTAATCCTGGGTTCGGAGTGCCATATCTCTCCCAGCCTTTCCGATGGGCTCAATACCCGGTCGACCTGGTCCCAGGGTATAATATGGACATCCTGCACCCACTCTGGTTTGTGGACATCCATGTACTGATAGGCCTCGTTAAAATCATATTTCCGGTAATTCTTGACACCATCCGAGCGCTGACCATCAGGGTCGGGTACATAGCGCAGTACACCCCTGACGCCTTCAATGTGGTAGTAATCGGCTGATGAGAATACCCATCCGTCTTTCGTGACTATGAAATCCCTAAGACGCACCCTAGGGTGATCTAATTGATCCATTGTTTTTCTAAGTGGTTTGAAGCCTTCTTAAACATTATCATATTTATGTAATAAAATCAACTATAATACAGAAGAACCTATTATACATAGAAGGATACAAAAAATGAAGGCCACTGCAAAGTTTTACGATTCAATTGATATCCAGCTGCAATTCCTTGAGCAACTCAAGAACATTTCGTCTGATGAGATAGATAGATTAGTAGGAGCATTGAGGGATTTCATATATCAGGCTGATACGAAGCAGAAGGTCATATACGCCATCGGCGAGGGCAGGAGTGCCCTGGCGTTATATGATTTTCTCCACCAGTTATTGAAATATGAACAGTTATTCCCTGCCACCCTGGACGATCCTATAAGACGTTATTTTGACCCGGACAGGTCGAATATGGTTGTGGCAGCCACTGGTTCTGGTACTACTGAAAGTGTTCTCAATTACCTTGAAGACGCAAATCGTTTGGGCGCAAAGGAGATACTTATCACTGCAAAAACTGATTCTCAAGCCTCTAAGAAGGTTCGCAAACACAAAGGTTTCATTTTCCTGATGGAAGATATAAAACTGGAAAAACCCAGTGAACTGGCAGTGATGGGGTCAGAGTTCGAACTTAAATTGTGCACCCTGTTAAACTGTATTCTCCCTGCACTGGATGAAGGAGATAACAAGCTGTATTACCAGCAGATGGAGCATTTTATCGAGAATGCAACCCTGCTCAAGAATATCGATAAGGAACACCTGCGCTCATGGGTCGAGAAACTGCTAAACCGCCGTGGGCACTTTATTGTAGACGGCGTGGGACGGTCCGGCTTCGTGGCAAAGGCTTTCGGAATGCGGATAGCACATCTGGGACAGCAAGCGTATGTTAAGGGTGATGCCACCACGCCCAGTTTTGTGAGGGGGGATGTGTATATCCCAATCAGCGGCAGCGGTGATACCCGTGAGATATTGGAGGCGATCATAAAGGCCCGCAGTAAAGGAGTGGATGTGTTTCCAATCACGGTAAATAAAAAATCCAGTATGGTCACTCAATTGAAAGAGTGGGGCTATGAAGATAACATCATTTTCATACCTGTATTAGAAGGTGACAGGGGTATCTTCCACGACAAGACACCCAGCAAAATAACCACGACGAAACTGAACCAGATACGTCCGTCATATTCGGAGATCAACTCATACATTTTTACTAATGCCATTATTGCCTCAGCCATTGATTTTCTGGGCGTGGAAGAAAAATATATGAAACAAAAACATTGGTAGTGATATAGGATGGGAATTACAAAAACTTTCAAAAAATTGCTGGGACACAGTGGTATAGAGGATCATTCGACTGCTAATGAAGAGTTACTTCAGAATAGTCCTTCAACGGATGGAGTGCCCGATAGTTCCGGAAAGGATGAACGAAACAAAAAACAGAACAGACAGGTGGGCAGCAAGTGGGAACACAAACATGACGACCTGGACTGGCACTCCATGTCCATACCCCACCCTCTCGCTGTGACCGAAAAAGATGTCCCGGATGAACCTGCTGCAGTGGAGATCAGTTTTCAACCTAACGATTCGTCTGAACAGGCTGATGAAAAAGGTATTTCAAAACAGGATATACTCTGTAAGTTCGTAGTGCAGCACGGTCAGAGGATAGGCGAGACCATATCTATTTATTCCGGGTATCTTGTGTTCAAGAAGGGGGCTGAGAACCTTTCAATCCCGATGTCTTCCATATTAGATATCACTGACGAAGATGTAGTAGTAGACGATTTTGAAAGGAATGAAGCTTTGAGGTTAGGGGAAGATTGGCACCAGCGGACCACCGATTCACTGAAATTCGATGAGAAAGGAATGCTCATCTATGACTGAATACAAGCAGTGCATCGTTACACGTGACGACCTCAAACTCTCAAAAGGCAAACTGGCAGTGCAGGTGGCACATGCTGCTGTAACCGCCTCTGATTTTGCAGATAAGAAGGACCGTGATGAGTGGATGAAGGACGGTCAGAAGAAGGTCGTACTCAAGACCGGGACCTTGCAGGACCTGTTTTTATTGAAAGAGATGGCCCGCAGGGAGGGGTTGTCCACGGCCCTTATCACCGATGCCGGGCTTACCCAGATACCCCCCGGGACCGTTACTGTGCTGGGTATAGGGCCAGGCGCGGTTGAGAAACTGGACAAGGTCGTGGGTAAGTTGAAACTTGTGTAGTGTAACTATCGACATTTAAATATTGTATTAATTTTAATCTTAACTATTACCATATATAATTTACAAGGGAGTAGCAGGAGGTTATTGTATGGCATTGATACAGGACTCAGATAAAGAAAATTTGAAGAAGAAATTGGAAGAAGGTCTTGAGGGTAACGTAAAATTAATAATGTTTACCCAGGAGAACGAGTGCCAATTCTGTGCCGATACCAGAGGTATGGTGGAAGAATTGGCTGGCATGTCACCAAAAATCGAAGCAGAAATCCATGATTTTGTCAAGGATGAAAAACTGGCACGGTCCTACGGAGTTAAGAATATTCCTGCTATCGTCATGCTGGGTGAAAAGGACTATGGTATCCGGTTTTACGGTATCCCATCCGGATACGAGTTTGCTTCATTCCAGGAAGACCTTATCGATGTTTCCAGGGGCAAGACCGACTTGTCCGATGATGTCAAGAAAAAACTGGCCGGGGTCAACAAACCTGTCCATATACAGGTGCTTGTGACCCCGACCTGTCCGTATTGCTCAATGGCTGTTCGTACGGCCCATAAACTTGCCATTGAGAACGAGCATATAAAAGCAGATATGGTCGAGATGATAGAGTTCCCTCATATTGCCCAGAGATATATGGCCATGAGCGTGCCCAAGGTGATCATCAATGAAGTCGTGGATTTCGTAGGTGCCCAGCCCCCTGAACATTTCGTGGGAGAGATTATGAGGGCACTGCGCTCAGGCGACAATCCTATGTATTCATGATGGTAGTATGATCATTATACCAGCCCGGATAGTATCTTCAGGGTCATTATCCACAGGACTGCTCCAAATATCTGCCTGATGGTCTTTGATCTAAGCCTGCTGTGCATCAGGTGAGAACCTACCTGACCACCAATGAAAGCGGATGCGACTGTATATGACATAAGTGTAACATCCAGATGGCCAGAGCCCAGGTGACCGAGAAATCCTGAGAACGATATGAATGCTACAATTAGTGCCGAGGTGGCAGAAGCTCGTTTTGTCCCGAATCCCAGCGTTACCAACAGCGGTACAATAAAAACACCACCGCCAATACCCAGCAAACCAGCCGCCATACCTATCAGGAATCCAAAAAACAGACCGATTACGAAACGCCGCCTCTTATCCTCGTTTAAGACATGGTCTTCCATCTCTGAATCACTGGAAAATATCATCCGTGCCCCGGCAAGTACCAGAACAACACTGAGTGCCCACAGCAGCGTTTCAATTGGAGTGAATTTCGTGAAATATGCTCCGATGGGTGCTCCTATTATAGATGCGAGTATGAAAGGAGCAGCTGTATGCAGATCAACCATTTTTTTGCGAAGATATGTGATGGCTGCCGAACTCGTAGCAATAGCGTTTAGCAGCAGGGCTGTGGGTATTGCCACGAGGATATCAATGCCCAGTAAATAGAACAGGGGTACGTATACCAGCGCACCACCAAGGCCCAGCATTGAGAATATTACAGCTATGAAGAAAACGATCACTGAAACTAGAACGAGTTCCATTTTTTATCAAATCCATTTTTTACAGGCAACTATAGTAAATAAT
>JAMJFQ010000037.1 GCA_023544605.1 ANME-2 cluster archaeon | reverse complement strand
GTCAACTAATATAAATGCTTCGATATCTATCGATTTACAAGGATAAATCGCCAGATCAGGCGTTAATTTGTGATGTATAATGGCTGATATTATGTTCAACGAAAATTTTAATAGATACAGTGTGATAATTTAGCGAAAGAACGGGACTTTTCCGACAATCTCAAAGTAACTCCAATCAACTGAATAAATTCCCCAAAAAAAGCAAAGATCAGCCAAACAAAAAAATCATCAAATGGGACAGCGCGGATTCGAACCGCGGTCCAAGCGTCCCAAACGCTCGAGGATCGGCCAGGCTACCCTACTGTCCCATAATGAACTGATGTCGAATATTGCCTTCTCTACTCATTAATTGATTAAAAGTCTTTCCACTTACAGGAACCTGGGCCTCATAGACAGGTACAAAGGCAGGGCCAGACCCTTATACGGCAAACCCGCAATCTCGGCCTGCACCTTTGCACTCAGGTCCCATGCCTTCATCTTCACCTGCTTCGGCTTCTTAGGCTGGCTCTCAGAACGGATATTAACAGTCAGTTCGCCGCTCTGGAACTCCTCGTCACCCAGCACGGCCACATATGGTATCCATTCCCGTCCAGCATCTCGTATCTTCTTTCCTACGGTCTCATCCCTGTCATCAATATCTGTCCTACAGCCCAGCATCAGTGCCACCTCTTCAGCCGCCTCCCTGTGCCGCTCTGCCACCGGGATCACCCTGACCTGGGTGGGCGATAACCATACCGGCAGCATGGGCACCCCACCGGCCTCGGTCAGCATATGGTTCTTCTCAAGCAGGCCGTAGATGATGCGCTCAATGGCGCCGCTGGGCGAGCAGTGCAGTATGGTGGGCTGCCGGGCCTCCCCCTCCTGGTCGATATACTTAATACCGTAGCGCTCTGCATTCTCAACATCAATCTGCACCGTGGATAGGGCACTGGCCTTATCCAGGGCATCGATATAATTGAACTCGAACTTAAGTACGAAATAGAAGAACCTCTCATCCCACATCTCAATAAGTACTGGCTTGTCAACGACCCTGGCCAGTTCGGTGATGAATTCCTTGTTCTCCTCATAGAAATCCCTGGTAAATCGTATAGCTACCTCGTAATCATCCAATCCCAACCCCATGGCTTCCAGCACGCTGATGCACATAGTGTACTGCTGGCCGAATTCCATGATAGCCTGCTCCATATCGCCGGCCAATGTATGCATATCAGGCATGGTAAAGGCACGCAGGCGTCTGAGTCCCACAAGTTCGCCGCTTTGTTCCTTGCGGAAACTGTATCGCGTCAGTTCGATCATCTTCAGGGGCAGGTCCCGGTAGGAAATGGTCATGTCGTGGTTCATCAGGAACTGGCCGAAACACGCAGCAAATCGTAAAAACAGGCTTTTCTTGTCAGCATCAATGGAATACTGCCTGGCAGGAAAGCGGTCCAGGTATTTTTTGAGCGTGGGGTGGTTCATGTCGTACATGATCGGGGTCTCCACTTCCATGGCGCCCATAGCTGCCGAGCGGTCCAGTACATAGGTCTCAAGCAGACTCTTGATAAGCCGGCCCTTGGGATAGAACCGCATATTGCCGCTGTCGCTGCCCGGTTCGTAATCCGCTAACTCCAGCCGCCTCATCAGTTCCACATGGGGCGGTGTGCGGTCCACGGCCCGGCTTTTGGACACCTCGTAGTCCCTGAACTTGCGCAGGTTATCGTGTCCGGTAAAATCAAAATCATCAAATGAGTGTAGTTCCCCGTCCGTGGTCAGGATATGCCAGTAGGACTTTGCCTTCTCTTCAGCCTTGATGGCTTCGCTTATCACCTCTTCCTTTTCCGGTTTAGGTCCTGCTGTTCCAGTTACCTCCTCTCCTCCTACTTGAATGGTCCTGGACAGTTCAGATAGGGGGTGACCCTTGCATTTAATCTCAAATGATTTGTAGAATCCAAAAGGTGCCCGCTTGACATTGAAATCATCTTTAAGTGAACTTTCCATATTTTTCAGGACTTTCACAGCTACCTTGGGCGATGACAGGGAACTGCTCAGGTGGGCATAAGGGTAGAGCATGATATTCTCTGCCTTGACCTGCTTTGCAACCTTCCTGATCTCGTCGACAGTTGCTGCAGCGGCCCTGTCAGGATCGGACTCGTCCGCCTTTTCCACGGCAATAAAAGCGGTCAGTGCCTCGTCCAGGCTTCCCTGTTTCATGTCTTCGTCTATCGTTTCTGCTACCGGGGTCTTTTTCTTTACCTGGTATTCAATATGGTCAGAATGAATGAGTAGTATCTGCATAAAGTTTCACCGCAATTTTTCTAACAAATACAATTTAGATTAGATAAGGATTTTGTTTCAGTGGATTATATTATTGTTGTTTTCGCCCCAGGTACACCCACTGGTCATATATCCCGTTCTTATCGGTATTATCAATGATCTCACCCATAGCACCCAGACCGTCCAGCGCATCCTTCAGGATATCCATCTCCTCGCGCTTATTAACCGTAAACAGCAGTGTCCCCCCAGGTTTAACTACCTTCAGGGACTCGGCCATCATCGCGGCCCAGATATCCTTATTGAAACTATAAATGGTACCAAGCATGAACCCAATAACAGCATCAAATAACCCCTCATTAAAAAAATCACTCAATCGTGTGGCATCCATCACAATAGTACGCTCTGGTTTCAATACCTCATGCTCCAGTCCCTGACATATCTGGCAGCGGTCATGATCAGTGGTCAGCAGAAAAATACCCAATTTTTCCAGCGACAAGGTCGCCATACCGTTACCACAGCATATCTCCAATACCCTGCCCGATGCATTGAACCTATCACCCAGCTTTCTGAACAGTTCGTCCAACCGCTGTACCCTGATATCCAGATATACCATTTCATAGGTTTCAGCAGGCTTAACACAGCCATCACATAACTGTCTCTCCACAAGGGCAATAGAATAATACTCCCGTAATGCAACCTCTAATTCATGGGCTGATACTTCCAATGAAGTAATATCATCAAAAGACTGCAATAGATGTGATACCAGAATATCAAATTGTACTGCCGCTGCAGATTGAATTCCACTCTTTGCCACCATATTGGTGAACACTGCCCAGAAGGACGGGTATTCCTCAGTACCGGGATTATTGATCGCAAGGCAGATTGTATCTCCCGACTCATCCCGCACGACCCTGACCTCACCGTCAACCCCGCCGGACTGTGCAATCTGTTCCATGAATCCCAGGGTCTGGTACAGGTCTCCCAGGCTGCTATACCCCTCTTCAGGTATGAACAGGTTCTCATCATCATCCAGACCCAGCACCTGGTGAAGCAGCAAATCACTCAACCCTGTTAGTAAAAAAAGAAAGCTTTGCTATTTATTCATCATCGGGTGCATCGAACTTATAACTGTCATCTCCTAGCATGGCAGCGGCAATGGAATCTATACCATCTAACCACTCGGCCACCAGGCCATAAGGTATCTCTGACAGTATATCTTCCGGAAGTTCTGCACCTGCAAGCACGCTGGCCCCTATGGTCGCAATATAACCTATAGCACTTCCCGGGTCATCAGCTTCTTCGGCCTCCAATGCACTTTTGATGAAGGGGGCAAGTTCAGCCGATTTTTCATAAGCACCGTCGAAATAACATTCACAGGAAGCAAAAACACCAATAAATGATGTCTGCAGTGAATCGAGCATCAGGTCAATCGATTCACTGATAGGATCAAGTGGTTTCAATACAATGGTCTTGATCTCATTTAGTGCATCGAATGCCCCGTCTGTGGTGAATTCACTATTATCGAATTTGGAAATAACTTTGAGGCACGCAAGGATAATGTCATCTTCCATATTGACAAATATCTGACCAGAATTTCCTGGGTCTTCGTCCTCTTTGAGTTCGAAACCACTTTCTTTGACCAGTTCCAGCCAATTATTCCATCTCTCTTGGGAATAGAACGGAAAATGTATCGTAGATATTGGACTAGCCGCTGATTTCTTCTTGGCCTTTGCTTTTTTCTTTGCCATTGTTCTATTGCTCCTGCTTATTTGTTAATCCACCTGTTGATAATTATACTTTGCGACTTAAATATTCACCATGATGACCTTGATATACCTTTCTTTAATTTCAGACCCATATACAATCCAAACACCAGTCCCGACAGGTGTGCTGCATGGGCTATCATGTCATTGGACCCCATCATAAGAATATCTATAAGGGCAAACAGTACCAGTGCCTGAACTATTTTCATAGGGATGAAATAGACATATACCCGTATCTCTGGCTCCAACACTGCAAGACATGCAAAAATACCGTATATTGCCCCGCTGGCACCTAACACAGGTGAACCTGAAAATACCATGTGCCCCAGCGCTGATAACAGTCCAGCCCCGAAATAAACCGTCAGGAACTTGTACGTTCCTATCTTTCGCTCAAGGGTAGGACCAAAGAAGAACAATACCAGCATGTTGAAGAACAGATGACCACCACTTCCATGCAAGAACATATAGGTAACCAATGTCCAGGGACGAACGGCAGCCAGCTGGGGCACCAGCAGGAACATACCGGTAATTGCTGGAATTAAATTCTGTAAAAAAAACACAGCCACGCATATCAGGATAATATAGAGCGAGTAGTTCCTGGATACAGGAATGGCATAAGGTGACCTACCCCGCTGGCCCAGTCCTGGAAATCCTAAGCTGCGCTGATACACAGGACTTGATTCTGGCTGGTATATTATCCTCCCACTTTCTTTTGTCTGCGTCTTGAGAATTTCCAGCCCGGTACAGTGATGGTTCTCGGGTAGCCTGTGTTCAGAGCAATACGTCCAGCCGCAGAATTTGCATGTATAGGGCAGCATCTCTTTTTTTCCACATACACTGCATATACCTGACATTTATTCTTTCGCCTCGTTCTCTCCTTTTCGTACTGCTATCACATAAACCTCTCTCTTTTCAGGCTCTATAATATGCTGGACTGACAACCCTAACCCCGCCATCTTTTCAATAAGTGCATCCAGCCTGGTCCTGCTGCCAAGCTTTAACACCTGTAATATCCTCCCATCCGGTTTTAACAGCGGCAGTACCCTTTCAAGTACCACGATGGAATCCTCGGGTTCAACGGTAATGTCGTTCAATATCACATCCACAGCCTGTTCTGACAATGAGATAAGCGGGATACTGAAAACGTCCCCCTTCTTCACTGTGACATTATCACAAGAAGCTGCCAACTCTGCCAGGAAAGGCATGAACTCATCACTGAACTCGATACCGCTGACATGGCCTGCTATCTCTGATGCAAATATGAGAAAGCCACCTGCACTGGAACCCAGGTCCAATATTGTATCGCCAGGATGAATGAGCTGGGTTTGCTGCTGGATGGCTTTGAGTTTCAAATACCCTGCAGGCACATCTATGTCTTCTCCAATCTCAATATCATCATTATATCCAACCCGGGTGGATGGTTTGAGAACGATATTATCGTTCACACTGACCTGACCATTGATGATGGCACGTTTCGCCCTGCTCCTGCTGGCGAGTAGTCCTTGTTCTACGATAAATGCATCCAATCTCATATTTCATTCCTGACCCGGAAAATTATCACAATACCTTTATATTTTATTGATGACATTGCCTCATCATATCTCTTTTCCAGAACAAAACCAATACGCTTTTAAATCAGTAATGAATCAATACTTTTACCAGTTAATGGAGGGACGTATTTGTTTGGAATAGAATTTGTACCGAGTGACCCTGTGTTAAAATTGGCCAGTTATACAAAATTGGCTGAAGAGCAGGGATTCGATAATGTGTGGATTACAGACCATTATAACAACAGGGATGTTTATACTACCCTGGCTGTATTGGCATTGAATACTAATAAGATAAAACTGGGGACCGGAGTAACTAATCCCTACACCAGGAATATCGCAGTCACTGCATCCAGTATTGCTGCAATTAACGATATTTCAGGCGGCAGGGCAATTTTGGGGATCGGTCCCGGCGATAAAGCTACCTTTGATGCAATGGGTATTGCATGGGAGAAACCCCTGTTAACATCAAGAGAATCTATCTCAGCTCTCAGGGAATTCTTTGCCGGTAAGAAGGTCAACCAGGACGGCGAGAGAGTTAAGATCGCTGGCGCCAAGATGGCTTTCAAGGCAGGGAACATACCCATATACCTGGGTGCACAGGGCCCGAAGATGCTGGAACTTGCCGGTGAAGTGGCAGATGGTGTGCTGATCAATGCATCCCATCCAAAAGATTTCGAGGTTGCCATTGAGGCAATCGCTGCAGGAGCTAAAAAAGCTGGCAGAGATCCCAAAGAGGTTGATGTCGGTGCATATGCATGTTTCTCCATCGATAAGAATGCAGAGAAGGCCATTGGTGCAGCCAAGATCGTAGTTGCATTCATCGTAGCCGGTTCACCTGATATGGTGCTTGAGCGTCATGGTATCGACGTTGCTGCAAAAGGAGAGATTGGTGCAGCAATTGCAAAAGGAGACTTTGGCGCATTGATGGGCGGCATGGTTACGGACGGTATGGTAGATGCCTTTTCCATTTGTGGAACACCTGAGATGTGTGCCGAGAAGGTGGCAGCCCTCCAGAAGATAGGTGTTACCCAGATCGTGTGCGGTTCACCGATCGGTCCTAACAAGGAAACTTCCATAAAACTCTTCGGTAAGGAAATAATCGGAGGCAAGTAAGTGAGTGCTGAGATCCCTGTTCCACAAATAGGGTTCCCGAAGATATACCAGGTAATTAAAAATGTACTGTGTACAGCATGCGGCGGATGCGAAGCCATCTGCCCCATGCAGGCAGCGAAAGTACAGATATACAATGAGGCGAACTATAATAAGTTCACTCCGACTGTAGCCGAACCTACTGTGGTAAAACTCTTTAGCGAGGTCAGTAGGGAAGATAATTACTGTGCACACAGGAAATGTTATGTGGATTGTGAGACCTGCGTAACATGTCAGAACTGTTTGGCTTGCCAGCGTATCTGCCCAATACTGGATGGTTTTCCGGGTGACGATGAGTTCGATAATGTGATCGATCAACGAGTGGGCAAGAGTTCCCTGCACGGTCAGGATGGTGCTGTTGTTACCGGTATACTCAAATCCCTCTTTGAACAGGGTGAGATCGATGCCGCTCTCAGTGTTTCACGGAATGAGGATTGGGAGACTGAAGTAGTGGTGTTGACCAGTGCAGAGGAAGTTTCCCGTGTAGGCGGTACTAAATATACGTATGAACCTGTATTATCTGAACTGCGTGGTGTACTTAAGGACTATGAAAAGATCGCTGTGGTCGGCACGCCCTGTCAAGTGCATTCGGCTTCACTGCTTCGGGAAAACCTTACTGATAAGATTAAGTTGGTTATAGGGCTGATATGCATGGAGAGCTTTACCTATGATGATATGGGAGAGAATATCATACCAAACATCATGGGTCTGGACCGAAAAACTGTCAAGAAACTTGATTTCGCTAAAGGCAAGTTCGTGGCAGAGACCGCTGATGATAAAGCATTGGTCCCAATCAAGGAAATATCTCACCTGGCTCGAAAGCCCTGCCATCATTGTATGGACTACACGTCCTATTATGCTGATATCAGCGTTGGTAGCGTTGGCAGTCCGGATGGATGGAGCACTATATTTATCCGCAATGATACGGGTAAGGAATACCTGGATAAAGTTCAGGGAATGGAATACGACGAAAAACCCATCTTTATGGAGATTGTCCAGAAACTTGCAGCCCAAAAACACAAGAACAACGAATGGGACTACCAGAAGTTTAAGGAAGTAGTCTGGGCTGGCGGAGAATGGACTCCAGAAGAGCATTCTACATAGGACGATTTCAACCGTATCATCTGGGACACCAGACTGTGCTTGAGTTAATCGCACAGGAAGTAGATGAAATCATAATCGGCATTGGTAGCGCTCAGACCAGCCATGAACCGGATGATCTGTTTACGGCTGGTGAGCGGGTGCTGATGATGACCGAAGCGCTCGAGGATCTGGATGTCAAACACTATATAATACCTATTGAGGATATCCGACGCAATTCAGTCTGGGTATCCCATGTTATTTCTATGACACCACCATTCAAAGTAGTGTATTCCAACAATCCACTGGTAATACAGCTTTTTGAAGAGGCTGGATTTGAGGTTCGGCAATCCCCACTCTACCAGCGCGAGCAGTATTCTGGGACCGAGATACGTAGGAGGATGCTGTCCGGTGAGGAGTGGCAATCATTGGTACCACCCTCTACAGCTGATATTATTAAGGATATCGGCGGAGTTGAGAGATTGAAAAAAATCTCTGGAAAGGATTCGATCTAAGGTAAAAGTCTAACTAATTTTTTTGCTTAGATCCAATGTTCCAGCATTGGTATCAAGGCTGATACCCAGTGTTTTGAGGTATTCCATTGCCCTCCCCCGACCGTGTATCATCAGTTCAATGAGGTCATCAGGTTCGTCCATATCAGTGCTGACCAGGAACGAATCGTATACATTAACCTCCAATTCTGTTTCTTTTGCTATTCTCAAATGATCGAGGAAGCTCAGACCATAATAGTCAACATAGAACACATCAGGGCGACGTATAAGTAAAGCATTGGTACCTCCACGGGAACCGGCCGAGATGACAATATCTCCCTGAAGGTCTGTCATCTGACATATCTGCTTTTCTGTAACCAGGGGCATATCTGCCATGATTATAAATATTTCCTCATTTGAATGACTGGCAGTCTTATCCAGATATTCATTCAGGGCATCATTCAGGTTTTTTTCACTTACCAGCACGTTAACGTCTGGTGGGAAATCAGTGTTCAGGACGCTGGATACGGACGAGTTGAGAATATCTATCTCATTGAACTGTCCGGAATGTACCAGAGAAGTGATGACGTCATATAACATCTTAAGGGCAAATTCCTGCCTTTGGTTCTCCAAAAGCACTTCAGACAAGCGCGATTTGGCATTCTCTTTTTTGAAGGGGATCACTGCTCTCATTTGAATATTTACCTCTGATTGTACCTGAACATCTTACTGTATATTATGTTTGGCGATTTCCCATAGTGCAAGTGCAATGGATTCAATTTCGCCTCTATTTTCAAGTCCATTATACCATCTTTTCGGTATGACATCTGCTCCAAGGTATGCTCCGCTAATAGCTCCAGCCACGGACGCAATTGAATCTGTATCTCCACCTGCATTGATGGCTGTGATCAGGGTTTTGGGAAAATCCAAAGGGTTTTTAGCAAAACAATAGAGTGCGCTGGGCACAATGTCCCGTGTCATGAAAGACGTTTTGAGAATGGAAAATGCTGTATTCTCAGGTAAATGTCTCACTTTTTCTATTGACAATATTTTTTCAGCCAGAGTAGAGTCGTATTTACTGGCATGTTCGGCTGATGTTTGTATTATCAAATCGGGATTGGTATTCATTATTGCCAGTGAAACCGCCACCGCCACTGCCACAGCACCGGCGATGGATTCCGGGCTTTTATGGGTTGGTAATGAGGATAATCGGGCGTTCTCTTCAGTTTCATCAGGTCTGCCAGGGTGAAGCAGACCGATAGGAGACACCCTCATTGAAGAACCACACGTTGGTGATCTGTCACCGGATTCATTCCACACAATTCCTTCAGACAGTCGTTTGCAGGCTGCAAGACTTGTACTCCCCCATCCTCTGTTCAATTTTGGATCGACTATTATCTTTTCATAATGTTCCACTAACAGTGTTGAAAACTCAACCGGGTCGAATTTTCCGGATCTGATTATTGATCTGGCAAGAATTATTGTCTGTTCAGTATCGTCTGTATATTGTCCGGGTCTCAAATTTTCATTTATACTATCTGCTCTGCCTTTACCATAATCAAAGACGATAGTAAATTTCTGCTTAATATCTTCAGGTTGCATACCTTCGGTTTGCATTCCCAATGCATCACCGATGGCAGTGCCTAACAGACATCCCCTGTATTTCTTCCTGAACATCTGTTATTGGTACTGTTTTAACTCTCAATAAATCCATCGATTTATAACTAATTATGTGTGCAATTTAATAGTATAAAATTTTATAATTTTATTTGTATTAATTTAATTATATTATCTATACTATATTGTACATAATATAGTAAATCTATTAAAGTATAACTATAATATTATATACTAAATTTATATTACAATTTCGTGAGAAGATAAAAACACATACAAATTTTTTTGCATAAATTTTAATTATAATTATGCCTGTGTATTTTTATAAGCCTATATTTATATATAGTATATTGGTATGTTAAAGGGTACCATTTACATGCTAAAAACATATGAAAACTATAGGGTAAAAACCCTATTCTAAATGGTCTATGAATAAATGCATTCTTATACTCTATAGTACTAAGTAATCCATTAAGCAAAATACCCCCCGAGAATATATTATTTTGCAGATCATGGTAGGGCTGTAAGTCATAACCATCAAATTCCTATAGTATATAGAATGATTGAGTTCACTGAAACATACGATAACGTGAAAGAAAAAAACTATAACTATAGTCTATAGGAATACATAGAGACACAAAATACAATACCAGTAAAAAACGTAAAAAAAGAATAAATAATCAATGAATATAACTATTAGTTATATAATATGGGAAAAAAATTAATATATCGTAGTATAAGGAATCAAATGTATAGATTATATTAATATTTACTAAAAAATATATTCAAGGAAATAAATAGTTAATATATGATATATTATATAAAAAATATTAAAAGTAATTAAATATATAAAATGAATATTATTAAATAATGTGAATTAAAATTGATACACTTTTTAAAGAAACGTGTTTTTTTTAGATAATCTATAAAAAAAATCTTATCTAAAAATGAGGATTAAACTGTCAAATAGAATGTGATGATGTACTGATAATAATAATGTAGAAACCTATTTATGTGTATAGTGTTAACTCATATATGTTAGGAATACTGCTCAAAAAAATTAATAGGAGCAAAAAGGTTATGGGATCACTTAAAGAACTGATAAAAAACCGTCTTGAGACGTATCTTGAACTAGATACTGATGGGATTAGAAATTTTATCCTGAATATATTCCTTAACTTAAAAGAAGCTACAGTAGATGTGATTCATAAAATTCTTTCAAAAAAATATGATGTATCGCATAACATGGTTGCTTCAATGATAGGTTATATTCATTCAAAGTTGGGAATTCTCAAAGCACACAAGGAATCCTACAAGACCACTACGGTATATTCACTTAAAGATGACTATATAGATCTGGTCAAATCTACACTGAACATGCCAGTTTAAGATTTGGTGTCCGGCTAATTTAAGTGCTTTTTCTGAAAAAGCCTTATAGTTCAATAGCATAGCAACCATATATATGACATATGTAAAAGATGCACCCAGAACATCAACTACAATAATGATCCGTTCTGATGCAAACAGCAGGATCAGCCGTTCCCGTGAGCCTTTCTATGAGTTTATGCGGCGTTTGTTCCAGGAAGAAAAAACGGCTGCAGTGGGTCAAAAATTTATCATCCTTATCGAAGAAAGGCAGAAAAAAAATGAGCCTGTTAAGACCAGCGAGTGGAAAGAGACATCTGATGAACTGGGCATTGGTAAGGCCTCATTTTATTCGATGAGGAACAAATTACTCGGTGCGGGTCTTATCAGCAACAAGAACGGCGAATACAGGCTTTCAGGCCAGTTCAGTAAAGATGCCAATGACATGGCTGTATGGTGGTGGTCAGCGATGTTGAAAAATGACCCTGAAAACCTTTAACGCATCATCTCATCAACATAGAAGTACAGTTCAACAATTCTTTCAACTATGTTTTCCCTCATCCCCTTTTCCCTGAGTTTATCCACTTTTTCTGAAATTGAAATGATACGGATATCATCAACAAGATTATCCGCATGGGCCACGATTTTCTCCTCAATAGTGGAGGGAAAATAATTTCTCTGGGGTAATCCCTGTGATCTTGCTTCTGTTTCGGCGATGCCTGCACCGATGTGTGTTTCGATTATTCGTATAATGCTGGGATTTAAACCGTATTCCCTACCAAGACATGCCCCTTCTACCGCATGGTTAATGTCATGAGTGATAGAGCGACCAATATCGTGTAGCAATGCCCCAATAAAAACCAGTTCCACATCGATAGGATGCCCGTTTTTTTCGACCTTCTTTGCACATTCCCTGGAATATTCAGCTACGGTAAGGCAGTGCTTGATAACCTTATCGCTACATCCTGCAATTTCAAGTAGTTCAAGTGCACGGTATTTATCTGGTATCAAATATCTTCCAGCTCATTGATACGTTTTCTCAGGCTCTGCTTAATTATCTCATTTTCCTCAAAAACCACTTCTTCCCCACAATTAGGGCATAGATACTCGGTCTCTGCTACTAAGTCGAATACAAAACGTCCACATTCGTTCTCACAAATATAGAACATATTGTCTTCTTCAAAGTCAAGTTTAGACTTGAGATTCGTTAGTAGTCTATTCATTTCATTATCCAGAAGTTCATTTATGCCGCTAATGTCAATTAACCAGAGATAGGTAAGCCAGCCGCTATCTTTATTTCTTTCACGTCTGTAAGTGGCAAGCCTGTTTTCAAAAAGTATGTACAGAGTGCGCCTGACTATATTCAGGGGAACTTCGGTCACATTAGACACTTCTTCATCAGTAACTTCACCATCAGGCATTTTGAGAACAACATTCATACCTTCTTCTCCAACGAGATTAATAAGAAGTCCTCGAATAATAGGGTCATCCAGATCTACCAACATATCACCTAACCTAATTTATCTTATTAGCGCATTAATCTTCCGTGTTACATTCTTCCATTTTTTCAACAAGCCCATCAACGAGATGACCTGCCTGCATGACCACCTGACGCCTGCTCTTGCCACTAGCTAAGAAGGAAACCACAGGTTCATTTTTTTCAAACACCGTATCTTCCAAGGGGACATCGGCTGCATTGCCACTCCTTAAGCATTGCAGTAGATATTCATATACTTTTTTACCTGCAATAAACCTGTGGGGGGCAAAAAATATGGCCTTAACAGAATAATTGAGGTAGTTGGTCGGAAGAGGTACTAGTCCTTCAAAAGCCTCGATATGTGATTGAAAGACATTAATACCGGTAGCATTCTCCACAGTATCAATGCTTCCCTGGAACCGTGGATTTATTTCAAGTACCACCGGTCCGTGTTCAGTTATTATGAAATCCACGCCGTTTGAACCCAGCAATTTGAGTTTCACTGCCAACTCTACAGCGGTATCGCATATCCATTTGCCATATTCGGATTCATGAGGAGTTATGTTACCGCAGTATGCAAATGGTATGTCTGTAAGCCAGTCCAGACCTGCAAGTTGTTCATTGATCGCAATGGCAGTTGCCTGTTTCTTTGTGGATATTACAGAAACACTGACAAGGGTACCTTTAAAAAATTCCTGAATAAGGAATTTATCTTTATATCTGCCAATAGTGTCCAATACATCTGCAAGGTCATCAGCATCACGTACGAGTATATTATCCACACCGCCGGCTCCGCATATTGGTTTTATCATAGCAGGATACCCCATGTTCCAGTCTTTTTGTGTGCTTATGGATGCCAGGGGCAATGTATGGGGATGCCGTATGTCCCATGATCTAAGTTTATGTGCAAGCCAGACCTTATTTGATACCTGGGCAATGGTTTCGGGGACATTGTTAAACACGGGGATACGTGTATGGGTAATTTCATCGATCCAATGTCCAAGATGTTCAAATCCAGGCCCAAGCACCACACCGTCCACGGGCAGCAAGGAAGATATGGTTGCGGCAATTTCCTCCAGGTCAAGACAGTGCACATCAGGTATTTCACATACACTGTTTTTTGCCGCACATTCCATGAGGTCAATGTCATTGAAACTGCTGAGGGTGTGAACCGTATAGCCAGCCCGTGCAGCAGAACATGCAATGTGGCGCGTGTTTATCCCAAGTACCAGGATTTTCATTTGCACTATCAATCTCTTTCAATCTAATAGATTTGCTGCTTCTGACGCCGCTCCTGCCTGGCCTATGATCGTAACATGGTCGCCTTCCAGAAGAATAGTATCTCCGTGAGCGATAATAGACTGGTCGCCCCGACGTACAAGTACAATTAAACTGCCTTTTGGTATCTCCACATCCTTTACGGCCTTTCCGATGACCTTGGGATTGGATATACTGGTCTCGATGATATCACCCTGGTGACCCACTTCGCACATTGTAAATAGATCATGTCTACCGACCATGTTCTCCAGGATAATCGTGGTGGATTTTGTGGGACTCATCGCCCGTATGTCCATTTCAGTGAACAGGGGCAGGTTATTTGGGTCATTCACCCTGGCAACCAGCATGTTACCGGAAAACCCGAATTTACTTTTTGCAAGCTGGCATGCAAGCAGGTTGACATTGTCCTTGTCAGTGGTAGCAACTATGTATTTGGCATGTTTGATGCCGGCTTTTTCGAGCACGTTCAAGTCGTTCCCGTCCCCGTTCACCGCCTTTATGCCCAAATCCATAACCTTCTGGCAATTTTCACTATCAGTGTCTATTACCACAACGTTCTCACCGCGTTTGTCAAATCTCTGGGCGAGCTCCCTGCCCACCCCTCCTCCTCCAATGATCAATATTTCCATAGGTATTACTCCAAGTTTTCGTGCAAATGTGCCGGCAAATATACCGGGCCATATAACTGAAAAAATAACGGTCAAAAATACTAATCCTACAAGCATTTCTACTCCATCATTACCGGATGGAGCATTCAAAGTCTGCATTTTTATTGCAAAATATGTAACCATGGATGCAGGTACTATACCTCGGGGCGAGATAACAGAAATGAATGATTTTTCCCTGAAAGACAGGTTAGACCCGGCAGTGGAAGCAAATACTGCAGCAGGCCTGATGACAAACATCAATATCAGGATAACTACCACACCCCACATACTGAGGTTAATTATGTATTCAAAGCGTATCAATGAAGCCAGTAGGATAAAGATAATTGACAGTAATATTATTACAATGTCACCTTTGAACTCTTTAATGGATTCTTTATGTGCTATGTCGGAGGACCCGATAATAATGCCAAATACAGCCACTGCCAGTATCCCTGAGCCGTCCCCGAATCCTTCGGCTCCTGCAAAGGTCAACAATACTGCAGTTAGGGTCAATAGCCGGGCATACTGGGCTGTAATCATGGTTATGTTTTGCAGGATATAGGCGAGAATTACACCACCAACAATACCGAGTATTAAACCCATACTCAGACTGGTTGCCAGGGAGCCAAATGCATCTATGCCTGGTAAATCAAGTAGTATCCATTCAAAAACCAGGGCTGCAAGGATAACACTGATAGGGTCGTTAAGCACCCCTTCGGCTTCAAGTATCTTGCTGATCTTCCTGGTAACGTGTATCTGCTTTACCAGTGGTGTTATTACTGTTGGTCCGGTAGCTGAGACCAGTGCACCATAGAGCATGGCCATCCCAGGATCTATGTCCAAAAGGAAATATGCTACAAGTGATGATCCTATAAATGTGATGAGTACGCCAATTGTTATCAGGTGGACTATGCTTTTTTGCAGTTTCTTTATCTGTCTGATGTTTATCTGCATTCCACCATCAAAGACGATAATTGCTATTGAAAGTGCAACGATTGCTTCAAGTTCCTTCTGGAAATTGGAAGTGTCAATGACATTAAGGAATTCAGGCCCAAGTATGATACCAAAAAACAAGAGAAATACTATACTGGGGATCTTGAAGATGCGGGATAGTACCTGGGCACTGATTCCGATTAGCAATACAACAGCCAGGGTAGCAAGTATGAATGAAGATTCAGTCATCTTTTTTTGTCACCTCGACGTTGATGTTTTAGTGGATATTTAGAAGTGTTTACTGACTGTTTCCACTGCTCGTGCTAATAGTTGGGCACCTTTTTTCAAATCTTCAAGGTCCAGCACCTCAACGGGAGAGTGGATGTATCTTGAAGGAATGCTTATCACTGATGACGGTATGCCACACTTGGTCAGGTGAATGGCAGTTGCATCTGTTGTACCACCTTCGGCAACGTCGGGCTGGATATCGATATTATATTCTTTTGCGGTCTCTTTTAGCCATTTGATAACATTCTCAGTGGCAATAAGGCCCCTACCACCTGCATCCAGAATAGTAATGGACGGACCTTTACTGAGTTCAATGGCACTTTGTTTCTTTTCAATACCTGGATGGTCACCAGCTACCGTAACTTCTGAGACCAGGGCGACACTTGGGTTCAAACCAAAAGCACTTGTTCGGGCACCTTTTAAGCCCACTTCTTCCTGTACGGTTCCTACGGCGTATACGGTAGCTTCGATATTTCGCTCGTGGATGAGCCGCATGGCCTCGATCATCATTACGATACCTGCCCTGTCATCGAAACATTTACCAGTGACCCTGTTATTGCCAAGTGAAGCGTACTGGCGGTCCAAAGTAACAGTGGTGCCCGGGATCACACCTAGCCTTTCTGCATCTTTTTGGTCCTTTGCCCCGATATCGATGAACATGTCTTCAGCTTTGACGGGTTTTTTCCGCTCGTCTTCTTTCATGGCATGGGGGGGTTTGGCACCGATAACGCCGTAGATATCTCCATTTTCCGTATGAAGTATTACTCTCTGGCTGTGCAGTGTCTGGTCGAACCATCCGCCCAGTTTGACAAAATGGACAAAACCCTTTTCATCCACATATTTACACATGAGCCCTATCTCATCCATATGTGCTGCGATCATAACTGAAGGATGACCTCCTTTGCGAATAGCCATCAAGTTGCCAAGTTTGTCTGTCCTGACCTCGTCGACATAGGGTTTTATTTTTTCTTCAAGGAGCTGCCTGATATTACCTTCATAGCCTGATACTCCATGTGTATTAGAAAAACGTTTTAGCATTTCATTTAGTTGTTCCATGTGCCTCACCAGTTCGTTTTAATAGATTACCTTCAAGATTTTAAGATTATCCCTTTATGTGTGGATTTTTTTATTGTACATAAAGTATAACTTTTTGTACTCAAGTTAATCCGACCGA
>JAMJFQ010000036.1:15666-17522 GCA_023544605.1 ANME-2 cluster archaeon | reverse complement strand
GGGGGACTATGCCCCCCAAAAATGTTAATTAATGACTCGCAGCGTATCGCTCGGCCAGCAGCGCCCGGGTCAGCCTGAACTGGACCTTGTGCTTATCCCAGTCGTACTTGTTGCCCAAAAACTTGATGAGCCGCTTCTTCGAGGCACCCTTCAATTCGTTCGCCTCCATCAGCTCATCCACGAATGCTTTCTCCTGTTCCTTATCAAGCTCAACCATTTATACCGCCTCCGCCGCAACCTCAGTAGTACTTCCCGTGGCCACAGGCAACTTCTTCATGGTAAGTATCAGCCCGTCAGGGACATCCCTGACCGTATATCTCACATTCACGGTACCTGCATCTGAGGTCAGTGCGATCATACCGCCTTTTCTCAGGCCCAGCTTCTTTACCATGTTCATGTTGACCATCACGAAATCATTATCGTCAGCCTGGTCGAACCACATGAACGGATTGGACACATAGATCAGGTTGCCCCTGCCATCCCCCACTGCAGCTGTTTCCATAAGCTTGCACTCAAGTTCCTTGTATTTTGGCCTGGTGTACTTCTGGACAATCGACTCCAGCACCTCATTATGCAGTGCCTGATAGTCAAATGCACTGCCGCCCAGGTTCCGGGCCAGGGTGGACATGGCATCGATCCCTGCCGTACCGGTACCGGAATTGTTCTGCAGCAGTCCTTCCACATTCATGAAGCTGCCCGCCTTTGCATAGAGCGGCTCAGTTCCAATGACAATATGTGCCATTTTGTTCACTGCCCCATCCCTGGAAGTTATCACTATCAGGGTATCCAGCTTTTCCAGCGTTTTTGCTACCTCATCGCTGTTTGGCATAAGTTCCAGAGGGTCGCTGTTAAGGGTGACCAGTGTCTTGATACTGCCCTCATTGATCCCAGCCATGATCTCACTGAGCCCCTTCTGGCCCGTACCCTTACTGAGTAACTGTGCACCAGTAGAGTTCACGAATGGTTTCATGAACATTATCCTGGCCCCGGTCATCAGTGCAAGGTTCAGCAGCTGCTTGACCTGCTCAGGATCAGTATGGGGATGCACATCAGTGATAATGATGGAATCACTATCAAGTCCCAGTTCGCTCTCGTACTGGTCAGGATTGATATACTTGTTCTCATCTGCCAGGTTCAAATCCTTCCAGCCCACGGCCACAATAGATGCGCCGTTGTGCTTCGCTGCCCGAAGGCGCCTGACCAGTAGCGGATACTGGATATAGGGGTCTACGAACAGGGCGATGCGTTTCGCCTGCTCGATATCCTCCAGCGGTATGCCCATACCCATAGCAGGGTGGCATTCGGACGGGATCTCCTCGTAAGCGCTCATACCGGTGTTTACCACCGTACCCAGCGCATCAGCGACCCTGGTGAGGGCCAGATGCTCCTCGCTGGTCGTGGCACCCACTGCAAGCATGGCAACGTCCTTTGCTCCCTTGAGCTTGCCAGAAGCAGCCTGGATAGCATCTTCGATACTGGCCTCCACACCATCCACCATACTGGTGGCCTTTGAGTAATGGTGCGGCAGCTGCATTCCGAACCTGCATAACTTGCCAAGGTTCGCAGAACTGCTCTTCATGAAATCAACAGCGACCGTGCCCTCAGTATCTTCCCTGATATACAGGCCGCAACCCATATTACATCCCGGGCACACGGTCTGGTAGATCATTTCCTTCATTTCAATATCACCTCTAAATAGGGTGGAGTATCATCAACATTCATCCCGGGCATATAATTCCGCTTACGCTGTGCAGGAATAGCAAACCTGCTCTGCAGCATGGTTATGGGAATATCTGAAGGACACACATCACTGCACTGGCCGCATGCAATACAACTATCTGACAGGTGCAGCAGCC
>JAMJFQ010000036.1:0-15566 GCA_023544605.1 ANME-2 cluster archaeon | reverse complement strand
ACCGGATGCATACTCCCGCCGCAGTTCAATCCCACGACATACGTAGTATCCAGGTCGATCATACCGCGCTTTGCCTGCTCGATAACAGCCTGTGCATCGCAGGGTTTGGCTGGCATTGCCACCTTGCTGCCCACAGCGTACTTGGCAAGGTTCACAGGGACCGAGTGCAAACTGCCTGTGGATGCCAGTACTTCTTCCACGTCATCCGTGACAATGGGTACAGCCTCATACTCGTTGATATGTTTGAATACCACCACATTTTCCACAAGTCCCTTCTCAAGGGCTGCGGCCAGTACCGCAGTCACCAACCCACCGGAAGCACCGCGCTTTCGCACATCTTCATCAGTGGCATATCCGACCAGCATATCGCCTATTGCAACCATTTCAGCTCACCCCCGCAGGTTTAAGGGGACTGGGTCCCAGTTCCTTCACCTTAGCAGTAACATCCCTGATAAAATTAGCAAACCTCTCACCTTCACTGGCAGATATCCAGTTCAGGTGCAACCTGTCGGACTCCAGGCCCAGTTCTTGTAACATCTCCTCCAGGAACTGGTACCTCACTTCAGTCTTTTCGTTGCCGTTCACGTAATGGCAGTCTCCCAGGTGGCACCCGGTGACCAGCACCGCGTCTGCTCCTTCCAAAAATGCATTGAACACGTGCAGGGGATCGATCCGCCCTGAACACATCACCCTGATAACACGGGTCGATGCAGGTTGCTGGAACCTACCCATTCCTGCCGTGTCCGCACCGCCGTAACTGCACCAGTTACAACAGAAGGCTACGATCTTTGGTTCCCATTCAGTTTCAGCCATGTTCACACCTCACCGTAGGCGAATACATTCTTGACCTGTGCCAGCAGCTGGTCATTCTTGAAATGACTCTGCTGCAATGCCCCCGTGGGACAGGCAACGGCGCACGTGCCGCAACCCTTGCACAGGGCTGAGATAATATTCAACTTCCCTTCCTCCATTGATAATGCCTGGAATGGACACATGGGTACACACATACCGCAGCTTACGCAGATATCCTCATCCACTTTAACGGTAATACCTTCGGTCAGTGCCTTGCCCTGTGCCAGGAAACGTGTCGCACGTGCCGCACAGGCACTGCCCTGTGAAATAGAATAGGGAATATCCTTAGGTCCCTGGGTCATACCACCAATAAAGATGCCGTCCAGTGTAGTGTCAACAGGTTTCAACTTCGGATGGGCTTCCATCATGAATCCATCCGCAGCCCGGCTCACTTTCAATATCTGCCGAATCTTCTCAGTACTCTCGGTTGACACCGCACCTACGCTCAGGACCAGCAGGTCCAGTTCCAGGTTCACGATCTCGCCGGTCAGGGTATCCTCTACCCTGGCAATGATATTATGATCCTCAGTCTCAGTAACCTCTGCCGGTTTACCTCTGATGAATTTGATACCAGAATCCCTCGCCCTGTTATAGAACTCCTCATACATTCTGAAAGGCGTTCTCATATCCATATACATAATATAAACTTCAGTATCAGGATATTTTTCCTTGATCAACTGGGCATTCTTCAGGGAAGCCATGCAACAGAAACTTGAACAATATATGTTGGAGTTCTTATCCCGACTGCCTACACACTGCACAAATCCTATACTTTTCGGCGGCTGCACATCGCTTGGCCGCACCACTTTACCCATAGTGGGTCCGCTGGCATTGATAAGCCGCTCGAACTCCATGGTAGTGATCACATTATCGTATAATCCGAACCCGTATTCGTGCTGTGGTTCAGGGTCATATACCTGGTAACCTGCAGCTACCACGATTACCCCTACATCCAGTTCAGAGAATGTTTCCTGCTGTTCCATGTCAATAGCACCGCGCTCACAGGCCTTACTGCATGCGCCGCAGTCGATACAGACCGATTTGTCCACCAAAGCCCGTAAAGGTACTGCCTGGGGGAAGGGTACATAGATAGCCTTTCGCGTACCGATACCCTCATTGAACTCGGTATAGGGTACCTCGACCGGGCACTTCTCAGTACACAATCCACAGCCGCTACAATCATCAATATTGAGGTACCTGGGCTTGTGTTTCACCTTCACCTTGAAATTACCCACATAACCGTCTACTTCTTCAACTTCCGAATAGCTCATTATCTCGATATTCTTGTTCCTGGCCACTTCCACCATCTTCGGACCCAGGATACAGATACTGCAATCGTTGGTGGGGAATGTCTTATCCAGCTGTGCCATCTTACCGCCGATAGACGGTCCCTGCTCCACCAGATACACCTGGAATCCCATATCACCGATATCCAGGGCTGCCTGCATACCCGTGACCCCGGCTCCAATGACCAGCGCCTTATTGGTAACCGGCACCTCGCTGGACTGCAGGGGCTCAAGCTTAGCCGCCCGTGCCACGCCCATACGCACCATTTCCTTGGCCTTGTGGGTCGCATCTTCTTTCTCCCACATGTGTATCCAGCTGCAGTGTTCCCTGATATTCACGAACTCGAACAGGTAGGGGTTCAGTCCCGCCTCCTCCACGCATGCCCTGAAAATAGGCTCATGGGTCTTGGGTGTACATGATGCCACCAGTACCCTGTTCAGGCCCAGCTCCTTTATCGCATTCTTTATCTCTGCCTGTCCGGCGTCGCTGCATGTGTATTTATTAACAACTGCAGTGGTCACATTAGGCAGGGTTGCAACATAATCTGCCACGGCCTGGCAGTCCACTGCACCTCCTATGTTCACACCGCATTCGCAGATGAAGGCCCCTATCCTGGGCTCCTCTGCCTTTATTGTTTCAGTTACTGCTTCTTGTTCTGTCATATTAATCATCCACCCCTTTTCGTAAAGGACTTGGGCCAAGTGCCCTGATATTTTCTACAAATTCAGTAATTGTCTCCTGGAATTTCTTACCCTCAGCGGCAGACACCCATTCAAGGCGGAGTCGTCCCCCGAGCCCCAAATGTTCTAAAGCATCCATCATCTCTTTCATCCTCTCATCAGTATGCACATTGCCCTCGATATAATGACAATCACCGATATGGCACCCCGTGACCAGAATACCATCAGCTCCCTCCTTCAGGGCCTCAAGGATAAAAGTAGGCTCTATCCTGCTGCTGCACATCACCCGCACGATGCGGTTGTTGGTGGGATATTGTAGCCGGGATACACCTGCCAGGTCGGCTCCGGCGTAACTGCACCAGTTACAGTTGAAGGTAAGTATATTTGGTTCGAATTCTGCCATTTATATCCCCTCCACGTAGGCCTTTATGACAGCCATGATCTGGGGTCCGGTAAAATGCCTGGGAGTAATGGCCCCGGTGGGACACTCGGCAGCACATGAACCGCAGCCCTTGCAGACTGTCGCATTGATCTCGCTCTTCTTGGTAGTATATATGATCTCCTCGGTCTCCACCACTATCTCTTTAAGTTCGGGAGCATTGAAGGGACATACCAGCGTGCATCGCCCGCAGCCGATACATAGTTCAGGGTCCACCACAGAGATATTACCGATGGTCTCCAGGTAATCCTTTGACAGGATGGTCGTCGCCCGGGATGCTGCAGCCGAAGCCTGGGACACTGCTTCGTCCACCAGTTTGGGTGCCTGGGCCGTTCCGCACAGGAACACGCCGTCAGTGGCAAATTCCACAGGTCTTAGTTTTATATGCGCCTCCAGGAAGAACTTGTTCGCATCAAGCGGAACCTTGAACAGGGGTGCCAGGGTCTCATTGGTCTCGGGGGTCACCATGGGTGCACTGAGCACCAGCAGATCGTAATCGATCTCGAAGTTCATTCCAAGCAAAAAATCGATCACACTTACTGTCCTGTCAGTGACCTCGGGCTCCTGGTCCTCGGTATAGCGCATGAACACCACACCCAGTTCCCTGGCTTTTGTGTACAGTTCCTCCCATTTCCCAAAGGTCCTGATATCCCTGTATAATATGTACACATTCCTGCCAGGGTCGGATTCCTTGAGTTGGATGGCGTTCTTCATAGCCACGGTACAGCAAGCCCTGGAGCAATACGGCCTATCATCATTACGCCCGCCTGCACATTGTATGAATACCACGTTCTTTGCATCCACGCCAGTATCCATCATCTGCTCAAGCTCGCTCTGGGTCACGATATTGGAGTATTCGCCATAGGAAAAGTACCCATCCGGTTTAAGCTCATTAGCACCCGTAGCGATCACTGCCACACCGAAAACGATCTCTTCATCCACATCGATACCTTTGAGTTTACCGGTGAAATTACCCACAGCCCCTTCCTGTTCTACCAATTCGGTATCGGTGAAAACCGTGATAGTATCATGAGACACAACCTTTTGTATCATAGGTTCAATGATATCCTCGGTCCTCCGGCCGTCCTGCAGAGTAGTATATGTCCTGAGCAGTCCGCCGAGTTCAGGTCCTTTTTCCACCAGGGTAACGTGGAATCCTTTATCTGCAATATCTATGGCCGCAGTCATGCCTGCAACACCACCACCAAGTACTAATGCATCCTTATTGAATTCCACTTTATCAGTGTACAGCGGCTGGGTCAGGTTCACCCTTGCCGTGCTCATCCTGATAATGTCCTTGGCTTTCTTGGTGGCCTTTTCCTTCTCCTTCTGGTGTACCCATGAGCAGTGCTCCCTGATATTTGCCAGTTCGAACAGGTATGGGTTCAAACCTGCCTCCATCAGTGTTTCCTGGAAAAGGGGTTCATGTGTCCTTGGAGTGCATGATGCCACAACCACTCGGTTAAGGTCATGTTCCCTGACCATGTCACTGATACCTTCCAGGCTGTCGCTGCTGCATGCATAAACTTCCTCCTTGGCAAAAGCCACCCCAGGTAGTGTTTTAACATATTCGACCACATCGGGCACATCCACAATGCTGCCGATATTGATACCGCAGCGGCACACTACCACCCCGGTCCTGATATCATCACCAATGGCCTTTTCGGGTGGGTATTCCTTCTCAGTTATTAATGTTCCTCTCTCACTGGCAAGCAGCGATGACGCTTTACTGGCAGCACCACTGGCGTCGGCCACCGTATCAGGAATATCCTTGGGAGCCTGGACAGCACCGCATACAAATATCCCTGGTCTGGAGGTCTCCATCGGACTGTCGATCCTGGTCTGGATAAAGCCCAGGTCATCGATCTCCACATTTGAAATCTCTGCCAGCTGCTTACTGCTCTCGGATGGTGTCAGGCCGATGGACAGCACAACCATATCGAATTCCTCCTGGTTGATACCATCGCCCTCCACCTCGTACTTCAATGATAATTGATTGGTCAGCGGGTCGACTTCCACACCTGATGGCCTGCTCCGGATGAACCTGATGCCCTTCTCGTTCTTGGCTTTCTGGTAGAACTCCTCAAAACCTTTACCAAAGGCCCTGACATCGATATTGAATATCGTGGTCTCAAGTTCGGAGTCGTGTTCCATGGCCACCATGGCCTCCTTGGTGGCATACATGCAGCAAACACTGCTGCAATTGCCCCTGCCTATCTCGGGACTCCGGGAACCTACGCACTGTATCCATGCGATCCGATTGGGGTGGGAACCGTCAGCCAGTGTCACATGTCCCTCGTAGGGTCCGGATGAGCTCAACTGCCGCTCGAACTGCAGGGACGTTATCACATTGGGGTGGTCAAGCCTGAACTGCTCCAGTTGTGATGCATCAAAGGGTGTAAAACCAGGGGACAGGATAACGCTTCCCACATTGATCTCCACCTCTTCGTCCTTGTCCTCGTAATTGATGGCATCGTTCTCGCAGAACTTGGCGCAGTTACCGCATTTCCCCTTGGTCAGGTACAGGCAGTGCTGCGCATCAATGGTGAACACCCTTGGTACAGCCTGGGGGAATGCCAGGTAGATAGCCTTCCTGACGCCCTGGTCCTCATTATATTCATTCGGCACCTTGGCCGGACACTTGGACACACATATCTCACATGCAGTACACTTGTCCTGGTCCACGTAGGTAGCCTTCTTCTTCACCTTAACCGTAAAGTCCCCTGCTTCGCCTTCGATACCGGTGATCTCACTGTATGTCAGTAATTCAATGTTCGGGTGGCGGGATACTTCTGCCAGTTTGGGTGAAAGGGTACACATGGAACAATCCAGTGTGGGGAATGTCTTATCCAGCTGTGCCATCTTTCCGCCAATGGAGGTACCCTTTTCGATCAGGTATACCTTAAGTCCGCTGTTTGCCAGGTCGATGGCGCTCTGGATACCGGCAATGCCGCCTCCGGCCACAGCCACAGCACCAACTAATTTACTCATTTCGCACCACCTCGTACTTTCTCGATAAGTTTACTGGTATTCGTGAAGTTCATATCAATACCCAGTTCCTCGGGTGTAAACCCAAATGCAAGACCCAACAGCTGCGAATAATGTAAAACAGGCATGCCGTGTTCCTTTTCAAATTTCTTCTTGATCTCGGTCTGGCCCACATCAAGCTGCAGGTGGCAGAACGGACAGGCATCCACAACGCAGTCCACTTCAGCCGCTTCCATGTTATCAAGTTTCTTATCGACCAGTTTCAGGGTGGTATCTACCACTGCTGTCCTGGCGCCACCTCCTGCACCGCAGCAGGCCATCTTGTCCTCGTAATCCACGGATGTCGCACCGGTGGCCTCCACCAGTTCATCAAAGAACGTGGGATTCTCCACACTACCAAGATGCCGTTCCTTACTGGGCTTTACCAGGTGGCAGCCGTAATGCACAGCCACTTTTAGATCCAAAGGATTCGTAACAGCTTCTTTGATCCTGTCAGCCCCGATATCCTGGTATAAATATTCCACAATATGACGCACATCCTGTGTGCCCTTGAACTCACGCCCGATCTGGGAGAGTATCGTATTGACATCATCCTTGAGCTCGGGGTCTTCCTTGAGCATATGATTAGCATCAGTCAGTGAACCGAAACACCCGTTGCAGATGGTCAGGATATCATCACCCAATTCCTCGGACAGGGTGATGTTCCTTGATGCCATTGCCAGCCAGGTGGTCTTGTCAAATGACCTGAACACACCCGGGGCCGGACAGCAGGAAGCACCTTCAAGGTCATCCAGTTCCACACCGAGCTTATTGAGGGTTTTTTGCGTTGAAGCTTCGATACCCGGATACCGGTTCGGGGCAATACAGCCAAGGAAGAACGATAGTTTGGTCATTTTCCCCCCTCCTCTTCAGCTACCATCTCATCAAATCCGGCGATCTTTATCAGTTTTTTGACCTCATCCAGCCCCTCTTCGAACCTGTGTACGGTCGGAGGTACCTCATCCAGCCCCAGCTTCTTGCGTTTCTCCTTGGTATCATCATTAATAGGGACCGCATGCCCGAACTTGACCACCAGCTGTCCCACCTTTTTGTGGGGTACCAGCATGATACCGTTCTCAACGGCAATGGTCCTGATCTTGAGCAGTGCATCCACATTCTGCACACCCTGGGGGCACCGTTCCTGGCACTTGTAGCACGTAGTGCAGTACCAGATATAAGGGCTGTTCAGTAATTGTTCCTTCATTCCAAGGTTCGCCATACGCAGGAATTTACGAATATTAAATTCAGATTCCTGTTCGGTCATGGGACAGCCAGACGAGCATCCGGTACAGTTGAAACACAGAGCGATCTTATCGGCGCCCGGCTCTTCAAATACTTCATCCCTGAAAGCCTGGTCAAAATCAGATGTCTTAATGCTATCACTCATATTATTTACCTCCCATCTGCTCGGCAAGGAACACGGTAAGGTCCTTAATATCGTAATCATACTGCTCGATCGATTCCTGTTCGTCCTTCATGCAGTTAAGGTGGGCCAGGCACTTGGGACAGGTAGTAATGAGAACCTGTGCACCCGTATCTTTCGCTTCGTCAAGCCGGGCCTTTCTCAACGCCTTACTCCTGTCATTGCAATTCATCATCGAACTTACACCGCAACACCAGGAATCGTTCCTGTTGTGCTTCATTTCCACTACTTCACTGCCTGCACTGGCAAGGGCCTCCCTGGGTGCCTCGTATTCACCCATGTGCCGGCCCAGCCTGCACGAATCGTGATAGGTCACAGTGGTTTTGGAATCAATCCCCAGATCGGCATCTTTCAGGAGCTGGCTGATATGGACGACCTCTACAGGTAGATCGTAATCCTGGCTTAACGTGCGGTAACATTCGGCACACGAAGTGACCAATTTTTCGATACCGCTCTGTGCAATAAGCTTAGTATTCTGGTCCTTTAGTTTTTCGAACGTTCCCTTGTCTCCCTGCCAGAGTTGGTCGTGCCCGCAGCATTTCATTTTTATGAGCTTTGGGTCAAGGTCTATACTGTTGAGCAGTTTCATTGATGAATCCGCAATTGATCTGAAATCAACATCCAGGTTGAAGAACATATCATGAAAATCAAGACAACCGGGATAGTACCCTATCTTTGAATCGGTGTTTCCTGCCTCATCGAGGCTGGTTCTGCTCTCTTCCAGGTCTGTCATCATGTCGGTCAATAGGGTAAAGACTCCCTTGTGAGCTAAGTCACCATCTTCCTTACTATCCCTTTCTTCCTTTACAAATTCAGGATAGTCAACGCCTTGCGGGCAGCCGTCATAACAGAGGCCGCAGGTCAGGCAGTTCCAGATATCATCTGAACCTGTCCTGTATACGGTGTTGTTGTAAATGGTGCTTCTCGGGGAGGTCTTGACAACCCTCCTGACCGGACAGATAGCAGTACATTTTCCACATTGATAGCAAAGCTGAATATTCGACAACGTTACACTCACCTACCTGTTAGATTGGACTTTAATTATGCTCCTTAAACATTTCGTTTTTAATATATGCTTCAAATAATGACACATTAGTGCTAAGCATAGTGTTTTACGGAAATACAATTTTAGGATTATTGCTAATCCAGACAATTTTGATTCACCATAGCTATCATTAAAAATCTGTTATATCCGCACTTCATTAAATGATCCTTAATATGAGGCATTTTTGGAGTCATATTTATTACCGGGCTTATGTTATTTATTCTCATATATAGATATATAGCAATTATATTATAGTAACATCATAATTATATTTTTGTTTTATTCCATAGGTGCTGGAAATGACTATACCAAAACTATAAAATCAAGCAAGGTTCAAGATAGAAGCAATGTCGATTTCCATAGGACTGGCAGGAAAACCCAATTCAGGTAAAAGCACCTTTTTCAAGGCTGCAACTCTTGCCAATGTAGAGATTGCCAATCATCCTTTTACTACTATTGATGCCAACCAAGGTATCACCTATGTCAGGACACAGTGCCCATGTATTGAACTGGGTAAACCCTGCGGGCAGTGCCAGGATGGTGTCAGGTATGTACCGGTGGAAGTTATCGATGTGGCCGGCCTGGTGCCTGATGCCCATAAGGGCAGGGGGCTGGGTAATGCTTTTCTTGATAACCTGAGACAGGCCAATGCCATAATACACGTGATAGATGTCTCGGGTGGGACTGATATCGAAGGAAACCTGGTGGGCATAGGCCAGCATGACCCCCTGGAGGACATCGAGTTTCTGGAACATGAGATCACCATGTGGATGTTCGGTATCCTGAAGCGCAACTGGGACCGTCTGTCCCGCAGGATACAGGCAGAAAATCTCAAACTTGAGCAGGTACTATCTGACCAGTTGCAGGGTGCAGGTATCAGCGTGTATCATGCCAGGGTTGCACTGGCCAAAACACCCATGTCCGACAATCCTGCAACATGGACCGACGATGAGATGATAGCGCTCTCAGATGCCCTGAGACTTGAGAGCAAGCCCTTAATGATCGCAGCTAACAAGATAGACGTAGCTCCACCCGAACTGCTGAAGCGTCTTATGTCTGCCGACAGGATAGTAGTACCCACATCTGCGGCTGCCGAACTTGCATTGCGCATGGCTGCCAAGAGCGGTGCCATAACATACCGGCCCGGTGATAAAGAGTTCATGATCAATGGGGAACTCACTGATGCACAGAAGGCCGGACTGAATAAGATAAAGATGCTTCTGGATAAAAATGGCAGCACGGGCATCCAGGAATGTATCAACACTGCAGTGCTGAAACTGCTTGACCAGGTAGTTGCTTATCCGGTGGAAGATGAGAACAAATACACGGATAAGAATGGCAGGATGCTGCCTGATGCATACCTTATGAAATGCGGGTCCACAGCTCATGACCTGGCATATATGGTACATACAGACATAGGAGATGGATTCCTCTATGCTGTAGATGCAAAAACCAAGATGCGTCTTGGTGAAAAGCATGAAGTTGAAGATGGAGATGTGATAAAGATAGTCTCTACGAAGTAGTTATTCTTACTGTAAAATCAAGATGCAATAAGCTATTATATATCCATCTCTTCAATGGTATTCTCATCAACCAGTTTTTCTATCTTCTGTCTGGCACTTTCCAGTTTTGATGAGCAAAGCCGGGTGAGGGCTATACCCCGCTCAAAAAGTTCAAGGTTCTTATCAAGGGGAAGGTCACCTTCCTCTATCTTCCTACTGATATCTTCCAGTTCTGCCAGTGCATCTTCAAACGTGATCTCATCTTTATTTTCGTTCAAATATTCTCCTCCTTTTCGGTTACTTTGCAGTTTATCCTGCCATCAATGACCCGTATCTCCAGTGCATCTCCTTTTTTGACATCATTGATACTCCTGACCACCCTGTCCTCATGCAGTACGATGCTGTACCCCCGCTTTAATGTATTCAAAGGACTTACAGCATTAAGCTTGCTCACATACGATTCCAGGTGTTTCTGATGTAATCCAAGTTCCCGGTCCATAGTGAGATTAAGGCGTTCTCCAAGTTCATCCACCCGCTGGAAATGCTGATTCAATGTGCCAATCAGGCGCCGCGCATCTATGCTATTTTCGAGATGCTCAAGATGGTTGATGTGATGTTTGAACCGGTCTGTGATAGATATTACGAGATGCGACCGTACCATCTCTATCCTTGTCTTTACCTCTTCCCGGTCTGGTACTACCAGTTCAGCGGCGGCTGAAGGTGTTGGTGCCCTGATGTCCGCTGTCAGGTCGGCCACAGTGAAATCGGTCTCATGTCCCACTGCAGAAACCACGGGTATTTGTGAATCATAGATGGCCCGGGCAACCTGCTCGCTGTTGAAAGGCCACAGGTCTTCCAGGGAACCCCCACCCCTGGCAAGTATGATCACGTCGACGTCCCTATCATTCAATCGCTTAATCGAACGTACGATACTCTCCATGGCATTCTCACCCTGGACCACGGTGGGGGATAGCAAGATATCTACCGGGAATCTCCGTCTGGTCACGTTGATAATATCATGCAGCACGGCCCCCGTGGGTGATGTGGCTACGCCCACGCGCCTGGGAAACGGGGGCAGTGGCATCTTATGGCCGACATCGAACAGTCCCTGGGCCGAAAGTTTTTTCTTTAATTTCTCCAGTGCGATATGCAATTCGCCCATCCCATCGGGCCTGAGGGCCGTGACAACAAGCTGGTAGTTCCCCCTGACCTCGTACACGTCGATGTCACCCTGGGCCAGCACGTTCATTCCAGCTTCGGGCTCAAAGGTCAGGCTGCGACAATAATTCCTGAACATCACGCAGTTGAGCTGTGAGTGGGTATCTTTGAGGGTGAAGTATTTATGTCCGGACCCATGGTTGGTAAGGTTGGATATCTCGCCCCGCACCCATATCCTGCGAAGGAGTGGGTCGGTGCTGAGCACATCGTGGACATAATGGTTCAGTTCGCCAACTGAATATATGTCGGTTTTCTCAGGGCCAGACTGAACATCAAGCAGATTCACGTACTGTAATTGGCATGATACCGTATGAGACTTTTGATAGAAGGGTGAAAGTAATCACTGCATCATCAGCCTCTATTTACAAACGAGTCCAGGGTCATCATACCTTCCAACTCGTCTTCATTTATCGTCGAAGATTGGAATACGGACATGTGCACCCTCATAGGTGCACCCGTGCGCACTGCCAGGGAGATACAGTCACTGGGTCTGGCATCTATTTCAATGGTAGAGCCGTTGTAGCTCAGACTGAGCCTGGCATAATAAATGCCGTCCTTGATCTCATCAATGTACACACAGGAAATACTGGCACCCAGTTGCTCAATAATAGCGGTCATAAGGTCGTGTGTCATGGGCCTGGGTGTGACCTCGTTGTTGGCGGCCGAGTTTATGGATACTCCTTCTGACATTCCCACATAGATGGGCATGATCTCTCCCCCTTCATTGTGAATTATGACCACCGGGGTCAGACCATGGGGTGTACTGGTCATATAAACGCCCATTACATCCACTGGAATGAAATGTTCCATGGTATATTATTGGTAGGTGCATCTTAAAAAGGTTTACTTGACCACAAGGTTAGAATTCCTGGTAAAACATCTCCAGGCCCTGAGCCGTGTTTTTGAGGAGCTGTTGTGCCATATCCTGTGAGGGCCATGAACCCAGGCCGCAGTCGGGTCCTGCATATTTGATGCTGTCGCCGAATGTCCCATAAATATTTGAAAGCCTGCCGGCGATGACCTGTGGTGTTTCCATCTGGGTGACCACTTCAGTAAGCCTTTCAGGTTCCTTCCAGACATTGGTATTGTACTTTTCATTCAGGGTTGCGGTCAGACCAAATATATCTGTGCGGGCTATACCCACCCTCAGGAACGTGTCGGATGCTGTAAGGTCTGAATTATCAATGAGGTTCAGATATGATGGATTGGCTGCGGATTCTACACCGATAACGTTTATTGATGGAACTTCACATATCAATTTGTAGTTCAGAGGTGAATGCAGATGTATCTCTGTGTCAATGCCGTGACTATGAGCTGTCTGGCCTGCTAGAGTGAGGGCCTTTATAATATCTTCATCACCGTGCATGATCTGGGGATTTATCCCAATACTGGGTTCATCAATGGATACCGTAGCCACTTCAAGGCCACTGGAAAAGTCAATGGCTTTTTTAATAAACCTGTCAATGCTTTTTGCGATGGTCAGCAGCACATCTGAGTATGAGGTCCCGCCGAACTCATGTTGGTAAAGTTCCAGGGGCCCTGTGAAACAAACCCGTAGCTTCAGGGCTTCACCATGCTGGGCCATGTACTCACCTGCCAGGGAGGTTAGAGCTTCCATCTCCAGGATGTTTGCTTCTGATTCCCTGACCAGCAGGGGTTCATCTGTGCAGTCTGGATCATCTATGATGTCCAGGAATTGTTTGTTCATATCCTGGAACTGGGGATACGTGGGGACTTTTACACCTGCATCTATCTTTTGCTGCATTGAGAGGGCAATTATCTGGAACAGTTTCTCGTCTTCTTGCCTGGATGCAACAGCTTGTGCTATCCAATCCTTTGATATATCGGGGGGAAGGGGAAAACTGCCAATGTCGTCAAAGATAATATCAGGGTACATGTGAATCAATACTAATGCCATACAATAATAATAATACCTTTTGTACTAAATGTCAAGATCCATTGATTTAAAACATGTGAACTTTACTTGAACACAAATTCGCTTTTTAAGTACTTATAAATATATGTTTGGTGTTTTGTATAAAAAAAATGTGGTGTTAATTGTATGGATGGCTATCAGATATTTTTAATTTTACTTACAATTTATTTATTAGGGCTTGTAAGTGTAGGATGGTATTTTACGAAAAAACAGAAGTCAGTTACTGATTTCTGGCTTGCGGGAAGACAGATCGGTCCAAAAGCGATTGGTTTTTCAGCAGCAGCTTCATGGCTTACAGCAGGCGGAATACTTGCAGTCATAGGTTTCTACATGCTCCTTGGAATGGGTTCGATATGGGGTTTTGTCGCCCCGAATATCCTGGCATTGCTTATCATAGCACTCCTGGTGGGAAGGATTAAGAACCTGCCTTCAATAACTCAGCCGGAACTCCTTGAGCAGAGATACAGCAGTGCCATGCGGGCTCCTTTGGGACTAATTATTGCAATCGTTATGATATTGTTCGCAGTAGCAGATATCAAGGGACTGGCACTTGTACTTGAGGTATTCTATGGTCTAAGTCCACTGTATGCAGCGCTCATTGTCGCACTTGCTGTATCAGTATATGTGACACTGGGTGGACTCTCGGCAGTGGTCTGGACCGATGTTATCCAGTTTACGTTTTTGGCCATATTTACTATAGCAATGGCCGCTTTGGCGGTAGGTGCTGCCACATCAGGTGCAGTTGGTGTACCTGCCATTAGTGTGTCAGAACTGTTCGGGAATGTTGATTCCACCTGGTGGAACCCCATCTCCATAGGAATTCCTATGGTGCTGATATTCATAATCGCAATTATTCCTGGCTGGATGACAGAACAGGACCCGTGGCAGAGAGTATGGGCTGCCCGGGACAAGAGATCTGCAAAACAGGGTATGATGCTTGGTTCTATGCTGATACTGGTGGTATTTGCAGCATGTGCAGTTATCGCAATTGGTCTTAATAGCATATATCCCGAGATTGCCCAGATGGGTTTTCCGATGGGAATGGGGGAAGCAGAACCAGCGCTTTTGAGATTTATCGTTGAAAGCTTTTCACCCCTTGTGATAGCACTGAGTGCAATAGGACTTGCGGCTGCCGCAATGTCATGTGCAGATACCTTTGCAACTTCAGGAGCTTCCTGCCTTTCGCGGGATATTTACCAGAGGTTCATCAAACCTGATGCTACCATGAAACAGATGCTGGTTGTAAACCGGGTAAGCGTGCTCATAATCATATTTTCAGCAACGGTAGCTTCTTTCTTCATACACAGTATTATTGATGCTATACATATAGCCACATTTATCGCCAGTGCATCGTACTTTTTCCCGCTTATGGGAGGTCTGTACTGGAAACGTGCCACCAAGGAAGGCGCCTTTGCAGGGATGATAATCGGAGCAGTTTCACAGATAGCACTTATTGTGTACGACCTGGTAAATACACCGCCAATGGCCCCTCCGTATCTTGAGACGGTCAGTCCGGTTCTCATGAATCACGGAGTGGTCGTGGGATTGTCACTGAGTGCAGTTACTTTCTTTGGAGTATCACTGCTGACCAAACCTTCAAGTCAGGTGAACCTGGCCCCGTTCTTTAAGGAAGAAGCCGAGAAACTGGCACAAAAGGATGAAAAACTGGTCGATGAAACGGATCCGGAATATATCGGCTTCCTTGAGTTGGTCGATGAAAAAGTGACTGGTGAGCGTAGTCACCTTCACTTGCATCTCAGGGCTTCTGAAAATCTTGACTGGAATGAAACTGTTGAGAAACTGAAAAGCACGTATCCTGCGTGGGTCACGACCAGCGGTCCGGATTCAGTGTACCGGCTTACACATGCGGATATGCTATCATGTGTTTTAATTAGCCGCGGCACCAATGCTGATGAGATATGGATGGCAGCTGAGCCGCGGGTGGAATCCGTAGAGGCTCATAAGAAGGAGTTCTTCATTGCTTATGGTGAAGTGGCCAGTGTGCTCGACCAGATGGGCATAATGCTGTTGAACCCTAAATTCCGGAGTTGAGGAGTAGAAAGTCGGTAACTGGTATTTTGAGTACAGGGAAGGGGGGGCTTTCCTGTACTTCCCGTCTTTTTTACCGTATATCACGCACAACTTTATGAAATCAAG
>JAMJFQ010000123.1 GCA_023544605.1 ANME-2 cluster archaeon | reverse complement strand
TTGTGTAACTAAAGCGGCCTGTGACTGGAGAAAACGAAGATTTGATATATCATTAAGGTAAAGAGAATATCCCTACCGTGCCCAGGTAGCTCAGTCTGGGAGAGCGCTGCCCTGAAGAGGCAGTTGTCCCCGGTTCAAATCCGGGTCTGGGCACTTTTTTGATTTATGATTGTATTAATTTTATTTGTTATGCTTGATACAAATAATCTGATATTATTATATCAGGTTAGGAACATAAACAACCAGTAAATTGTTGTAGAACGGAGGAATAAAACAAATTGACCAGACCACCCAGACTTGTGGCATGGGAACTGACCAGGGCCTGCAACCTTGCGTGCAGGCACTGCAGGGCTGATGCGGTAACCGAACTTGACCCGAATGAACTGTCTACTGATGAGGCAAAGAATTTCATAGACCAGCTTGTCGATTTTGGAAAGCCGATCCTTATCCTGACAGGTGGAGAACCACTGCTTAGGGATGACTTTTATGAAATTGCCCAGTATGGTACCGATAAGGGATTGAGGGTGGTCCTTGCCACTAATGGTACCTTTGTCACTCCACAGATAGCCCGCCACCTGAAAGATGTGGGCATCCAGCGTATCAGTGTCAGTATTGACGGTTCTGATGCCAGTACCCATGATGACTTCAGGTGCGAATCCGGTTCATTTGATGCCGCACTGGTGGGTATCCAGCACATCAAGGACGCGGGTATTGGCTTCCAGATCAATACAACGATCACAAAGAGGAATATTGACCAGATAACGAAGATCCTTGACCTGGCAGTAAGACTGGGTGCCGAGGCCCTGCATATCTTCATGCTTGTCCCAACGGGAAGGGGTAAGGAGATAGAAGAGGACGAGATACCGCCCGAGGAATATGAGCGAGTGCTGAATTGGTTCTATGACCAGCGTGATAAAGTGCCTTTGCAATTAAAGGCTACTTGCGCACCTCATTATTTCAGGATAATGCGCCAGCGGGCAAAGGAAGAAGGTATCAAGATAACAATGGAAACGCATGGTTTTGAGGCTATGACAAAAGGATGCCTTGGTGGAAGCGGTTTTTGTTTTGTATCCCATGTCGGCGAGGTGTATCCCTGTGGATACCTGCCTGCGCTGGCAGGGGATATCCGCAAGCAGAGTTTTAAGGATGTTTGGGACCAGTCAAAGGTTTTCAATGATATCAGGGATGTCAATAAGCTGAAAGGCAAATGTGGCATATGCGAATACAGGAGAGTGTGTACCGGATGCCGTGCAAGGGCTTTTGCGGCTACCGGGGATTATATGGATGAAGAGCCGTACTGCGTGTATGTGCCTGCCGGGGGCGAAAAGGTATGATAGAGCTTGATGACCTGGATAAGGCTATTTTAAACGAGATACAGGTAGATTTCCCACTAGTGAAACAGCCGTTCCTGGAACTGGCAACAAGCATTGGTTCTACTGAAGAAGAGGTTATGAAAAGGATCGAGCGGCTCATCAAAGAGGGGGCCATCCGTAGGATAGGTCCTATACTGAATGTGAAGAAGACGGGAGGGGAGAGTACGCTTGCAGCTGTGAAGGCACCTGAGGAGCGCATCGATGAGGTGGCAGGAATTATCAGCGGTTATGATGAAGTATCACATAATTACCTGCGGCCGGCTGAATATAATATCTGGTTCACGGTGTCAGCACCCAGCAAAGAACGACTGGGGGAAATACTTGAGGAGATTGGGGAGCGTACTAAATGTCCATTGATTGACCTGCCTACACTGAGGCTGTTCAAGATCGGTGTTAAGTTCAATGTGAAATGAACAGTCAAATGCTACCATTTAATTGAGAATTTGAATACCTGGATAGTGATGGTATGAAATACTATTCTGAAGATGAAATGAAGGAACTGAGATTGGCAATTGAAGATGTTTTACTTGACTGGGATTCTGTCAGGTTCTCAAACTGTATAAAAGAAAAATAGATTTAATATCTTTCAGCACATATCTCTATTGGGAGAGTGCGTTATATGGCTGATATTATCAAGGACATCCAGGTCTTGAAAGAGCGTCTGGACAAAGTGGAAGTTATAGGACTGGACGTGGAAGCAAGTATATAACTATTGGACGATATGTTGAATGTTGTTAAAGAGATCGCAGACCGGATCGAGACACTTGAGTCCCAGGTTGAAGTTCTATCTGAAAAGTAGCAGTTGCCGTTAATGTAAATTTGATGCCGCCGGAGCATTAACAGGTAGTTGAGCCCGGAGTTGGTTGATGACCATGAAGAACTATTCAGAAAAAGAGATGAAGGAGTTAAAGTCAGCTTTCGAAAAGAGAGTGTTCAGCTGGCCAAACATCACTCACAAGAAGACATTCGGCTGCCCCAGTTACCAGACAAATGGAAAGACCTTTGCCATTCTTGTGACAAAGGGCATACTTATCAGTAAGATCGACCAGGCCATTAAGGATTCGCCATCAGACCAGAACCAGGACAGTGCAATACCTACTGGCAAGAGGAATATTGAACACTGGGTCAGGCTACCGATGAAAGATGAGGCTGAGATGGACAATATAATGCCTATTGTCAAGAGAAGCAGTGAGATAGTACAGCAGGAAGAATAGGACAGATTCTTGTGATTCAATTCCTCACTTTTTTTAGAAATATTTATTAATTAATTAGTACTGTAGG
>JAMJFQ010000035.1:13672-18035 GCA_023544605.1 ANME-2 cluster archaeon | reverse complement strand
CACCTGGGTGCACCTGAGAATGTGCCTGACCTGCGGGCATGTGGGATGCTGCGATTTTATCGAAGAATACGCATGCGACAAAACACTTTCATGAGACCCACCATCCTATCATGCAGTCATTTGAGGAAGGTGAGGACTGGCGGTGGTGCTCTGTGGATGTTGTGTACCTTTGAACATCAGGCGTTTTTCGGCATAATGCATGGTGTAACGAGTGATAATGGCTGCGCACATTGAAAGGCTGATCATTTTTTATAGATACCTTTTCGATGTCCAACCTTAAGCACAAGCACTTGAACCCCATCTTTTTTTATATTTAAAATAATGCGGAAATCACCAACCCGCAAACGAAAATAAGGAACGCCAACCAGTTTTGTCACATTATGGTAGGGATTTTCACGCAATAAAGATACTTTCTTGAAAATACGTTTAGCAACAGACCGATCTAACTTCTTCAGTTCGTTCGAGGCAGGTTCTGACCAAATTATCGGAAAATCCATCAGAATCCCAATTCTTTTGCAAGTTTTTCATGCGTGATAAACGTGCCATTTTCAACCTCTTTTAAGGCCGATTCAATCTCTTTCTTTGTCTCTTCATTGAGCTCTTGAACATCTTCAACAAGTCTTTCAAGCACATCATTGTATGTTTCACGTTTGAAGATTTTCATTCTATTTAACGAGACTTTAATATCTTCATTTATCTGAATTGTTGTTACCATGATAGTCGTTTAGTTTTAATCACTATTTATATGTTACTATAGTCCATTATTAACTACTATGGTTAATTATAGCACTATAGTTAAGCATTTAGCGGAAATGCCCAGTCCACATTCCAGTTTTAAATTTTTCACGAATGTATATGTTTAAATAATCCAAAACCCACATTCCACCATGAACGAAGGCAATACCAGAAAGAACATCAGGCCAGGATTAAGCGTGGGAATTGTTCTAAAAAAGGACCAGAGGAATGGAAAAATAACCCCTGGTATTGTAAAGAGGGTCCTGACCAACTCTTCATCTCATCCCCATGGCATAAAGGTCCAATTGGAAGATGGTCAGGTAGGAAGAGTAAAGGAGATCCATACAACAGGTGCACAATAAACCATCTAAACCATAAGCCGGCCTGTTTGCCAGTCATTGATTATCTTAACCGCAGCCCGTGTCTCGTCCACCTCAGCCCCCTTCTTCAAGAAGTTGCTCTGATAGCCGATCAGTTCAAGCACCTCATAAGAATTCTGCTCCTCTACAGTAATATGATAGAACGATTCCAGGGCTGGTTTATTTTCAGCACACAGTTTCTCTATGATCTTCAGGGCCACGCCGATCGGGTCCTTCAGATGTGTTGAATCCTTCACTGCGAGCAGGCCCTGTAAATACTCGTCGTTCTCGCCAAAAGGGATGACCCCGGGTGTATCAATGAACTTGATGCGGGAACCCGCTTTGATATGCTGCACTCCCTTCGTATGGCCGGATATTGAGGACGTGCCTGCACTGTGTTTCCCGGTAACGGCATTGATAACTGATGATTTGCCGGTGTTGGGATAGCCAAGGGACCCCACCAGTATTTCGCGCCCCCGTATGTTGGCTGTCTGGAGTATCTTGTGTCGCAACATTGTTGTCCCGAACCGCTCCTTACTGGACACAAAGACCGTAGGTGCAACGTTTGACAGGCGGGATTTTGTCCTCTCAAGGGTTTCTTTTGAAACTAGATCGCATTTGTTAAGGACTATTATGAAGGGTTTCTTTGAGCGTGCAATATCACGCTCGACCTCGCTGTTGCGTGTTTCGTCGGGAAACCGGGCATCTATTACCTCAAGAAGGATATCGGCTTTTCTTATTACATCCTTCGCTATACGCTGGTAACTTGCCATGCAGTGAGCTATGATGCAGGAGGATATAAGGATATATTATGACACGTGCACCTTGATTAAAAGACAAGGAGCATTCAAACCGAAAAAAAAGGCAGGGTTCAACCTACCTGAACCGTAGCACCGTATGCAGCGATGGCATCATCGATACTCATAACGATCTGTCCGTTCTGGACAGTATGGGGTACGGCTGCTTTCGGATACGCCACACAACCGCCGCTTATTCCATTACCGGTGGACGCCTCAAAGGTCGTACCGCAAGAATCGCACACCAGGATGCCATTATTCAGGCTAAATCCTATACTGCTGCATGGCGGGCACACATTTGCCCTGACATACGTCCTGTCATTAAGGTTGTAGGCCATGAAAGCCAGCTGACCATAACTGGTCGGTACATTGAAATGGACATTGGTATAGGTATCAACATTTTTTTGGGGAATTGTTACCTGATCCCCTGACACCGTTGCCGTAATCCATTGAGCTTTTATCGGGCCTGACTGCGAGTTAGACCCTCCCGTACATCCGGCAGCGACCAGTACAAGTCCTGCCAGCAACACTGTTATCAGCACATTTTTTGATTTCATATTTCTGTTACTCCTATGATCTTTCCGTCTTCAATATGAATTACCCTGTCAGAACTCTTCGTAAGAGCCTGGCTGTGGGTCACCATGACCAGGGTAACGTCATCAGAGACCGATTCAAGCAGGGAGAGAATCGTTGCTCCCGTCTTCTGGTCAAGGGCTCCGGTAGGCTCATCGGCCAGGATAATGTCCGGTCTCATTACCAGCGCCCTGGCAATAGCCACTCGTTGCTGCTCGCCGCCCGATAATTCTCCGGGTTTGTGGTTCAGGCGGTGGGACAGACCCACCAGTTCAAGGGCATCCTCCACGTGGTGGTCCAATTTATCATTTGCAAACATCATGGGCAGTGCCACGTTCTCTGCGGCACTCAGGGTCGGTATCAGGTGGAACTGCTGGAACACATGTCCGATGGTCCGTCGTTTGTGGTTGATGATCTCTTTTTTAGACATCTTTGCCACGTCCTCACCCCTGATGCAGACCGTACCCGTAGTGGGAGTATCCAGCAGGCCCATGATATTGAGCAGCGTGGTCTTGCCGCTGCCGGATGGCCCCATGATGGAAATGAACTCGCCGCTTTCAATGTTCAGGTTTGTTTCATCAAGTATGGTGATGGATTCATTGCCCAGGTCATATGACCGGGTGACGCCCGAGAGTGTGAGCATATCAGACATCCCTCAACACCTCCACCGGGTCAATATCAAGGGCACGGCGCGCCGGGAGATAGGCTGCCATCATACAGATGACCATGGATACCACGATCACCTGGGGCAGCAGGTCATACAGGGGCTGTACCACAGAATCAAAGAGCATGGGCCCGAACAGCATGGCTGCTACCGTTCCTGCAATAAACCCAATGATCCCGCCAATGAACCCGATGATAGTACCTTCCAGCATCACCATGGACGTGATCTGGCCGTCACTGGCACCTACTGCACGCATGATGCCTATCTCTTTGGTCTTATCATTGATGGCCGCCAGCATAGTGGATGCTACAGTCATTGCACTGACCAGAAGTGTCACCAGTGCCACCGCCATTGCAGATGATTTGGTCTTTGCGATCATAGCCATCTCGCCCATGACGATCTGGCTGATAGCCCTTGCTTCCACACTGGGAAGGGCACCCTCGATCTGCCTGCTTATTTCCTCAACAGGACAATTATTACACAAGGCCCGTACCTCGGCCGTACTTATCAGCCCCGGTCTTTCGAGTACATCCTGGGCATCGTGCAGGTTCATGATCATGAAAGCATCTTCAGCAGCACCAGTACCTTCCAGTACACCGCTCACTGTGATCTCATACATTTGATGGGTATTGATGGTAAAAATATCACCAGGTCCAAGCTGCAGTGCCTGGGCAATATCCGTACCCAGCAGCACTTCCCCTTCCCCAGGCCATTCACCATCTATCTTCCACCAGGGTTTCAGACGGCTTTCCTGCGTACTATTGATGCCCAGCAGCACTGCTTTCGTACCGTTGACCTCCACGATCCCGTAGAGTTTTGGGGCCACAACGGCGATGTTAGCTTTATATTCTATGGTCCAGATCAGGTCCAGTTCAGATTCATTGATGTAATTGTCTCCTGTGGATAGTGTGCCCACGGTGGTGGAGCCGGCAAGTAATGGGACCTGGTCGGTTTTTTGTTTTATGATAATATTTGCACCGTATTTGGATGCCTCGTCCCAAAGTCCATCCTCAGCGGCTGAGAAAATAGTGGTAATGGCAGCAAAAGCAGAAACTGCGATAGCGACGCTCAGTAAAGCCAGAAGAAGTTTAGCCTTACGGCGGGTCAGATCCTTAACCGTTATTGTAATAATAGACACAGCTTTACAATAACTGTAAACAAATATAAACGTTACGGTTAGTGTAAACTACGGCAGCGGCATAGGTAGCTGTCGGATGTATGTCCGGTACTAAACC
>JAMJFQ010000035.1:0-13572 GCA_023544605.1 ANME-2 cluster archaeon | reverse complement strand
TGTAAACTACGGCAGCGGCATAGGTAGCTGTCGGATGTATGTCCGGTACTAAACCTTCGAGCTGTTCGATGATCACGATCTCAAAGCCGTGTAGCTGTCGGATGTATGTCCGGTACTAAACCAGCTGGCTTATTGTTCTGTCAAGTTTAGAATCGTCCGTCAACGTGGTATATTTCTGGACAATATAGCCATCATCGTCGATGATCACGGTGGTGGGCACCGTCTCGATCAGGTAATCGCTCATGGCCTGGCGCGATGCAACATCATTGACCGGGTAATTGATCACCACAAGGCTGTTGCCATATTTTGCCTGCAGGTTGTTCAGGTACACCTGCTGCTGCTGGCATGGGGCCCCGCCTGGATATAAAAAGAGCGCTACTACTACCTTGTTATCCGCATTGATAGCATTGGTAATATACTGGTCACTCAAGGGAGCCGCACCCAGGTTTGGCAATGGTTCTTTATCCGCACATCCGCTCAGAAATATGACAGAAATAGTGATCGCCATTAATAGTATCATCGTTTTCATTTTTTACACCGCTCTTTGGATCAATTTGCCGGAAATTATACTGGCTGGTGTGTACTAAAATAATATATAGTTTTGTATAGTTAACCCCCAACAACACACAATCAATAGAACAATAACAATATAATAATATATTATCATGCCTTAAAAACCAGATAAAATGCCAAAATACAGTGACCATGACCTATGATAATTACCGCATAGCCCAGTATGCCCAGCTTGCTATGATATTGGAAGTATGCGCCACCCCCAAACCAGGTAATGTAGATCGGGACCATAACTATCCTGACACCCGATTCGAACATTTCCTGGCTTCAGCTGTGAGCGTATACCCGGTGCTTGAGCAGGCATCACAGGACCAAGGGGGTATAGGTGGATACATACACAAGGCCGTTATCGAGAGTAGCAAGTGGCAAAAGGGCGGGAACACTCATTTCGGTGCGTTCATGCTGCTCATTCCGCTGGTAATGGCAGCAGGAAAACTGGTTAACAAGAGTGGAAGCACCTCTTACATTTTCCCTGAACTGGAGCGCAGGACCCTGGAACTGGTGCAAAATACTACCGTAGAGGATGCGGTCGAGATATACAAGGCTTTCTCCGTGGCCGGCGTGAAAGTAAAGGATGTATCTGACCTTGACCTGAGGGACCCCGCGTCCATCGAAACCATCAGGAGCAAGGGGACCACGCTGTTCGAGTTGATGGAAATATCATCTTCCTATGATATGATCGCAAGGGAATGGACCAGTGGGTACCTCCTCACCTTCGAATGTGCGGACAGTATTCTGGCGAAAAAGAGAACAATGAACATCAATGATGCAGTAGTATGGAGTTTTTTGGAAATACTATCAAAGAATCCTGATACCTTTATCCAGATCAAGTTAGACGTCCATACAGCACAGAAGGTATCAGACCGGGCAAAGAGCATCATTGGCAGTATTGATAGGACAGGATTCGATGGTGCAAAGGAGGACCTCCGCGCCTTTGATGAAGAACTGATACGTGACGGCATAAATCCGGGTTCCACTGCAGATATAATGATCGCAGGGCTTTTTGCGGCATTAATGGGGGGACTGGAAGTTTGAATAAAGAACTGGACCGTTATGGATTGTGGGAGGGCATCAATGAGGTCATTGTTACAACACTCTCAGCCTTGGGCAAGCCCAATGCGGCACCCATAGGCATGATCAGGCGTGATGGGAAACTCATGGTGAGGGTGTACAAAGGGTCTCAAACCTATACCAATATCGGAGATACTGGACTGCTGGCAGCCAATATGGTCTATGACCCGGTGCTGTTCGTTCGATCTGCATTATCTGATGTGGCTGAGGAAGTATTTGCATTCATAAAGACAGACACAGGTGAAGATTTTCCGGTGATAACGGATTGCAGTGCCTGGATGCTCTTGAGGGCAGAACATAACAATGGCAGTAATGTCCTGGTTGCAGAATTACATCCCATAATCGGTAATATTAACCACCAGACGATAAGACCGATAAACCGTGCCTTCAATGCTGTCATCGAGGCAGTGGTCCTTGCTACACGCTATAAAGTTTTTGTTAATGATAAATATTTATCCCAGATAAAATCATATAGTAGTATTATATCTAAATGCGGAGGGAGTACTGAAAAAGAAGCTTATGACCTCATATTCAAATTAATATAATCGAGGTCATAAGATGTCTCCTTCAAAAACAAGTATTTATTATCAAAATACAGGCAGATAAGAGATGCCAAACAACCTGAAGGTCAAATAATAAAGGTGGAAAAAACTTGACTACAACAACCGAAATGCTTCAGGAAATACTCATTGAATTGAAAATTGTGGGGAGTGTAGAAGTATGCGCAATAGTCAGTCGTGATGGCCTATTGATGAGTTCGGAGATGCCTCAAGGCATAGTGGCTGAAACGTTTGCAGCAATGTCAGCGACCATGTTAGGTGCTGCTGAAACTGCTACATCTGAACTTAATAAAGGGTTGCCCAACAGGGTGATCGTGGAATCAAAGACGGGTAAATTGATTTGCGTGGGTGCCGGTCCCAAGGCATTGCTTATCGTAATGACAGAGCCCGATGCAGGCTTAGGGTTGATCTTGCTGGAAATTGAAAAAGCAGTGGAACGTATAAAGGAAATTATTTAGTGATTATTATGAAACATGTACTTTCAGGGATTCCCGGGCTTGATGAAGTACTTGGTGAAGGTTTTTCCAGGCCATCTACGGTTCTGATCGCGGGGATCATGGGTACAGGCAAGACCACATTTTCTATGCAGAGCCTTTTCAATGCTGCCAGGGAAGATGAGGTCTGCATGTATATTACTGCCCTAACTGAACCCATTGCCATGATCAACAATTTCATGTCACGGTTCAATTTTTATAATATTTCCTTAATGGGCAGTGGTAATGTGAAATATGTACCTCTTGACCCGGACCAGATCAAGAAGGGTAGTTCGGCTATTATTCAGGAGATAGAACGTAACATAGAGACTATAAAACCGGACCGTATCGTCATCGATCCTGTGAACGTGCTGACAAGCTGGATGGATGAAGGTGAGAAGAGGGAGTTCTATTATAATCTTTTTACTAAAATGAAAGGATGGAATTCACTTGTACTGATCACAGGTGAACTATCCGGGGATAAGATATGGAGAGATGAGATCAGTTATATCGTAGATGGGGTTATATACTTATCAAACGAGCGATTGAGGGATAAAAGGGTACGGTATCTGGAAGTGCTCAAAATGAGAGGACAGAAGTATCTGTCAGGTAAGCATTCTTTTACTATCACAGATGACGGTCTTGAGATATATCCGTCATTGCGTCCAGATATAAAGGGACAGTTAGGGTCTGAACATAGTACTACTGGAATAAAAGGACTTGATAAAATGACCAATGGTGGTTTTATCCGGGGCAGCAACGTACTGGTAAGTGGTGGTAGCGGAACCGGAAAAACCATGATAAGTCTTCAGTTCATTGTTGAAGGTGCAAAGATGGGCGAACCCGGCATTTTTGTGAGTTTTGAAGAAGATCCTGTTCTCCTTCGGAACAATGCCGGAAGTTTAGGCTGGGACCTGGAAAAACTGGAAAAGGAAGGATTACTGAGAATACTGTATTCCTCTGCCCATCAACTTGAATTGAACAAGACGGCTCTTGAAATCAAAAGTCTCGTGGAGGAAGTGGATGCCAAACGTGTGGTCATTGATGGCATAAATAATTTAAAGGCTGCATTGTTGGATGATTTGAGCCTGAATGAATATGTCTTTAATCTGTCCAGGTATTTTTCATCCCGAAATATCATTGCTCTGTTCACCAATGAGACCTCTGAATTGATGGGTTCGTCATCTATCACATCAAACGGCACATCAGTTGTAATGGATTGTATAATCTTGCTGCGATATGTTGAAATTGAGAGCGAGATGAAAAAAGCCATATCTGTCCTGAAAATGAGGGGCAGTAACCATGACAAAGAGATACGGGAACTTGTTATTGACAAGAAAGGTGTCGAAGTCAAATTGCCTTTTACCGAATATTCGGGATTGATGTCAGGTAATCCTGTAAAAACCCCCTCTCAAGCTTTTGTAGAGGCATTCAAAAAATAACATGTAGTTTTATGGGATTTCACCATGTTGGATTATTTATTATTGACCCAGGCATTCCATTTCTATACATGGATACTGGTAAGCATGTTAATACTTATTACCGGAGCCATAGGGTTCTTCTATCAGAAGAAATTCAATATCAAGACCAATTATTATTTGTTCATTATGGCTGCCATCCTGACATTAAGTGAGTTTTTGCATCTATTTGTTGAGGAATATGGATGGGTAGAGTTAATTGAAATGTCAGGTGTACTGTTAGCATCATTATTGACCCTGAAATTATACCGGGCTATGACGGGGGATGTCTGATGCATCATTTTTATGACCTGTTATTTGAGGAAATCGCTCTTATTGCGCTTTTAGTAATTGTCTATGTGTTGTTCAAACTCAGCCAGCGTCTGGGCGAAGCCCTTCAGATGAAACCTTTATACCATTTTTATACTTTAGGTGGTATACTTATTGGAATATCATTCCTGGTCGATTTGTATCTTATTTTCAATATGACGAATATTTTAGATGATAAAAGGCTACAGTTAGAGCTTATTGGGAATATTATGCTGTCGATAGGCGTGACTTTATGTCTGTTTTCGGCTATAAAATATTGGGGTTGGCTAATAAAAGAGATACTTCAATGATCATTAAGGGTTAGAGACATGGAAAAATCCATCAGTACAAAACTTGCGTATGCATTTTTAGTTATACTGTTTGCGTCGTTCCTTATTGCTGGTGGGGTTGGAGTCTATCTGTTCAATAATATGATACAGGATAACATCCAGCATGATGTGGTCCATGATCTGGATGCAGCAGAAGTCATATACCAGACACATTTAACTAATACAGAAGAGATTGTAGAATATACCTCTGGTTTTTCACGTATACGTGACCCTTTGATCTATGATAACTCCACATTACTTCGCCAGAATCTCATTGAGATCTATAACGAAAGGTTCAGCCATAAACTTGACATCCTGACAGTTACCGATATGAACGGTACGGTAATTGCAAGGGCCAGGAATCCTGATGTATTCGGGGATAATGTGGCAGAGAACATTCTTATCCGGTATGCATTGAACGGTTCAACAGTATCATCCACTGAAATAATCACCCGTGAGGAACTGCTTATGGAAAGCCAGGCATTGGCCGATCAAGCATACATGGAATTTACTCCCACACCTAAAGCAAAAGAAAGACTTGATGATTACTCAACGTCTGGCATGGTATTGATGGCGGCAACACCCATATATGACGATGATGGTAATATGCTTGGAGTGTTGTACGGGGCAGACCTGATAAACCGTGATTACAGGATCGTTGACATAATAAAGGACGCCTTATATAAGGGAGAGGTGTATGGCGGCAGGGATATGGGTACTGCTACTATATTCCAGGAAGATTTCAGGATATCCACTAATGTGCCTACAGATACAGATAAAAGGGCCATAACTACCAGGGTATCTAAAGAGGTCAATGAAGCAGTGCTTGAGAGGGGAGAGTACTGGAAGGACAGGGCATTTGTGGTGAACGCCTGGTATGTTACTGCCTATAAGCCGATTTACAATTTTAACGGTGATATCATAGGCATATTGTATGTAGGTATTCTTGAGAAACCGTATATCGATGCGGGGTACAGGATACTATGGGCATATCTGGGTTTTCTCTTTGTGGGATTTGTGCTCTCCATGTTCATCTCACGTTACTATGCCAGATCCATCACCAGGCCAATCAATAAATTGATAAAGGGCACTGAGTCAATGGCCAAAGGTGAATTTACAGAGATACATGTCGATACAAAGGATGAAATTGAGAAACTTGCCAATTCGTTCAATGCAATGGCGAAAGAATTACAGCATACAATGGCTGAACTGATCTCATCCAAGAAAGAGATAGAGACCATATTTGAGAGCATAAGTGATGTTGCCAGTGCCCAGGATACGGATATGAAGATCATCTTTGCAAATAAACTGGCAAAAGACTTGTACGGTGAGGATATTATCGGGCAATTTTGCTATGAGGTGTATGAAGGAAAAAGTGAGGTGTGTGATGACTGCCCTGCTGTTATATCTCTGGAGACGGGAGTTATAATGCGGACGATCCATACCAAAAGTAATGAGGAAGGTGTAACGTCCTATTATGAGATATCGGGTTCACCGTTGAGGGACGAGCAAGATAACATCACAGGTCAGGTGATGATACGCAGGGATGTTACTGAACAAATGACACTTGAGATAGAGCTGAGGGAGTCCTATGAGAAACTTGGGATTGCTTATGAGGAACTCCAGCAGCTTGACAGGATGAAATCTGAACTGATTGCCAATATATCCCACGAGATACGCACCCCTTTGACCTCTATCAAAGGATATACAGAACTAATGCAGGACGGCACATTGGGTCACACTACAAATATGCAGCGTAAGGGTCTGAGTGTAGTACAGAGGAATGTGGACCGGTTGACCCGGTTGATATCAAATGTACTGGACCTATCCAAATATGACCAGATAGAATATAAGGCGGAAGTGGTTAAATTAAAGGAAATTATTGATAATGTGATCGCTGATTTTACTAAAATAGCCAGTGATAAGCATATCTCTATAACGAGCGAGGTAAGGGAAGAACTGACACTGGAAGCTGATGTTTATGCACTGGAGCAGGTATTCAAAAACCTCATAGAGAACACGATAAAATTCACTGATAAAGGTGGTAAGGTGTCGATAAAAGCATATTCAGAGGATAATTATCATATCCATATTGAGGTGAGGGACACCGGGATTGGGATTCCTGATAATGAATTTGAACGGGTGTTTGACCGTTTCTATCAGGTAGATGCCAGTTCCACCCGTAAGTACGGAGGAACCGGTCTGGGTCTTGCTATTAGCAAAAAGATAGTTGAATGGCATAAAGGTACTATATGGGTACGGAACAATGAGGTTGACGGCATGGGAAGTGTTTTCCACATAATCCTGCCGGTAAATCATTAATATTGAAACTTATAGGTATAAATAATATGACTTTAAAAAATAGATTTAAGCCGGAGGAGTATTTTTTTTTATGGCAAAAATAATGGTAGTGGATGATGAACCTGATACCGTCGACCTTGTGAAATTGGTCCTGGAAACAGAAGGTTATGAGACATCAGTTGCTTACAGCGGAGAGGAAGCACTTGAGAAGATAAGGATGGATAAACCTGATCTGGTGCTCCTTGACATCATGATGCCTCATATGGACGGTTGGGCGGTACGCAAGGAGATCATCGAGAATGCAGAAACGAAGGACATACCCATTATCATGTTAACTGCTAAGGCCCAACCCATTGATAAGATGATAGGGTTGCATGTGGTGGGTGTGGAAGATTATATCACTAAACCTTTCGGCCGTTTTGAACTTATTGACAGTGTGAAGAAGGTACTTGGCGAGTAGCAGAAAATCTCGTCTGCTGCGTGTAGATATATTTATATTATCTAAAATAGTGTACTCAGCAGTCACATTGGTGGTTGAACAGATATGGACAGGTTGGCACTTATCAAACGCAATACGGAAGAGATCGTAACACAGGAAGAACTTGAGGCCCTTATTGAATCAAAGGATTCTCCTACCGCTTACGTAGGTTATGAACCCAGCGGTAAGATACATATGGGGCATGTGCTTACTGTCAATAAGCTCATTGACCTGCAAAATGCAGGGTTCAATGTAACTGTGCTGCTGGCAGATGTCCATGCGTACCTGAACGAGAAAGGGACCATGGAAGAGGTCCGGAGAATTGCAGATTTTAACAGGGATTGTTTTATTGCGCTGGGACTCGATGAGAAGAAGACCAAATATGTCTATGGCTCAGATTACCAGCTTGAGCCTGATTATATGTTAAGTGTGCTGAAACTGGCCCGGGATACTACGCTTAATCGTGCCAAACGCAGTATGGACGAAGTGAGCCGTAGTGCTGATAACCCAAAGGTGTCCCAGATGGTCTATCCCCTGATGCAGGCCGTGGATATTGCCATGCTGGGTGTGGATGTGGCTGTGGGCGGCATTGACCAGCGCAAGATACACATGCTTGCCAGGGAAGGATTGCCGGGGCTGGGGTACAAGGCACCAATCTGTATCCATACACCCATCCTGCTTGGACTGGACGGTAAGAAGATGTCTTCGTCTGCAAATAATTTCATTTCCATGGATGATACCGAGAAGGAGGTAAAGAAGAAGGTCAATAAGGCGTTCTGTCCTGAGGGTGATATTGTGGATAATCCGGTGCTTGCACTATTCAGGTACCATATCATACCACGGTATGAGGAGATTACTATCCAGCGGCCTGAAAAGTATGGCGGTGACCTGCATTATGGGTCCTATGAGGAGATAGAAGCTGCCTTCGCATCAAAGGAACTGCACCCCATGGACCTGAAAGCCGGTGCATCGGATTACATGAACAGGATACTTGAGCCTGTGCGTGAGAAGATGTGATCGTACCTGAATTGAAATATTTTTTCAAAAAAAGTTATTCGGAAGGGGGAATACCCCTTCCTCAAATTCTTATTTTATACTTAAAACAGGCCTGAATTTATGAACAGGGCAGAGAACAGGATAGCTATCATGTTCACTACCTTGATAAGGGCATTCAGGGCCGGGCCCGAGGTGTCCTTGAACGGGTCACCTACGGTATCCCCTACTACGGCAGCTTTGTGAGCCTCTGAGCCTTTGCCGCCGTATGCACCGTCCTCGATAAGCTTTTTGGCATTATCCCATGCTCCTCCGCCATTTGCCATCATCAGGGCCATCATCAGGCCGACTACAATGATACCGATAAGCATGCCGGCCAGTGCTTCTTTACCAAGCAGCATTCCGACAGCCAGGGGTACACCAATAGCCATTATGCCAGGGAGTGCCATTTCACGGATAGCAGCCCTCGTCACGATGTCCACACACTTACCGTATTCAGGTTTTGCCGTGCCTTCCATGATGCCGGGTATTTCCCTGAACTGGCGCCTGACCTCGTTGACAATTTCAAATGCAGCTTTTCCGACCGCTTTCATAGTAACAGCACTGAACAGGAATGGTAGCAGTCCGCCAATGAACAGACCTACCAGCACAAGTGGATTGGAAAGACTCAGTAATTGTGGATCGTCCATTAATCCTACTTTGTGTGTATAATCTGCAAACAGGGCAAGTGCACCCAATCCGGCAGAACCTATCGCATATCCTTTGGTAACTGCTTTTGTGGTATTGCCAACGCTGTCAAGGGCGTCGGTGGTCTTACGGGTTTCCTCAGGTAGGTTCGCCATTTCGGCAATACCGCCCGCATTATCGGTGATGGGACCATAGGAGTCCAGGGCAACGATGATACCTGTGGTGGAAAGCATGGCTGCTGCTGCAATGGCTATGCTGTAAAGACCGACGATCTCCTGTCCAGGGACAAAACCACCGCCAACGTAGAATGCTCCCAGAATACCGCTTGCTATCACGATGACAGGCAGGCCCGTACTCTCAAGACCCACGGCAAGACCGGTGATGATATTGGTTCCGGCACCGGTCTGTGAGGAATCTGCGATGGATTTCACAGGCCTGAATGAACCAGATGTGTAGTACTCGGTAATTATTACCATCAGGACCATGATGACCGTACCGATAAGGGCGGAATAATAGAATTTAATATCTCCCATCAGCATATCGGTTACGAAATAGAACAGTACAAGACTAATTATCGCCGCTACAGCCACGCCTTTGTACAGTGCCTTCATGATCTTCCCGTCATCACCGATCTTGACAAAGAACACTGCAATGATGGATGCCACGATGGCAGATGAACCCAGCATTAACGGGAACAGAATTGCATTGGGGAACCGGTCTATGACAAGTCCGCCAAGCAGCATGGCTGCCAGTGCGGTTACTACATAGGTCTCGAACAGGTCGGCGCCCATGCCTGCACAGTCACCTACGTTGTCGCCTACGTTATCAGCAATAACGCCGGCATTTCTGGGGTCATCCTCGGGAATGCCTGCCTCGATCTTACCTACCAGGTCAGCACCTACATCGGCTGCTTTGGTGAATATGCCGCCGCCTACCCTGGCGAACAGGCTTATGAGACTGGCACCAAAACCAAAGCCGATCACCATGTCAACATCGCCGAACAATATGTAAAAACCGCTGGTACCCAGCAGTGCCAGACCAACAACGGCCAGACCTGTGACCGCGCCGCCCTTGAATGCCACGTCCATGGCACCCTGCAAGCCTTCTTTGGCTTTCTGGGCGGTCCTGACATTAGCCCTGACCGATACGTTCATGCCGATATAACCTGCCAGTGCCGAACTCACGGCTCCGACAAGAAACCCTATTGTGGTCTTCATGTTCAGGGCGTCCTCTTTCGGGAGTGCGATGAACATGACTATGGCCAGTATGACCGCCACTATGGAAATGGTCTTGTACTGGCGGTTCAGGTATGCCATGGCACCTTCCTGTATAGCACCTGATATCTTTTGCATTTCTGGTGTGCCCGGATCGCTTTTAAGTACCTTCTTAGCGAAAATCCCGGCAAATGCCAAACTTAATAATCCTGCCAGGGGGGCAAGATATAACAATGTTGATGAATCCATTTAATTCCTCCTTTTTCATAAATGTTATTGGATATGCCACTCTATTGGTTATGGTTTTTTCTATTTATTAAAAATTTTAGCCAAGGCTAAATCCGGCATTTTAAAGGCTTACATATATTAAAAGATTAACGGATTCTCCCTCGGGTCTGTGATAATGTTATCCGCCGCAGTACCCGTAGAGTAGTGATATGGTGTCACCGTCCCTGAGGCCATAGTTGAGCAGACCGGACGGGGTTTCGCCATTGATTACCACGATGCAGCCGTTCAGTTCCCCTTTTTCATTCAAAAGCTTGAAAGGCCTGGGGTTCTCTCCCACAGAACTGCATGCATCTTCGATGGAACGATCCACTGATTTGAGTAAATGCAATAGTGTGGTCCCATTTTCTACATCAGTCTCCTGCTGTTCCCCTAGAAGATCTTTCTGTATAAAATCAAACTCAATGGTGATGCGCATGGCAATATCCTCATTGTTCTCAGGTGAAGTTACTATATCAGGGTCTATTTATTAGGATTGTTGTTTACAAAATAACATTTTTTAACATCCGAAAAGTATGTGATGGCAGGAAATATCATCCTTAAAATATCACTATGATGGACCCTTTATTCCATGAATTTATGACAGTATTCATTTTGCAAATTAATTGAATTGAAGTTTTTTATTTGTAAACCAAAATCAGGTTAATGTTCCCTATCATAGTATCATTTGCCTAAGTCTACCTTAAATCCCATCCAAAAATTAACCTTGGTGAACGTACCCAATTATTTAGCCTCCAGGGTGGCAGACTGGCTATGTCCGGAATTAACTACTCCGGACATATTTTTATTATGATATGGATAACCATATTCAATGAATGAGATGACGCAAACAGACTTAAATAATACAGTTTCATATTTTCACGTATCATGTTTGAAAAATCAGGTAGATATTTCAGGATAATTATTGTTTTTATAAAATACAATCTTTTCTCCCTTTTATATACAGATATCAAACAGGATTATGTTTCTGATAAGAAATGTTCATGCCAGATAGACCAAAAATATCGTAACAATGCAGTCAAACTCAGAAAGGCGTTCGAAGAACTGGGACCCACTTTCATAAAACTGGGCCAGACCCTGAGCAACAGACCTGACCTTTTGCCAAGAGCATATATCATGGAACTGGACAGGTTGCATGACGATGTAGAAGTATTGCCTTTTGAAAGTATGAGGAAATCTTTTGAAGCAGATTGTATCTGCGATACCGTGCCCGAGGAGCACAGTCCGTTCTGCTACCACTGCAATGATATCCTTGACCTGTATAACGAATTCGATACAAAACCCATAGCCAGTGCTTCCATTGGCCAGGTATATAGGGCGGTGATAGATGGCCGGGAAGTTGCAGTGAAAATCGCCAGACCTGATGTTATCGATACGATCAATCTTGACCTGATGATAATGAAGGACCTGAAAAGGTTGCTTTTTGGCGTTTTCGGTTTCGGAAAGGATTTTGACGTTGACGGATTCCTTGACGATTTCAAGGATATGCTTACCAGAGAACTGGACTACAAGAGCGAGGCTTTGAACATTGAGAGGTTCAAAGAGAATTTCAAGGATAACGAGGATGTGAAGATACCAGATGTGTTCTGGGATTATACCAGGGAAACAGTGCTGGTAATGGAATTTATTCATGGGAACCAGATCCAGGATCTACATGATATTGACAGGGATAAAAGTACCAAACTGGTCAAATTGATAAGTGATAGTTACCTGAAGCAGATCTATCTGGATGGTTTTTTCCATGCCGACCCCCATGGCGGGAATATCATAGCCCTTGAAGATGGCAGTATCGCGCTGTTGGATTTTGGTGCTGTGGGTGTACTTGATAGCGAACTCCAGTGGAACCTGTTTAACTTGTTCTATGGGGTATTTAAGAGAGATGTGGACATTGCTACTGATTATTTCTTCAGGATCGGGTCAGTGAAGGATAGGAACATTGATGTGCATGCTTTCAAGGAGGATATGGATATGGTTATCTCCAGGCAGCATTTCAGTAAGGCCGGAGAGAAGCAAAGCGATAATTACGTGATGCTGGCTGTAAAATATAATATTTCCATGCCAAGGATATTCTCACGGCTGGAGCGGGCACTGTTCCTGGTGGAGGATGTATGTATGAAACTGGACCCTGCATTCAATATCATGGATGAGGCCGAGGCACTGGTGGGGAAGTCGATGCGTGCCAGGTTCAGTCCTGATATGGTTGCGAGGACCATACAGAAGGATGCGGCTAATTATTATTTGATGTTCAGATCCCTGCCGGCAAGGGTCGACCATGCATTTGATTCCCTTGATTACGTTATGAAGTCCATAGAAAGGAACACGGCAGCCAGGCAAAAGAGGCAGAGTATATTGAAGAAAGGTTTATTTGTGCTTGGATTTGCTATACTTGCCACCGCAATATTTGTATGGTTTAGTTGAGCAGTACAAGCATAAGCACGAACACCGACCCCGGGTAAGGTGCAGGGAGGGGGCGCAGATGGAGTGAAGGATGACGGGCGGCGGGACAGTTGAATAATGGACGGGGGCCGGGTATCCATTTATGTGCTTTCTTCCGCAACAGCATCAACCGCTCTCTTAAGCATCTCCTCGATCTCCTCTGCAATTGGTATCAGCTCAGGATTACCTACTTTCCCAAGCTGGACAGTTGGCAATATTGCGCTGACATAAGTTTTCCCATCTTGCGTATAGACAGTCACATTACAGGGGAGCAGGACTCCAATATCCCTTTCTGCAGTCAATGCCTTGTATGCGAACGGCGGGTTACATGCTCCCAGGATTATGTGGTCGTCAAAGTCTACATCGAGTTTGGTTTTGAGTGTCTGTTTGACATCTATTTCAGTAA
>JAMJFQ010000034.1 GCA_023544605.1 ANME-2 cluster archaeon | reverse complement strand
TATTAGGGCGCATCGTGCAGTATATGCATTGATAATATCGTATTTGATTTTAAGTATAAAAAAAATGAGAAAAATGATTAAATAATAGCAGTGTTAACTAATTACATGGAAGGAAAAAAATGATACGATATTGTCCGGTATGTGAAGGTAAAATGAACTTATTCAGGTATCCTACCGGAAAAAGGTTTGACCACCTGGGCCGAAAACTTGTTATCTACAAATGTGTTGAATGCGGACATGAAGTAGAGTACGCAGAATAAAACCTGTTTTTTTTAAAAAAAGTGCCGTAGCAGTAGTATCTACTGCTACTATACCTTTTATTGAATGTACTGTGCTTAAAATACGGTGTATACCTCTTCGTGAGGATGTACTACAATACCTTCACTGGTGATATCATAGGGATGGATCTTTTTACTATGGTCAGAACCGCGCATCTTATAGACCTCAAGGCTGCGTACCCTTACATTCTCCATTCTCTTGTAATACATGGCTATGGTGCCCTCAGTAACAAAATTCTCCACACCGAAACGGCTGGGATGATCATCATCCACAACCTCTGATGTCATCATAGAGGTCAGGCCCAATATCTCAAGGGTGGTGGACAGTTTTAGCAGTTCCACGCGAATCTTTGCAGGGTCCTGGAGATAGAACCCTATGGAAGTGGTCGAATCCACTACTGCCCTTTTGGCGTCGAGTTCTTCCTGGATCATTATGATCTGGTCCATCATGGAACGCATATCAAATGGTCGTACATCAACATATTTCTCCTGGGAAGGGATACCGATCTTTGTTGACGCGGCATCAATAATGGCAAGACGCCCCTCTTCTTCAAGTTCCTTAAAGTCCCAGCCGAACATCAATCCGTTTTCCCTGATCTGTTCTGGTCGTTCTTCTGTTGCTACAAATATGCCGTTCTCATTATACTTGGTTATTCCGTTGTATAAGAACTGAAGTGCCAGTATTGTCTTTCCGGCGCCCGATGTGCCTGATATCAGGTAGGTGCGGTCCCGCAGGAGCCCGCCTCCGCAAAGTTCGTCAAAACCTTCAATTCCCGTAGGAACACGTCTTTCTGGGTCATTTAAATCAAATACGTTATCTTCCATTTTGATTCTCCATTATGGCATCATATTGGTATATTATTGAAAATATTGACGTGTTTAGCACATCATTATGATAATAATTTAATACATAAATCTATCGCATATATTATAAATATTCGGATTGCACCTATTGGACGATGGCAATTTTTAAGGTTGTTATTTATTGAGTATATATTTGCATGTATAATATATTTTTATTAGGTTACTAACGTTTATATCGGATAATATCACATTCTGAAGCATATGGAAAAAATAGAGACCCAATCATCAAACAGACCAGATTTTGCCATTTCTCAGGAACTGGACCAAAAGAACGAGATAAGAACTTTGCGAAAGAAACTCGAGCAGACCGAAGAGCAGAATAACCAGCTCCAGACCAGGCTTCTCGATGCTGCAGTAGCAAACAGCAGTTACCTCCAGAATATACAAAAACTCAAAGAGCAGATCGAAGAGTTGAAGCGTCCACCGTTGTTTATTGCGTCTGTAATGGAAGTAATGGAGGATACTGCCCTGCTGCGCCAGCATGGTAGTAACCAGGAGGTACTGGTAGACATTCCACCAGAAATAGAGGATGGGCTTGAAGCTGGAATGAGAGTGGCTGTGAACAATGGTTTTGGTATAGTCAGTTTAATGTCAAAACCCGCAGACATGCGGGCAAGAGTGATGGAACTTATTGAAGCCCCAGATATCGATTATAATTCTATAGGTGGGCTCGATAAGGAGATAGAGGAAGTTGTCGAGACGATCGAACTACCTCTGACAGACCCCCAGATGTTCATAGATGTGGGTGTTGAACCTCCAAAGGGCATAATGCTGTACGGCCCACCCGGTGGCGGTAAAACGCTTATTGCCAAGGCTGTCGCAAGCAGGGCAAAAGCCACGTTCCTCAGGATGTCGGGTTCTGAGTTGGTACAGAAGTATGTTGGTGAGGGGGCTCGGCTGGTGCGAGACGTGTTCCAGATGGCAAAAGAAAAGGCGCCATGCATTGTTTTTATTGATGAGATCGATGCTGTGGGTGGCCGGAGGACCCATGATGGTACCACAGGCTCTGCCGAAGTGAACCGGACCATGATACAATTACTTGCCGAACTTGACGGATTTGAAGAGCGGGGCGATGTTAAGATCATTGCCGCTACTAATCGTATCGACCTGCTGGACCCTGCACTCCTCAGACCTGGGCGGTTTGACAGGATTATTGAGATACCCTTGCCTGATGAAAAGGGACGATTAGAGATATTCAAGATACATACCAGGAACATGGCACTGGATGAAAAAGTGGATTTCGACAAACTGGTCAAACTCACTGATGAACTGAGCGGTGCTGACATCAAGGCCATTGTGACCGAGGCGGGGATGTTCGTGATACGCAGGCGGGATAAAAAGATCATGATGAAGGACTTTATTGATGCGTATCATAAGATCATTGTAGAGGAGAAAGAAGAACTTCCTCATGGTATGTTCGTATAGGCCTGCGATTGGGAAAATATGACTGAATTACTCACGCAAGAGGAAGGCAAGATCGCACTGGATATGGCACGCAGGGCCATAACTGAGTATTTGGCCAATGGCGGGACCATTAAAGCGGATGACCTGCCTGCGGTATTTTATGCGAACCGGGGCGTGTTCGTGACACTGAACCGCCGTTCCTCTACTGGCAAGGAACTGCGGGGCTGCATTGGAAGGCCGTATCCAGTCATGCCGCTGGGTGATGCTATCATCATCTCTGCTATTAATGCGGCCATGGAAGACCCCAGGTTCGATCCTGTGACCCCGGGGGAGCTTGAGAATATCGAGATAGAAGTTACGGTGCTTACCATGCCAGAGCGATTGGAAGGAATGCCCCGTGACCTGCCGGGTAAGATAGAGGTGGGCAGGCACGGGCTTATCGTGCAGAGGGGGCCGTATTCGGGATTATTGCTTCCTCAGGTGGCTGTAGAGCACGGTTTTGATGTGGAGGAGTTCCTGGGCCAGACCTGCATGAAGGCGGGGCTGTTCCCTGATGCCTGGTTAGAGGCTGATACAGAGGTCTTTGCGTTTGAGGGGCAGATATTTCATGAGGGATAGGAACTGATCGAATGACAGACCATTTTGTAGATAGAACAGCCCGGTTGTACGGTATCAATTCTATAGGCAAAGACTGCATGGTCCTTGAAGATGTTACCCTGGGTCATCCCAGTGCTAAGATATTACAGGAAATATCTAAGTTGAAAATATCCATATCAGAATATGAATTCAATGGTGTTACTATTGGAAGTAATGCTATGATCCGTTCCGGGTCGATACTCTATTCGGATGTGAAGATAGGAGATAATTTCAGGACGGGACATACTATTCTCATACGAGAGAATACCACTATCGGGAATAATGTGCTGGTAGGCACCAATGTTATTATCGATGGTAATACGATGATAGGGAACAGTGCCGCAATCAAAGCATATCCTGGCAAAAACAGCACCATAGGCAGACCCAGTACCGTGCGGACCCAGGTCTCACTGAGGGTCGGGACCGCAATGAAACCGATGGTCAACAGGACCAGAACAATACCACATGGGTAGCATGCGTAATGCTTAAGCAGGGTCTAAACATTGGAATGACCTTATAATTTTTATCATAAAAGCAGGAAGTAACACAATATGGAATTCTGTCCCAAGTGTAAAAGTATGATGATGCCGTCCGCCGGTAAAATGAAGTGCAAAAAATGCGGTTGTGAAAAAGAGAGGACTAAAAGTGCCGGTGTTGTGGAAAAAAAGGAATTCCAGGAACGCGAAGTAACGGTCCTGGAAGGTAACGAAGCAGCAGGGTTGCCCACCTCTAAAGTCGTCTGTGAGGAATGCGGCAACAATCTTGCCTACTGGTGGCTGCGCCAGCTTCGGTCAGCCGATGAAAGTGAGACCCGCTTCTTCCGGTGTACCAAATGCGGCCGGACCTGGCGGGAATACGACTGATACTAGGTTCGTTCCCTGCAGACCTGTTCAAGGTCATCCAGGAACTCTTCAAGCCTTTTTTCACTCATATGCGGCATTATTACCAGTCTCAGTGCCAGTGGACGGCGCGTAATTGAAGTGTACCATCCCCTGGCCCCCATAGCCTTTCTCACCTTCACCGTGTCCCCCACATCCAGCACCACCACGTTCATGACCGGGTCTATCAACGGCTCCACCCCGAATTCCCCGGCCCGCTCGACCACCCTGCGAGTAAGTTTCATGCAGTGCTCCACTGTTGTGCGGTATCCGTCCAGACCAAGGTGCCGCATGACTGCATACGCAGCCGCTGCCACCGCTCCACTCCGTGTCCCGCTCAATGAGTACTGGGTATCGACAGTAAGGTACGGCGTATGGGTATGCAGTTCATGGAGGTGTGAAGGGTCCCGAAACAGCAATCCGCCTGCCGGTATGGTACACAGCCCCATCTTATGGGGGTCTGCCGTCATTGATGATACTCCAGGCAGCCTGAAATCAAAATCGTACCGTTTGTCAAGGAAAGGTATGACAAAGGCCCCGAATGCCGCATCTACATGCAGGAAGATACTCCTCTCCACCGCCATATCTGACAGCTCCCTGATAGGGTCTACCTGCCCGAACTCGGTGGTACCGGCTATACCCACGATTGCCACGGTATTGTCGTCTATGTGCGCCTCTACAGATGCAGGGTCCACCCTGAACACCTCATCCAGGTCTGCCTTTCTCACTTCCACCCTGAGTAGGTCAGCTATCTTATCAAAGGAAAAATGGGCCGACTCCGAAACCACGATATTCGGTTTATCGCTGATACCACAATTCCTGGCCGCTCTGATGGCTTGAATATTGGACTCGGTCCCCCCTGTGGTAATGTAACCATGCACTCCCGCATCCCCCAGCATTCCACCCAGCATCGCAATGACCTCATGCTCCATCTCATGCGCCCCCGGGAACAATCCTGCATCTCCCAGGTTTGCCTCCATGAACATCTCATGGGCCCTGGCCGCTATCGGGTGGGGATGGGTACACATGGCACTGAGGACCCGGTCATAAGATATGTCCCGGGCCCTGTAATTCGAGAGCCGCTCCAGCACAGCCTGCTCACTTTCACCCTTGTCTTTCATCTGTGGCATCTTACCGTCAGTATAGGTGTTAAATAATTCTATTCGAGCTCCAGCTGTTGCCGTGCAGCCTCTTCTGCCCTGCGCATAATATCTTTTATCTGGAGTCCCGTTGAATGAGCAACCTGTTTACAATCCTCGAACTCTGCCGATATGCCAAGGATACTCCCCAATGTGTCGCAGGCCATCTTTACCCTGACCGTGTAAGGTTTGCCTGCCACCTGTATCTCAACAGGCATAATACTGCGCCGGGCAATCAGCCTGTGCTTTACCGGTATCAGCCTGATACCCAGACTGCCGGTCTCCACCATGATCCTCCGGGCCAGCCTGTGGGAATCGCCGACCTTGCAGACCACCTTTATCAATGAACCGCTGCGCCCCTTCTTCATGGTCGCCGGTATCACCGACACATCCAGGGCACCCTCATCCATCAGTTCCTGTACCAGATAGCCCAGTACTTCCCCGGTCACGTCGTCCACGTTGGTCTCCAGCATCTCGATATGGTCAAAGGTCAGGGCAGGGTCCATCTCCCCCATTACCGTACGCAGTACGTTCGGCAGGCCCGTATCCTTCGAGCCAGCCCCATAACCAGTGGCTGATGAACTCATTTGTGGATACACAGTACAGACAGCGCCGTATTGTTGCGTGAAATACGCCAGGATGGCAGCTCCGGTCGGGGTCAGTAATTCATGCTCAACAGGCCCCCCCCGCCACACCAAGTTCGAAACGTTCAGCACGGCGAGGGTGGCCGGGGCAGGTACCGGCAGTGTGCCGTGTGCAGTGTCCACATACCCGCCTCCCACTGATACAGGCATACAGAATACTTGTGCCCTGGACAGCCCCAGGGCGTGAAAAGCAGTCGAAGCCCCCACAATATCAGCAATAGCATCCTGCTGTCCCGTCTCGTGTAAATGTAACTCTTCCAGGGGCGTCCCGTGTACGCCGGATTCTGCCCTGCCTATCAGTTCCAGTATGCCCAGTGCATCTTCCCTAACGCCTGCAGGTAGTCCAGCCGAGTGTATCTGCTCCCTCATTTGATGGTATTCCAGGCTGGTACTGGAGTTTTGGACCACTTCCACACGCACCGCCTGTATATGACCTGTTTTCACCTCAGAAACGGTAACTGAAACGTCAGCCGCTGATTCCATTGCCTCAACTATCTCTGATGGCCCGGCCCCAAGGCTCAACAGACTACCGATAACCATATCACCCGAAGCACCCGCGAAAGGATCGAATACTACAACATTAGACGAAGATTCCATATTGTCATCCATTATGGATTTTACATAGACCTGATTGGAAAAATACTTTTATGTATTTAATGGACAATATCTAATAATTATTTTCTATCAAAATAGGATGTAACACCTTGGATTCTAATCAACTAAAAGTAGAGAAAGCATACCCCATTGATTCCGGAAAAGGTATCGCCCGCATCGACCCAGCAACAATCCAGAACTTGCAGATATCTGTGGGTGATGTGGTTCTTCTGGAAGGCAAAAAAAGTACTGCAGCCAGGGTCTGGAGGGCCGAGCGGCAGGATTGGGGCAAGCATACTATCAGGATCGATGGGGCTACCCGCCTGAATGCAGGTGTGGGTCTGGGAGACCATTTGACCATTGCCAGGATCGAACCCAAGGTTGCCGAGAAAGTGGTGCTTGCACCGGCAGAAGGCGAGAAGATCAAACTGGGGGGAGAACCCAGCAGCCTGGTCAAGCGCCAGATAGTGAAAAAACCTGTGGTGAAAGGAGATATTATCCCGATATTAAGCAGTGCCTCACAATCCATCTTAAGCCAGGTCAGTATCGGGCAGACCATTCACCTTAGAGCCGTGGAAGTCCAGCCCGAAGGTGTGGTGGTCATAAAAGAGAATACTGTGATCGAGATCATGGATAAACCGGCTGCCGGTTACGATACTATAGTAGATACCGGGATATCTTATGAGGACCTGGGTGGACTGGGCGATCAGATACAGCGCCTGCGGGAAATGATAGAGCTGCCCCTTAAACATCCGGAAGTGTTCATCAAATTGGGAATTAAACCTCCTCTGGGTATATTGATGCACGGGGCGCCGGGTACCGGCAAGACCATGATCGCCAAGGCAGTTGCCAATGAGAGCGGAGCTAATTTCTATTCCATAGCCGGCCCAGAGGTGATGAGCAAATATCATGGCGAGAGTGAACAGCGCTTGAGGGAGAAATTTGAAGAAGCAACCAGTAACGCACCCAGTATAATATTCTTTGATGAACTGGACGCCATCGCAAGCAAGAGGTCAGAAGCCACCGGGGAAGTGGAGCGCAGGGTGGTCGCCCAGTTGCTGACCATGATGGACGGCATTGAGGAAAGGGGACAGGTGATGGTAATAGGTGCCACAAACCGGGTCAATGCCATCGATCCGGCACTACGCCGTCCGGGACGATTCGACAGGGAGATAGAGATCGGCGTTCCTGATAAGGATGACAGGCTGGAGATCCTGCAGATCCATACCAGAGGCATGCCCCTGGATGAGGATGTGAACCTGGATCATCTGGCAGATTATACCCATGGATTTGTTGGAGCTGACATAGCCGCCCTGTGCAAGGAATCGGCAATGCAGGCCCTGCGCCGTTATATGCCAAAGTTCAATGTTGACCAGGATATCCCCCTGGAAGTGCTCGATGGGATCAAGATCACGGCATCAGATTTTGAGGATGCGTTGAAGGAAGTGGAACCATCAGCCATGCGTGAGGTCATGGTGGAGGTGCCCAAGGTACTGTGGGATGAGGTGGGCGGCTTAAAACAGAGCCGTCGGGAGATCCTGGAGACCATTGAATGGCCGCTGAGCAATCCTGAAAGGTTCAGAAAGATGGGTATCCAACCCCCAAAAGGAGTGCTGCTCTACGGTCCACCCGGTACGGGTAAGACCCTCATCGCCAAGGCCGTGGCCACAGAGACGAACGCCAATTTCATCAGCATCAGGGGTCCCCAGTTACTTTCAAAATGGATGGGTGAGAGCGAAAAGGCTATTCGTGAAATATTCAAAAAAGCAAAGCAGGTCGCTCCTTGTGTGGTCTTCTTTGATGAACTGGATGCCCTGGCGCCTACCAGGGGAGGGGATGGAAGCAGCAAGGCCATGGAACGTGTCGTTAACCAGTTATTGATCGAAATAGACGGGCTGGAAGTGCTAAAGGACGTAGTGGTAGTGGCTGCAACCAACAGGCCCGACCTGATTGACCCGGCCCTGATACGGTCAGGCCGGTTCGACAGGGCCGTGCTTATAGGTCCCCCCAACAGGGATGGTCGTGAGGAGATACTCAGGATACACACAAAACACATACCCCTGTCCGATGATGTTGCCCTGGGCGAGATCGCTGATGCCACTGATGGATATGTAGGTGCAGACCTGGAAGGCATCTGCCGAGAGGCCGTTATTATCGCCATGCGAGATGACTTTAACACGGAAAAAGTGGAGATGAAGCATTTCAGGGTTGCATTGAAGAAGGTCAGGCCTGCCCTCACCGAGCATATCAAGGAATATTACCAGCAGCTTGAGGCACAATTTAAAGGTGGGGCTAAAACAGAACAGAAGTCTTATATAGGTTATCGGTAAAAATTGGAGGAGATAACAATGACACAAATATTTGCCAAGAATCTCAGGGATAAACAGGTAATGAGCTCGGACGGGATAACTCTGGGAGTATTAAATAACATGGTAATAGATGTTCGCAGCGGTGCGATCATTGATCTGGTTATCAAACCTGATATTGCACTTGACAAAGAGAAATATTATGTTGAAGACGATTTCATTCTCGTACCATTTGATTCGGTGAGGTCAATTAAGGACTATGTGGTTGTGGACAAGAACCTGTCCCAGGGCCGGAGCCGCATGGAATCAGAAGTCGAAACATAGCAGTTTTTGTTTATCGTCATTTTTTCCTCAGTATATATTCCAGAGCTTCTATTGCGCCCACACCGTATCTGCCCTCCACTGCCAGGTCGGCTGCTTTTTTCAGGGCAGGAGGGGCATTACCTACAGCTATACCCAGACCTGCTGCCCTGAGCATTTGAATATCATTGGCCGAGTCTCCTATGGCTGCTATATCCCCGGCGTCAAGTCCCATCAATGCTGCCACCTCAAGCAGCGCTGTACCTTTATTCACATCCACACTCTTGATGTGGACGGCAAAGCCGGTATCGACCAGCTCCACATCCTTTACCCCTTTACCTTTCAACACTTCCCTTGCTGCATCAATATCAAAATTGCGCCGCACTGCCACTTCGGATAACCGCTCAGTAGCATCCAGTTCCTCAAGTTCCAAGTGAGGACGCAGCATCTCAAGTACGTGGACGCACCGCGCCCGGTCCCCGCTCAGGTGGATCGGTCCGTCAAAACCCATGGATATAACACCGCCGTTCTCTGCTATCATAATATCAGAGGTACCCATGAGCTTTGAGGCGCATTTCACAAAGCAAAGCACATTACCACTGGCCAGAACTACAGGGATATCAAGTTCCCGGATGATAGCAGTCGCTGCCAGGTCAAGCCTTCTGTGCTCATCAGTGAGCGTTCCGTCAATGTCGATTATTACTGCCTTCACTCTGCCAGTCCTTCCATGGTCACAGAGAACACCGCCTCACCTTCAGGCAGGCACGGTGAATCTACCAGTCTAGCAATACGCTTCTCACCTTTGGATTTTCGCAGGTACAATCTGAATGTGGCAGTGTGGCCCACGATATGCCCGCCGATAGGCTTGGTGGGGTCGCCAAAGAAGGCATCTGGTTTAGACATGACCTGGTTGGTCACTACCACAGCAGCATTGTGCAGATCACCGAACCTCAACAGTTCATGCATGTGTTTGTTCAGCTTTTGCTGTCGGTCCGCAAGAGTGCCCCTCCCTACATACTCTGCCCTGAAATGGGCGGTAAGGGAATCCACAATAAGCAGGCGTACTGGTTTACCGCTGTCCTTTAACTCCTGTGCCAGCTGGCTTGCTGATTCTGCCAGCAGGATCTGGTGGTTGGAGTTGTATGCCCGAGCCACATGGATATTCTTTAAGATCTCCTCAGGGTCATATTCCTCACCGGTGCGTCTGGAAGCCCCTGCCACCATCTGGGCGATCCTCTCGGGCCGGAACGTGTTCTCAGTATCTATCATGATCACTGAACCGTTCAGTCCTCCTTGCTCGGTGGGAAGCTGGACATTCACTGCCAGTTGATGGGTTATCTGCGTCTTGCCGCAGCCGAACTCACCATAAAATTCAGTTATTGCCTGGGTCTCGATCCCGCCGCCCATCAGTTCATCAAAAGACTCACAACCGGTCGTAAGCTTGCCTACCAGTTTGCGGCGGTTAAGTACCATGTCACCGGTCTCGAACCCACCCACATCTGCCGCACTTCTTGCTGCAATAATTATCTTGGAGGCCGTGGATTCACCTACTTCAGCATTAACAGCCAGATCAGCAGGTGATGCCACCGCTATGGCTTCTATAGTAGTAAATCCAGCATCTCTCAACTTCTCTGCCGTGGCCGGGCCCACTCCGGGCAGGTCCTCGATCATGGTAATCTTATCATCCATTTATCATCTCTCCTGGTGCACAGTTATTTTATTTCTTGGTGCACGGTTAACAGCTATGACTATTCCTATCAATATAAACCTGGGGTAAGCGGAGTGAAAGTATTCTATGATGATAACAATTCTTCGTATATCTCACCCAGTCTCGATGATGTCTTTTCAATGTCATGATGTGCTTCGGCAGATTTCCGCCCCTCATTACCCAGCCGCTTCCTCAAATCAGTATCACTGATCAGCTGCTCAATCCCTTCCTCAAACTCCTGCTCGGTAGAGCCCATCAGGCAGTCCATGCCCGGGCTGAGCCATTCCCGAAACACGGGCAAATCCCTGGTGACGATAGGAATACCACATGCTGCTGCCTCTACCAGTGCAAGACCTTGAGTCTCCTGTTTGGATGGGAAGAAAAATATGTCACTGGCAGACAACGCCCCTGGTACATCCGGTGTATATCCTGTCAACAGGATATTGTCAGGTACGTCTTCGGCCCTGACATCCCCCTCCCTTGCAAACATACTGTAAAAGAGGTCAACACCAGGATGCTGGGTATATTCCCCACCCACCCACATGAATCTTAAATCGGGATGGTGTCTTGAAATGTTGATGAATTCCTTTATACCCTTTCGTACCGATAAGCCACCTACACAGGTAACGACAACTTCGTCGTCTCCGATGCCGTACTGCTTCCGAAAAGCTGCTCGGGCTTCATCCGAATATTCATACTTGTCAAGGTTTATCCCGTAGTTCAACTGCATGATAGCATGGCCAGGTAAGAGTTCCCTGTAATATTCTTCTGCCGACTTTGACGGACAAATAATAAGGTCAGAATAACCGGCCATCTTTTTGAACCATTTTCTTAACAAATGTTTGGTGCCTCTACCAACACTGAAAGTGTCCTCTGTGGCATTCCCATGGTAAATGATTGGAACATTATGCAAGTTACTATCATTTATCAATCGGTAGGCCCGGTATAGCGGCATGTGTATATGTATCAGGTCAAAATGTTCCTCGCTGTCAAAAACGATGTCAAACCCTTTTTTTTCCAGCCTCTTTGTCACTTCAGGTATATAGGTTCCAAGCCATGCCTTGTTATTTGTCAGCCTGCTTACCGTATTCTCGTCAGTAATATAGTTTATAACGGACATTGCAAAACACCTAATACTATCCAGAGCAAATAACAATATCTCATCTTGTAGAACTTAGCCTGCTAATTCCCGGTAAATTCCGGCCAGTGATGTGGATGCCAGGTCGATATCATGATGCTTTCCGGCCGACTGACATGCTTCTTTACCCATTCTATCTGCCAACCCCGGATCATCGGCCAATGACTTGATATGCGCCGCAAACTCATCTACATTCGTTCCCATCAGACAGTCGTGACCAGGATTCAACCACTCCCGAAACACAGGCAAATCCCTGGTAACAATGGGTCGGGAATTAGCCGCTGCTTCCACCAGGGCAAGTCCCTGGGTCTCGTGTCTGGATGGAAAGAAGAAAATATCACTGGCTGAAAGGGCTGCTGGTACTTCAGAGGTATAATCAGTAAACAATACATTCTCCGGCACCTTTTGTGCATCCACATTTTCTTCCCTGGAGATCATACTGTATAAACTGTTAAGACCCTGGTTTTTATAAAAATTACCACCTACCCACATAAAGAGCATGTCAGGATAACGAGTGGCAATTTCAAAGAAATCATCCAAACCTTTTCGTTGTAAGATACCGCCTACGCAGGATACCACGTACCTGTCTTCCTCAATGCCGTACTGCTGCCGAAAGGCTGTCCTGTCCTGGTGTGAATACGCATACCTGTCAAGGTCAATACCGTAATTCAACTGCCTGATATCCATACCAGGGAGAATATTGCGGTAATAATCTGCTGCCGATACTGACGGGCACAGGATGATATCGGATCTCTGGGCAATACTCTTGAACCAGCGCCTGATAAAATACTTGACCTTCCCCCCTACAAAAAAGGTATCCTCGGTCATATGACCATGGAATATGCTGGGTTTGTGGCTGCCATTATTATTGCTCATTGACAGGCGATAGGCCAGTGTCATGGGAATATGGATGTGCATAATATCGAAATCAGAATCTTTGTCAAAGACTACATTGATCCCATGCCCCTTCATTCGCCCCACTACTGAAGGTATGTAGGAATCAAGCCATTTGCGCTGTGTGGTCAATCTATTTACGAGGCCACCATCGATAACATAGTTGACAGTAGTCATATTGCTACGTATAATACTGAGTCATTGTAGAAAAATATATTGATAGTCTATTGTTCTACCAGCTTTGCCACCAGCATGTCAGTATCCAGGCCCATGTCATCTGCCACTGCCTGGCACTTGGTCCGCAACAGATAAGCAATTGGCCTGTAACCATATTCTGACATGGTCTCATAATTGGCCATCCCCTTGCTGATTATAAGAGAAGCTCCCTCAAAGGCCTCCACAAGTTCAGATGGTGCCTCATCCAGGCACACACCGATAGCGTTGGATCCGGTAGTAAGCACCCTGTCAACCTGTGCCTCAATACCATGTATCTCAACATCTTCTATGGTAGCATCATTCAGCATGGGTGCACCCCGCACCACAAGCGTTACCTTGCCCCCCATGCCTCGTATCTGTTCAAGCACAAGGGTATCCAGCAGCACCTCCCCGCTGTTATCTGCAATATATACCACATCATCCAGCAGGTGTATCAACCTGCCAGTATCATCCACATCAAGACCCCCATCGAACAACCGCCTGAACTCAGCTTCAAAATGCTGTTCATTGACATCGAACCCGTCGACCCCGAAATCCAGGGTATTACCTATGGTAGCTGCCACCACAGCACGACGAAAATGTTCCTCTGATACTTCATCACCTACCAGCGACCTTGCCAGCGGCATTAATTCCACTGCTAATCTCCTGCTCAACTTCTTTTTTTCCCGATACGGGTCCCGGTCGCCCATTGCCCTGTACGCGCTGCGGTGAACAGCTGTGGATATCCTGGCTGCCGGCTCACCCTGCCTGTATGTCCGGTGCAGTGCGTCCAGGCCAGCCATAACGGCTCTGTTGATGGTATCGGTATCATCGGTCAACAGCATGGCCTGGTAATGCACCCTTGAGAGGAGACAGTGAACACATCTGGGGTCTATCTTCAATTCTGGTCACCTTTAGCAATATTAATATCTGTGGGGGGACAATACTCAATTGGTGATAAATATGTCGGAGCAAGAACCTAAAGACAGCAGTGAGTGGGAAGCCTTTGCAGATAATAAATATAAAGATATCAAAGAGGCTATTAAGAATATTGAAAGTAAAGGTTCCTCCCAGTCAATTGAACAGAATGTAAGAGATGCAGCTAAGGGTTTTGGTGATATGCTGATATCGCTGGGTGCCCTCGCATACGGGGTCAGCAGCGAAGTGGCCCAGAAAGCATCACCTGACAAGGCTACCGAAATCCAGAAAGATATTTCTGAAAAGGCCAAAGCCACCAGGAATGTCATTGCAGATGAAATGGATAAAGTTTCAAAGCACCTGCGGGCCAAAGAAGAGGGGGCAGGGGAGAAGAAGAGCGAGCCAAAGCCTTCGGATGAGTCCTCTGATGTTACTTAAGGACGTGAAACAAAAAAAATATTGACCTGAATTTGATATCTTAACACTAATTAATAGGTATACCTCTGCAAAATGTAACGAGGCCTGTAGAGCGTTTTTTAGGTATTCATCCCTTATCAAAGGAACCTTATCCCCTCAGGCAGCTCCCCCACGATCTCCCTGAAAGCATCAGGCCACTTATTCGGGTCCAGCCCTTTTTGCGCATAGAACGCACTTGCCCAGCGCTCAAGCCCTATCCCGCTGCAGCCAGACCACAACTCCTGGTTGCTCTGGGATTTCACATTAAATCCTTTCGGATACTTATCCCCGTTCACGCTCATGTTCTGGAACTCCAGCCATTCGCCATCCTCGCCCCGGTACGGCATCACAGCCTCGTAGTCAATAGTACCCACCCGTGTCTCAGTCGCCAGTCCGGCCAGCCCTTCCTGCGCCATGAACCAGGGTGTGACCCAGGCCGTCCTCCACTCCAGGTCCAGTATATCATTGAAAATGTGCTTGTACCGCTTCTGCATAGCCTCAGAATGGGCCACCACCTGCTCGGGCGTACCCATGAACACCAGTTCGATACGGTGGAACTCATCCACCCGTTCCATACCGTGGATACCCCCGCTCTCATACCGATGCGACGTGCCGCTGCGGTCGAATACGTACAGGGGCAGCCCGCCATCAGGCATGGTCTCACCCTGCAAGAATGGCCAGAACGGCGGGCACTGGGCATAACACAATCCGCCAATGGGCTTGTCGATCTTCTCTGCGATCTTGTCAAGAGGCACCTCCAGAGTCACCTTGTAATGGTCTGCCACCTCTTCCCAGAATTCGGGGTCCCGGGTCTTGGGCGGGCACACATAATAGATCTCTGGATACACACCCTTGGCATGGCCAGAGCGCTGCCACACATCCCAGGTCACTAATTTAGGGAATATCATCTCCCTGTACCCCAGCGGTTTTACTATCTCCTCAATAACGATACGCTCAAAGGCCCTAAACACTGCGACACTCTGCGGTCCGTGTATCCACTGACCCCTGCTGGCTCCCCGCTTTAGCCAGCCCTGCTTCATCATCTCCTGGGTAGGGTCCTCATTGAACACATGCTCCTTCTTACCGCTTTCCCACAGCAGGTTCCAGTGCTCGCCCTTGCCGCCGTAGGACTGGGCCGCCACTTTATCCTCAATGAGTGTGATAATGCGGTCAGGGATGCGGTTCTCTATCTCAGACTGTCCTACATCCAGTGAAAGTACAATGGCACCATCCTCATATTCCATGCTGCTAACGTATGGTATATTCAATTTTTTTAACGGTTTTTCTGATGGTATCTTTACCACATATTCTGATATGTCAATACCCCTGATACCGATATGGTGACCCTTACCCAGCAGTTCTGCCAGGGGTTTGCGTAGCCGCAGCATAGCATCATGTACCCTTACGAACCTGCCTGATGTTATTTCCAGTTCAACTCCGCCATCTTTCACATCCACCAGTATTATTTGGGCACCTTTCCCCTCAGGTGCGCCTTTGGACAAAATAGTGGTCCGGGCATTTTCCAACAGCTCCAACACCTCATCCTTTGCCGGATTGGGGTCGGCACTGGTCTTGAACATTCCTTTGATCCTGAACTGGAGCTCCATCAATCATCATCCTCGCTATCTTTTTTGGTATCTTTTCCAACTGCTTTTATCATATCGTCGGCAATCCTTGCATTCATAATATAATCATCTACAGTGGCAATTAACGTTCCTATTTTTTCTGCCTCAAAACAGGTTGTAACCGATGTCTCACCATACTCGGTGGTGATGTTTTTCATATTGTCCGGTTCGATCGAGCGACTTATCCTTTTAGCAATTTCAGGTGCATTTTCACCATTCAATACTATCTTGCCCCTTATCCTCATGCCAGCTGCCCTCCCACAATAGTATTCACTGCTGTAAGGAATTCATCGGTAGTCCCTGGTGGTATACTTGCCCCTGATGCTATGTCATGACCGCCACCCTGTCCACCCACTCCTGCAGCCGCTTCTCGCATGGCAACAGCCAGGTTGAGCCCCCCATCCACCTGACTTCGGGTGCCCCGAGCCGATACCTTGACCATATCCTCCACCTTGTTCACCGTAATGAAAGGTTTGTCCGGGCAGACATAGCGTATCAATGTACCCCCAATGAGACCTGTTCCCTTTACATCTTCAAGGACAACATACCTGATATGCTCCATATCCTTGACCAGGGCCTGAGCAGAGTGTACCTGTTCCACTACCGTTTGCTGGTATCTGGATGATAATGTCCGCACTTCATCCAATACGCTGGCATCCCTCATGCACAGGGAAAGACCGAGTGCAGGCTGGTCCACTTTTCCGCAGCAATTGAGCATCCATTCCAGACTATATATGTTCGAGACCACTTCCCGGTTCAATACCAGCACATCCCCTACCAGTGACTGGACTGCTGCCAGGTCTGCCCGTCCGGCTATTTTCAGTGCCAGGGCAGAGGCCAATCTGGCCAGTTCTTCCATCTCCATATCCTGCAGGGTACCACTGATACCCAATTCATCCAGGAACTGCTTGGTAGCTGCCTTATCGCCTGCCGTGTCCAGATAGGGGTCGGTCAGTGTCAGCAGCACCTCTGCCACATCACCATCGGGCACTCTGAGACCTGGTCTCACGCACACCACATCCCTCTCCACAGCCTCCCGCAATATATCGGCGTTGGCCTGTTCCATTTTCTGTTTATCCCCTACAGCACCGGCCAGTGCCAGCCCTGCCAGGTCAACATTATTGCCCATGGCACGGGCCACATAGTAGGCAGTGCCTGAAGCTGATAAAAATCGTGAGCCGTCTATATTCACCATCATCGGGTTTATCTGGACATGCCCGTTGTGGTCCCCCACGATCTGGTGATGGTCAATGATGACTATATCGTCCTTTACCTGGTCCATCAGTTCAGGCTGACCACTGCCCATATCGCAGAACAGGACGGCACCACTCTTGCCGTATACATGCGAATTGACCCTGTCTATGACCTGCTGGTTAAGGGCACTGACTATGCTGGTCTGGAATATAATATTGGACCTCAGACATGCACTGGACATGATCCCTGCAGCTGTTATTCCGTCCGTATCGTTATGGGAAATGATCCTTATGAAACTGTAACCTTCCAGGACCTTTGCTACTTTGTGTCCCAGAGAGAGCAACGCTGATGTCATCTAAGGAATAATAGTAAAAATAGATGAAATAGTTGATGGATATACCATCAACTAAAACTATTGGGTTATTAACCGTTCGACAGTCTTGGGGTCGTATTTCCAATCCACAGACAAAACACCTCTTTGACGGTAGTATTTACCCAGGCGCCTTACCTTTGCTTCGGTAACATTGAGTGCCCTTTTATTGTGCTGGTCCTTGTGGTTGACGGCCAAATGTTTCCTGAGTCTTAAGGCTTTGGTCACAAGATTGACAAAGTCTTCGGGATATTCAGGTGCAACATCACTTTCTTCCAGTATCTTGCTTACCTTTTTACCTGTTGACAGGGTGATATCAGGAACACCGTACATGTCCCTCATAATAATACCTACCTTGCTGGTGGAATTGTCCAGCTTGGCAAGTTCCACTACCTTTTTCTCGATCTCATCTGATGATAAAGTGACCCACTCTGGTACTTCTTTTCTAAGAGGTTTTGTTGATCTTGATTGTCCTCTTCTTCTGGTATGCATTCTGGCCAATTAATGTTCCTCCGAGTATAATAATCCTGAAATATTCTTTTTTTATTTATTGTGGCGTGGCAAAGTGGACTAATTACCACACTATATAATATATATGTTGTGTATACCTCGCAGGAACAGGGGGTTATTTACCCTTCTTCCTGGAATCGTCCTCTAACACAATGCTAACATTTGTTACATTATAATTAACTAAGAATCCATCCTCAAGCATACACTACACATCCTCAAGCATACACTACACATCCACAAGGTCAGGCCATATCCTTAATAAGCCTGACAATCTCATCGCCGACATCAGAAGTGCTGCTGTTACCACTCATATCCTTGGTCAGCACCTTTGCCTCCTTGATATCCCGCCCTATGGCAGCCACAATAGCATCTGCAGCCTGGGCCTCACCCATCTGCTCCACCATCATGGCCCCGGCCCAGATAGTTGCGATCGGGTTGGCCCGGTTCATGCCC
>JAMJFQ010000033.1 GCA_023544605.1 ANME-2 cluster archaeon | reverse complement strand
AAATTTCAATGCGATTAATGAAGGCCAGGTGGGGTTCTTGTATCGAAAACAAAAAAACAATTTTACTGAATACAGAACTTATTGATGCTCCAAAATTCTGTATTGATTATGTAATATTACATGAATTAATACACTTCAAGCATAGAAATCATGATGAAAAATTCTACAATATGATGGACGCTCTTATGCCGGATTGGAAAAGACGTAAAGAAATATTGGATTTAGAAGTTGTAAAAAATTTGTGATAATAAAGATAAAACCACCGTAGAGGACAGCCTCCACCACACCCCCTCAACCCTACCTCAACTTCCCCTTGATCCCCTTAATAGCCTCAACGACCAACCCCCCCACCTCAACAGGAGCCCTCCCCTCCAGATCAGCCTTAACCAAAGAAATATCATAAGGAAGCACACCCAGTACCGGAATCCCCAGCTCATCCAGCCGGGATTCCACAACACCGATATCCTCCTCCCTGACCTTATTGACCACAGCAGCGAACGTCCCGATACCAAGTTCAGTGCCCAGCCTCTTTATCCTCTCAGCCGTCTCAAGACTGCGCGCTCCCGGTTCCACCACCACCACCATCAAATCGATGCCCCTCGTCGTACCCCTGCCCAGATGCTCGATACCGGCCTCCATATCCATAATGACCACAGACGATTCCTTGAACACCACATGCCGCAAGAGCGCTCTCAAAAACGATGACGCAGGACACATGCATCCGGACCCGCCCCGCTCCACGGTACCCATGACCAGCATCCTCACCCCATCAGGTCCGACCACACCGAACCGCTCCACCACATCGTCCACCTTCGGGTTCAACTTGAACATCCCGTCCGGACCCCCGGCACGCTCATCAATGAGCTCCTTGTACTCGGTCAATGGCTGCGGCGGGTTCTCAATACCCAGTGCCGATGCCAAATTCATATCCGGGTCTGCATCGATTGCCAGCACATCCATACCGTCCCGTGCCATAAGCCGGGCCAGTGTCCCTGCCAGGGTGGTCTTGCCCACCCCCCCTTTTCCTGTGATAGCTATCTTCATGGTTTAAGTCCAGGTTATACCTCGATAAGTTCCACGCAAATACTGTCGTTCATGATTATCACTGCACCGCACCCCTTGGATGCCTCCCCCACATTGACTATCGTCGTATTGCCGCACATAGCCGTCCCCCTGGCCTCATGGATATGTCCGCATACGACAAGGCTAAATCGATTAACGAATTTCGCAATGGCACGGCTGCCCACATGCCCCACGGGAAGTTCATCCACAAAACCATAGGGCGGGGCATGGCTCACCAACACGTTTCTGATCGTTGAACAATTGCTAAGCATAGTGTTAATGGCCTCCTCGATCTCATCATCGGACAGTTCGAGAGGGGTGTTAAAAGGAGTATAGTTCGACCCACCCAGTCCCATAAAACAGGTATCATCCAGGGTGTAGCAATTCTTATGCAGGTTAACGGCACTGCAACCATCCAGCACCTCAAGTATGCTGGGCTTGTCACAGTTTCCGGGTACGACCAGGACAGGCACATCGAACATATCGATGAATTCAAGTGCCTTCTCATCAGGCCCGAAATCGGTAATATCGCCCGATACCAGTACCGCATCGATCACACCTGCATGCTGCACCAGTGCTTCCACTTTTGAGTAATCACCGTGAAGGTCGGATAGAGCCAGTAATTTCATAATAGTACCCTTGAATTTATGTGCGTTAGACAGATATATGCCTTGTGCATTGTATTACCCCATGCGAGAGTTCATTGTAGTAGGACACAAGGCCGTAACAGACGGACAGTTCAGCCTCAACGACCTGCCTGGGAGTGCCGGCAGGATGGATATCATGTGCCGTTGCATAAACTCGGCACTGTTCTTAAGCCATGACCTGCGCAGGGATGTGGTTGTTTATCTTGTGCTGCTGGGCGAACCCCAACCCCCTAAGATCGTGAAGTTCATTGGACAGGATGTACGCTACCTCAACCCTGATGAACGCAGCAGCGGCTCACTTATCAAAAAAGCGCTCGAGTTGACGGCACGAGCACGGTGGAGGGAATCCACCTCCGGTGTGTGGGTGCGCCAGGGGGACCTTGAAGGACTGCTGTCTGAATTAAACAGCAGCGCCGCTAAGGGTGACGATAACAGACTGTACTATCTCAGGGAAGACGGCACCGATATACGGGATGTGATTAAGGAGGAGATGCCGCAACCATCAACATTCATTCTGGGCGACCATGTAGGTATGACACCCGATGAGGAGCAAAAAATAATGGATGCAGGTGCCCGGACCCTGAATGTGGGGCCGGTAAGTCTGCATGCTGACCACTGTATCATAGTGGTCAATAACGAACTTGATAGAAATAATGAAAGGAAAGGGTGCGATTAAAGCAACCCTGACCTCTGCAATGCAAGCAAGTCTTCAGTACTGATCTTCTCTCCCAGCTTGAACTGGGAATAGATATCTTCTGCGTCCTTCTTGGCCTGGATCTTGAAAGCAGAATCCTTACTTTTCTTGCCCTTTCTTTTAAGGCCTATCAATACCTTATCAAAGTCCCGTATTTCTTTCTGGGTTGTAATGAACAGGCCATGCTGTTCATCAGCAGTTTCCTGGACCTTGACGAAATCCTTGTGAACCTTGTCCGAATCTGCACGGACCTTGTCAGCTTCTTTGAAGGTGACGATCATCTTTTCGTGATATTCCTGGGCAGCATCGGCAAATTCTTTCACTTTTTCATGGTATACAGAAGCCTCATCCCTCAATTTCTGTGCTTCTTCAAGAAGGTCTTTGAGTTCCTGGTTACCTTCAAGTTGGGCCTTGCGGGTTTTGAACTCCTCGGTGAGATGAGCTATCTTATCCACCAGTTCACGTTCCGCATTGGACTTCATTACCTGGGTCTGCTGCTTAAATTCAAGAGTGTCAATTTCACGCCTCATCTCCTTTAAGGATGGGCCGGTACTCAGATTCAGGTCTTTTCTGATCCTGTCGATCTGAGCATAAATTTTATTAGCTTTCTCATTCAATTCATCGCGCAGTCCTTTATTCTCACCCACAGATTCATTATTGGAATCTCTCAGGGTCTTCAGTTCCTGTGCTTCTTCGATGAGTTCTTTTGTACGCTTATTGAGTTCATTGCGCTTAGCAGCCAGCGTACTGGCCTGTGTATTGAGTTCGTTGCGCTTTTCCTTGTGTTCCTCTGATTTCTCCCTTAGATCAGATTTCCTTTTCTGCAGTTCATCTAGCATTACCTTATAGTCCTCCATCTCCAGCAATTAATACTGGTATTTCATGCACTTCATAATGCACGATACAGTACGAGAGCAACCCGGCAACATACCTTACTTGCCAGGACCACTTCGATTTATCTTATTTACTTCAGGGCCAATCGTATCGGTTCAGTGAAATACCGTCTGAGAATAAAGGATAATACTGATAAAATGATCTTCGAAAAATCTTATTTCAATCACGTCAGTCCACCTTATCTTCAGGGAATCAACAGGTTTTCACGAGCAAAGTTACAATGACCACTTTGGTGATTGAGCATTAGGTAATTACATCCTTTTAACCTTTTCGGGTGGTTTGTAGTCTATTGCATCCCTTCTTGGTAGGATTGAAAAGAGAACCTATATTTGATGAAATATGAGTGAATTAACTATCATAAGAGCCTGATGGCAACCGCTCTATTTGATAAACTACCTTTGTGTTCCACTGCTCACCGGTAGGGTAAGGAGATCTATTTTGATACCAGATAAATAGCTCATTGCAGGGTAATAGCCGCGCCAAGTGACCTCATAGCATCAAAGAACCCGGGATATGAGATATCCACTGACTCTGCCGTATCGATAACCGTATCTCCGGCAACCAGTCCTGCCACACTTAGCGCCATAACGATACGATGATCGTGCCAGCCGCTCACCCGGGCACCATGCAGGCTGCCGCCCCGTATCACCAGCCGGTCGGGCTCCTCTTGTATATCCACTCCCATCCTGGCCAGTTCCACGGTCATAGCATGCAGGCGATCGGTTTCTTTATACCTGACATGTTCGGCATTCTCTATCACCATCTCCCCCCCAGCAACCGCACCCAGCACTGCTAATGTGGGCACCAGGTCAGGTGTCATGCTCACGTCCACGGTAATGCCGACCAGGCGGCTTTTATTCACATGAACCTCACCACGCTCACGGTCCCATTCCATATCAGCACCCATCTCCTGCAAGATAGGAATAATAGCAGCATCACCCTGCTTGTTCGGATACAATCCGCCCACCGTGATCCCGTCGCCTGTCAGGGCACCAGCCGCCAGCAGGTACGATACTGAAGAAAAATCACCGGGCACCGTGTAATCGGACAATTTGTATGATTGGTTCGGCAAAATAGTAAATGACAGGTGCCCCCTATCATCTTCGAACAGGCCGATCTCAATACCTGCATTTTTGAGCATCTCAATGGTGATCTCCACATACGGCCTGGATTTCAATTCACCGTCCACTTTGACCAGGGTCCCCTCCGGGCACAGCGGACAGGCAATAAGTAGTGCGGAAAAAAACTGGCTGCTAATGCTACCGTCCATTACTGCCTCACCACCTTTCAATGGACCCGTTACCTCAATGGGCGCCATCCCATTATCCCTGGTGGATAGAACGCTGGCCCCCAGCTGGTTTAAAACCTGCATCAGTGGCGTGTTTGGCCGGGTTTGGATGGATTCATCCCCGGTCAGTACCGTTGTACCATCACACAGGGCACTGACAGCCATCATGAGCCGCAGTGTGGTACCGCTATTTGCCACATCGATAATGTCAGCTGGTGTAACCGGTTTACCATTCACACCATGGACAATGAGAGTATCATTCTCTTCCCTGATCACAGCCCCAAGTGCCCTGCATGCCTGTATTGTTGCAATAGTGTCTGCAGACAGCAGTGGACGTCTTACAATGGTCCGGCCTGACAATGATGCCATGACCACGGCCCTGTGGGTATAGCTCTTTGAAGGTGGTGCAAGCACCTCACCTTTCAAAACAGATATGTCAACGTTCGCCTTCATTGCTCACCAAAGCTACATTACAGGTGTTAGTTGTTCTTATCGAACATGGCCCGGACAAAACCCAAAAACGGTGGTGAAGGCCGGTTGGGTCGGCTCTTGAACTCGGGATGGAACTGGCTGGCAAAGAAAAACCTGTGTTCAGGGATTTCTGCTATCTCCATGCGGTTCTTGTTCCGGCCGGTGAATTTCATTCCTGCCTTTTCCATTTCATCGATATACTTTGGGTTCACTTCATACCTGTGGCGATGCCGCTCTATGATCGCATCACTTCCATAGAGTTTATTGGCAAGGCTTCCAGGTGTCAGTTCAGCAAAATAATCACCAAGCCTCATTGTGGCACCCATGTCCACCACACCTTCCTGCTCAGGTAACAGGTCTATCACAGGATGGTCCGTTGCAGCCAGTTCGGAACTATTTGCATCCTCATACCCCAGCACATTCCTGGCAAACTCGATAACAGCGGTTTGCATCCCCAGGCACAGTCCAAGGTATGGTTTATTGTGCTCTCTGGCATATTGTATAGCAGATATCTTACCCTCAGTCCCGCGCACCCCGAAACCACCAGGCACCAGTATCCCGTCATACTTTGAGAGATTGTCGATGGATCCGGGTTCCTTCTCGAAATCTTCGGCATCAAGCCAGAAGGCATTTACCTTGCATCCCACCTCTATTCCCGCATGTTTCAGGCTCTCCCTGATGCTCAGGTACGAATCTTCCAGGTCAGTATATTTACCTACCACGGCCACGTCCACAGAACCGCTGGTCGAGCGCATCTTTTCTACCATTCGGTCCCACTCTTTACTGTCATCTTTGGATTTCAGTCCCAGCTTGGACAGCAGGTAATCGGCCGCCCCTTCATTTTCAAGCCGCTGGGGCACCATATAAATATCCTCGGCATCATGGGCACTTATCACCGCTTTTGCCGGCACATCACAGAAAAGGGCGATCTTTTCTTTCGTACCGGGCAGTACAGGCATTTTACATCTGGTAACTATCATATCCGGGTGAAGACCTAATTGACGCAGTTCCTTAACCGAATGCTGGGTCGGTTTTGTTTTTTGTTCTCCCTGGGGGTCCATAGGCACAAGGGTCACATGAATGAAGACCACATCCTCTGTTTCCTCTTCATTATGCAACTGCCTGACAGCTTCCAAAAACGGCATACTCTCGATATCACCTACTGTGCCGCCTACTTCTACCAGGCATATCTGGGCTTTGCTGCTCTTGGCAACGTTGCGTAACCTCTCCTTGATCTCATTGGTCACATGGGGAATTATCTGAACGGTCTTGCCCAGGTAATCGCCTCTGCGCTCCTTATTGATGACGGTCTGGTACACCTTCCCTGTTGTGATGTTATGCTCCCGGGTCAGTTCGATATCAAGGAACCGTTCATAATTACCCAGGTCCAGGTCAGCCTCCCCGCCGTCCTTTAACACAAAAACCTCACCATGCTGGAAAGGGCTCATTGTGCCAGCATCGATATTGATGTACGGGTCGATCTTGATGGCCGTGACATCATAACCTTTGTTCTTCAATATCCGTCCCATTGAAGCGGCTGTTATTCCTTTACCAAGTCCGCTCATCACACCGCCGGTAACAATGACATATTTCATAATTTCCCTCTTTTTTTCATATTATTTTTTTGCATACAAATGTAAGGCAGCATACACCAGGATAACCATAAAAATAATAGATGATGCTACCGCCCCGGTTAGTTTATCGATGATAGAAAAAGTGAACGTCGCGAGCAGTATCACCATGGCGATCAGGACCAGGAGCAAGGGCACAATAAACGTCTCGAATTGATGAGCGTATCCACCCATAGTTTCTCCATTTTCAGAATAAGTATCTATCTCACCACTCCTTTGCGAAGTTGTCGCATCCATGGCCTTTGGTATGTACAGCGGAGTACCAAGTCTTTCGTCCACATCAATGATGCGTTTGGACCGGGAGTCTGCCGGCTTTGCACCGATGGTTATCTTGAATGCTTCGGTATGTGCGCCGTAACCCGTGGTCACCTTAATATCCCCTTCCAGCATTTCGATATCTTCGGGAAGATTTACCACGATAGGAATATATTCCTGATTGACCACATAAGGATTGTCCTGCAGGAACTTGATGTGTTTCCTGATGCTGTCACTAGCTGATAAGTGCACGTGGGTGGGACTGCCATAATTGCTTATCACAACCTCAAAACTACAATCATCTCCCGTTTTTAAGGGGACTGCAATCTCAGGAAAGTCAAATTCAATGGTATCCACACGGTTTCGGTTTATGTGTATCTGCTGCACTCTTAGCGGCCTCAAAACTTCATTCTCGCAGGTCGGGTGGAAGCATGTTTGGAATGCCGTCCTCTATAGGATAGTGCTCATTGCACTTATCACAGAACAGTGACCCCGAAATGATCTCCTTATCATTCTCTTCGTCCACAGTAAGTACCAGGTCACTTTTACACATGGGACAGCATAATATTTCCATAAGTTCATGTTTCACTGTTTTCAACTCACAAAACTTTTTATCAGTATAATGGTAACGACATATTTATTCATCAAATTATCGGTATTACCGGACTATCAATACTATGCATCAAATACACTCAAATAATCCCAGGGATGTCTTTAATGAGATAAAATGGAAAGGGTTTGACCTTGCCCAGTGCAAGATATATTATATACACCGGGGCGCGCCTGGTGACACCATGATAATTCAGGGTTCACACATCAGGACCATAGGTCGCTCATTTTTTGAAACCATTCAGGGCACAGCTATCCCCTATCACAGGATATTCAGGATAGAGTTCGAAGGGTCTATGATTTACGAAAAAAGATGAAACGAAATTTGCCTTAATAGACTGCCATCTCATGGAGAACGTCTGTCTTGCTGATAATACCTATATACCGGCCCCCGTCCGTTACCATTAATCGTCCCACCTTTTTCTGGTCAAAGACCTTGACCACATCATATAATGGAGTTTCCCCATCCACTGAAATGATCTCTTTGCTCATGATTTCCCTTATCTTCAGGTTCACTTTGCCGCTGGCAAGGGTATTACCAATATCTGTAAAAGTGATCACCCCGACCATAGTGCCTTTATCCTCTACGGGCGCACCGTGAATATTGTTCCGGGTAAATATCCTGGCTGCCTCCTGGATGGTAGCATTAGCTGGAATGGTAATGGTCTTGTTTGATAGATAGTCTTTAATAGGACGTTTGGGCAGCGAAACCATCTCTGTGATAGAAAAGAGCAGTGCATTAGAAGAATCATCGCGTCCCATTACTTTTCCACGGACTATCAGTTTATTTACCGGTGTCGGGCCTACCTGTATGATGTTACCCGTGTCAAAATCACGTATGTCACCAAGAATACGGATGATACCATTGCAGGTATCAGGGTGGCGTACGGTGGTAAAGCTTATCTCAGCAGCAGTAAGCCCCTCCATGAACTTTTTATCCTTGTAAATTGGAACAACAGCTTCCATTTCTAATTCATCAACATTTAAAGCTGCATATGAAGCGCCAGTGGCTTTATATCCACCTTTGGGCCCTGGCACACCTTCTACCAGTCCAAGTGCCTTTAGTGACTGCATCTGATTGCGTACGGTTCCGGGATTACGATCAATGACCTCAGCGATTATTTCACCTTTAATAGCAGATTTGTTTTGTCGATAAAGATTAATTAAAGCAGTTAAGATCTCCCTTTGAATTGGCGTTAGTTCCATATTAACATGCTCCTAATAGTAATTATTGTAAATTATAGTTATTTTACATAAAGTCATACTTAATATTTTCCTTCGTTTTTTCGATAATAGAGATAATTGTCATATACCAGTAATGAACAATTGTATTTTATTAACCATTAATGTTTCTGCATTCACAATTTTGAGTGATTATTTCCAGTAAAATGTATGAAGTCTATAAGCTTATGATAAGTTGACCTTCCTTTTGATATTCCAGGAACATTTCAGCCACTACGAATGACTCAACTATTTCGATACCTTCCAGGAAATCTTCTTCACAAATCCCTATCATTGAACATGCCATGCGGCAGCTTTTGAACTTGACGCCAATATTCAAACATTCCAGTACATAATCATCATAAGCCGGAGACCCATGTTTTTTCTTCTTGCCCAACAGAACGCCCATAGGACCCCATAATACCACTACCACATCAAGTCCTTTTTTTCGGTAGTATTTTGCGAAACGAAGGGTCTCCTGGGGGCTGGTGCTCTCATATACCATATTTTTCAACAGCAAGAGAACCCGTGTAATCTCAACCACATAACCGCCTCATTAAAGTAATTGTTCTACAATATTTTCCGTTATCACATGCTCACAATAAATGCATCTCAATCGTATGGGACCCTTTTTTACTTCGAACTTAGACGACACAGGTTCGTTCGTATTGGAGATGCAATTGGGATTTGCACACCTGACCATACTTTCCACCATTTCAGGTAATTCCACACGATGTTTACCGGCAACCCCAAATTCGCGGATAATGTTAATAGTCGCATTTGGTGAGATGAGGGCTATCTTGTCCACCTCTTTTTCCATCAGTTCCCTGTTCTCTATCTTTACAACATCTTTAGACCCAATGTCCTGGCTGGATACGTTCATTGCTACCGAAATGACTGCACTGGACGACCCCGTGATCCCCAGTATCCTGAGCACGTTCATGGCCTGTCCGGCCTTGATATGGTCTATGACAGTGCCGTCGCGTATGGGATGTACTCTTACTTCCTTTTTTAGGGTCACACTTCTACCCCCAGTACCATGGTAAGCAGTGCCATCCTGATGGGTACACCATAGAAGGACTGCTCAAAATAACGGGCATGAGCCGAATCGTCTACTGATGCGTCTATTTCATATACCCTTGGAAGAGGATGCATGATTATCATATCCTCCCTGAGATTGTCAAGATGAGCCTCTGTTATTTTGTATGCACCCACTACTTTGCTATATTCTGTAGGGTCAGGGAACCGTTCCTTCTGTATGCGGGTCATGTACAGCACATCCACGCTGTCCAGTACCTCATCAAGGTTTTCAGTCTCGCTGACCCGGGCACCCATGGCTTTCAGGTCCTCTTTTATCTGGTCTGGTATCTTCAACTGTTGAGGTGAGACCAATGTGATGTTTGCACCGTATAATGACAGGGCATAGGCAAGGGAATGAACGGTGCGCCCGTACTTCAGGTCCCCAACTATGGCTATGTCCAGCTGTTCCAGATGGCTTTCTTTTTTTATGGTGTACAGGTCCAGCAGGGTCTGGGTGGGATGATGTCCCGCGCCGTCCCCGCCATTTATTATGGGAACTGATGCGTATTCAGCGGCCATGCGTGCCGAGCCTTCACTGGGATGACGCAATACTATTGCATCAGAATAGGTACTTATTACCCGGATGGTATCGGCCAGGGTCTCTCCCTTTACAACACTGCTGGCCTCTTTTGAGCCCAGGTTCAGCACGCTCCCGCCAAGCCGTAACATGGCGGTCTCAAAAGACATGCGTGTCCTTGTGCTGGGTTCATAGAAAAGGAGTGCAAGGATGTTTCCGGCAAGAATATCTGACCTGCCGCCCCTGGCTAGCGGTTCCAGTTTAATGGCCCGCTCCAGAACAACATCGATCTCATCCCTGGTAAAATCCTTCATTGAGACAATGTGACGGCGGTCAATGTTCATTACAGTCAATATGGAGATTTCAGGATTTAAACCTATTGAATAACATACGGATCACCCCATATCGACGCCTATCCCCATGATGTCTCTGGCACCAAGGTAGACAGCTTCTGCAATACCTGCACAGCCCCGGGCTCCAGCCCATACACCCAGGCATTCCACACCTGTGCCCACGTGTGCCTCGATCCTCTCACGGGCGTATTTGATGTCGCTGAGTGAACCGGCTATGAAGATGCTGGGATTCTCGATGTCTTTTTCCTTGAGCAGCAGTTTCATTGCAGTGATCTCCATTGCTGCAAACAATGCTGCAGTATCAAGGGCAAGGATCGCTTTGGGATCATTTGCCAAAAAGGCAGCCATTAAAGCCTCTATGTCTTGCACCCCGGCCATCTTAGCCACTCCTGAACGGATGAAGGCTTCATTAGCAGTATATTTTCCGTCGTCCACATCCCTTATGCCTTCCAGGTCAATGGGACCGTGATGTATTCCTGGCGCAAATATACAAGCGTCCAGCGCACCCAGCAACTGGCCATGTGCTGCTGCCAGTGTAACGGTATTGGAACTGACATCTGATACTACCATGTTATCGTGTCCTTTTTTATGGGCATGGTACACGATACCGATCTTTTCAGGGCTTGCACCATGTGAGAACACATTGAACCTGGCGTCTGAGGTGTTGCCTCTGTGAAGGCCAGGTATCACCACTGCCGGGATGCCTGAATCCTGTATGGTATCATATACCTTTGTGCCCCCTCCCACATGAAGCCCGGCACCGTGCCTGGATTGAATGCCCCTGTCAGATACCCGGTCAATGGGTGTTATCATATCAATGCCGTCACCCATGGAATACGTGAGGCCCATCATTTGTATGTCAGATGCAGATGTGCCCAGGCCCTTCAGGATGCTTTCTTTCAATTCCTCAGGACCCATTATGGCAGCCTGGTATCTCGATAGTTTGAATTCACGTCCATCTGTTGAAGCAAAACGCATGTGTGTGGTGCCGTGATCAATCCCGACAAACATATTAATCTGGATTGTTTCCTGTGTATTAATAGTGTCTGTTAATGCCGGGATGGGATTAAGGATAAACCATATATCGTTTAACCCCTCTCAGATATCTTGAATGAGTGACATAAGAGATATTCCCGGTATTGGAGATAAGACCGCCGGGCGCCTCCTTGAACATTTCACAAGCCAGGAAGCTGCAATGGAAGCATTCATACAACATGATGTGGCAGCCATTGCCGCAGTACCCGGAATCGGTGAAAAGAATGCCGTTGCCCTGGTTCTGGCATTTATTTTCAAAGATGAGAACATCTCACCTGACAGTTTCCTGAAGACCAGGGAGGCACACAGGGTATACCGCCATCTCCTCGATATCATAAAATCATATACCAGCACGCAATATGCCAGGGACAAGTTGAATATCTATTTTCCTATACCTTCATCCAAAAAAGATATGATCACCTCAGTGATGGGAGATGTAGCGTATGCATGCCAGATGGTAGATACCATATTCGCTGTTGAAGAAGGTCTCGACCGCCTCAAAAAGATACTTGCGGGTGTAAGACCTATCAAAGCAGCCCGTCCAAAAAAGGTCAGGGACAGGGTCATAGTAGCAGCGGGACATGAAGAGTACCGACAAGCCCAGGCAAGGTTTGGCAACGATATTGATATACTGTTGGCAGAATCCCCCCGCGAACTTGCCGATGCAGCCAGCGCTTACCACCATGTAACGGCCTCAATGGCCCTGGAAGGTGTCGACATACCGTATGATGCCGAAATTGACTATGCCAACCTGCCTGACCTTGAAATGTGGCAGGCAGTTCCCGAAATGGAGATTGCCTTTTTTTCGCAGAACCTGAAAAGCATTACCTCTGCCATACAGGCATACAGGTTAATTGAAAATACCTCCTCACGTGTGTTTGCAGGTATCGAACCAGGACCTGTCGGTCGCCTGGGATCTGCACTGGATGTTGTAGGTGATAATGATGACATCAGGACCGGGACTGACAAGGAGATGGATAGGATACGGTCCGCCCTGGATAGACTGGATGATAGTGTAAAGACCGCAGAGAACAGCGCAGATATACAACTTCGGGAATTTCTCCAAAGCAGCACCGTCACCCTTAGTGGTAAGGACCTCCTGAATGCAGTGGGTGGTGATGTGAAAGACCTGCTTGACCGGCAATTGTCTGGCCGGTACACAGGGATCGTAAAAGAAACGCTACAAGGTATCATTGACGAACTTGATCTTGACCAGAAGGAATCACTTCTGCTTACTGACCTGTTCAATCGTGACATCATGACCTCTATAGAGGCAGACAGGGATGTGGTTGAGAAACTTAGGTTATTGCTCAGGGGTAGGTTAGCAAAGCGCCGCATGGATTTGCTAAGGGAAGCGGCCCGGACACTATTCGACCTGAAAGAAACGGCCCGGGCACTGGTCTCGGGAGCAATGGAACTGGATATGTGGTTTGCCATTGGTCTTTTTGCCAGGGAGCGTAACCTTACCACACCCGAACTCATGGATAAGCCCGGCATCCATATCAAGGCAGGTACAAACCTCTTTCTCCAGGGCGACGTCAAACCCGTGAACTATGCCCTGGGTGAAGTGGGGGCAGGGAATGCGGCAGTGGGGTACACGCCAGAGCGTGTAGCTGTGCTCAGTGGTGTGAACTCAGGTGGCAAGACCTCAACGCTGGACCTGGTCGCCCAGGTAATGATACTGTCCCACATGGGATTCCCGGTACCGGGTGAACAGGTGTCAGTGGGACTGGTGGACGAGTTATACTATTTCGGCAAATCTGGAGGTACTATGGATGCCGGTGCTTTTGAATCGACGATTAAGGAATTCTCTGTAGTATGGGGTACAGGGAAAATGGCAGTACTGGTGGATGAACTTGAATCCATTACTGAACCGGGGGCATCGGCCCGGATTATTGGCGGAATTCTGGAATCGCTAGCCGATAACCCCCATACAGTGGGCATATTTGTAAGCCACCTGGCAGAGAGTATAATGGAGCATACATCAGCGCCTGTACGGGTCGACGGTATCGAGGCACGGGGATTAGACGAAGACCTGAACTTGATAGTTGACCGCAATCCCAGGTACAATTATGCAGCAAAGAGCACACCAGAGCTGATAGTGGAAAGACTGGTCCGCAAATCAGATGATGAGAAGAAAGACTTCTACCAGCGGCTGCTTGACAAGTTCAAGTGATTGGACCTGTCAACCCCCTTATTTTCACTGGATTAAACATTATAATTGAACAATATTAAAATAATTTGTATGCTTTCATTACTATTACTTGGTATTGGGCAAACCAAATCCAAGGAGTGGAAATAGTATGCCAGCAGAACATGAATTATTCTGGGATTCCAATAATTTCGCAGTGATAACGGACACAAGAAAATCCTCCCTTCAGTCGGATTAACTTGAATATATAATTTTATAGATTATATACAAGGACAAAACCTGCAATGAAGTGGACAATAAATGAACTTACCAAACGGGGCAAGACCGTCCACATTGTTGACCTCTCAGACAAACCAGCCGAAGGGACACTGCAAGAGGTATCCGCACTTCCTGATGGTATCCAGGGTGCGGTAATAGGAGTTACAAACCTGCAACCTGCAGATGTGGTAGAAGCATTGGCAGGTAAGGGTATCAATAACATCTGGGTACACTGGATGACCAAAACGCCAGAGGTAAAGGAGAAATGCGGCCAGTACCAGTTGCAATGTCTTACAGGAAGATGCCCCATGATGTACCTGGGCGGCAGTATCAGTATTCATGCGATACATAGAGGCATCGCTAAACTTGCAGGAAGGTATTGACGTTGGAGGGCATCACTGCCGGGAATGTCGTTATTTATATATACTCCCAAAACCTTTGGAATTCGGTATAAAAATGAAAGCATGCATTATGTGCGGAGGGGAGGGTACGCGTCTGCGGCCGTTGACGTTCGACCGCCCCAAACCTAATATTCCTTTATTAAATAAACCTTCTGTGGTGCACCTGGTGGAACACCTGGCTACCGAGGGTTTCAGCGAGATAGTAATTACCATCGGTTATCTGGGTAATGAGATAGAGGATGCATTGGGTGACGGCAGCCTGTTCGGGGTCCACATAGATTATGTACGGGACAAGACAAAACTGGGTACAGCAGGCAGTATTAAAAATGCAGAGTCGTTTTTGAAGGATGAACCTTTCATTGTTATAGGCGGAGACCACGTGATGGACCTGAACCTTCGCGAATTATACCGCTTCCACGAACACAATAATGCAAAGGTCACCATCGGGCTCCTTCCAATTGAAGACCCGCAAGAATACGGTATTGCTGATATGGACGTATTCAACCAGATTCACCGGTTTCATGAAAAACCAAATGCGGGAGATATATTCAGCAATCTTGCCAGTACAGGGATATACGTATGTGACCCTTCCATACTTGAATTGATACCTCCGACAGCCAATTTTGATTTTGCCAAAGATTTGTTCCCGAAAATGATGAAAAGGGGTGACAGGCTAAATGGCTATCTGGTGAGGGGGCACTGGACTGACATAGGTAATGCAACCGCGTACAGGCAGGCATGTAAATGGAAACTTGAAAAACTTCCTGGCACAATAATTAATGGGGATCTCAATATAAGGGATGCACGGGTTCTCGGACCGGTAAATATCGGTAGCGGGGTAACGGTAGGTACCAACTCTGCGCTGGTGGGGCCTATTATAATAGGGGAGAACACCATCATCGGAAACGAGGTACTCATAGGCCCTTACACCTCTATTGGTTCTAACTGCACCATAAAGAGCGGGGCAAGGATACTGTCTGCTATTATCTTCAATGATGTGGAGATTGGAAAGAACACCAGCGTCTCAGGAGCGATCGTTGACAATTCCACTAAAATATGTGGCAACTGCACATTGGAAACAGGCACTGTTATCGGACCCAGGGTGGTTATCCGGGATAATGTCATTGTCCATTCCAATGTGAGCCTTTGGCCTGAACTTGTTATTGAAGAAGGCACAAATGTGAAAGAGATCATGGAAAATCCGGGTTATACTAATTATACTTCACACAATTCATGAAAGGCACCTGATTCATGTAAATGACTTAATTCATGAAAGGGATTTGAACCTGTACCTGAACATGGCCCGCAACACGACCATACCATCCTGTACCGGCCTGAACTTGGACGAGCCTGTACGGGCCATATAGGTTATGGATATTTTTTTTATCTTGAGCCCCAGCCGAACTGCCTTGGCAGTGATCTCGGTCTCTATCCCGAAATCGTCTGATTCAAGTCCCATTTTCTCAATAGCCTGCCATCTCAAACCGCGGAGTCCTGAAAGGTTATCCAGCCGCGATGAATAAAGCAATTGGAACAGACCCCTGGATATAGCATCTCCTACAAGGAAAAGTCGCGGGAGGGCATCCCCGTCAAACTCCATCCTCTCACCGATAACAAGGTCGTATTCCTGCAAGGCTTCCACTATCTGGGGTATGGTACCAAGAGGATACGTGCCGTCCACGTCCAGGAACACCACATCATCCTGCACGTGGTCAAAGGCACAGCGCAGGGCCTCTCCTTTCCCCAGACCATTGTCATATATGACCTCCACATCGTGCTGCCGTGCTATCTCAACAGTGCGGTCCGTGGAGTGACCGTCCACCACTACTATCCGGAGATGGTCGCCGAGCTCTTTTATCTTTTTTATCGTGGCACCTATACAGGATTCTTCGTTCTTGGCAGGCAGGATTATACTGACCAATGCATCACTTCACCAGAATTTTTCTTTAATATTATTTTTGGAGCACCTTATCAAGGTTTATATATGATATAATTATTATTATCCTCCCGGGCACATGCAACGATTAAAAAAATACTTCGTCATTTCTTTAATATTAAGTATCCTATTCCTGGTGCTGCTCACAGCATTCACGGTAGGACCTGAGACGCTTCCCGCCCTGCTTAAAATGAAACCTGGTTACTTGTTATTGGCCATGGCTTTGCATACAGGCAGCTATCTTGTCTGGGGTATGCGGTTGAAGGTCATGGCTGATGGGCTCGGTCATTACATCAGCATAAAAGATGCAACAGAAGCAGTAATATCCAACCTGTTCGCTGCCTCGATCACCCCGTCAATGGCAGGTGGCGAACCTGTACGGATACACCTCCTCAACCGCAGTGGAAATATTCCTATCGGTGATGCCTCTGCCATTGTGATCGGTGAGCGGGTGTTGGATGCATTGTTTTTATTGATCGCCACTCCTTTTGCACTCTGGATACTCAAAGCATCACTCATGAGCTGGGATTTGAATGCGGTGATTGCAGGGGCCGAGATTTTAATACTGTTAATGGTGGTAGTTTCCATTGCAGGCCTGATGAATCCGAAATTCATTGACCGGCTTTCATCGCTTATTACCCGCGGTCTCCATAAGGTGGGGCGGTTTAACCGCACAGAACATATCATGGAGTTCATTGATAAAGAACTGTGGAATTTCCATAATAGCCTGTGGACATTTGTAAGGACCGGTAAAAGAGGATTAGTTCTTGGGAGCGTGCTTACTGTGTTGTTCTGGATAATGGAATTCTTAATAGTGCCAATGATACTGTTGGGACTTAACCAACCACCACATATAATGATGGCATTTGCAGTACAGGTATTCCTTACCATCGTTATGGTTATCCCTATCACCCCTGGTGCAAGCGGGATCGCAGAACTGGGCGGTGCCGCGCTGTTTGGCATATTGGTTCCGGTTTCCATACTTGGGATTGTGGTGGTAGTATGGCGATTGATCACATATTACATCAATCTGGTCCTCGGCGGCCTTGTAAGTGTAAAAATACTCAAGGATGTGGATTTGTACAGGGATTAAAATCATTAATGATAATTAACCAATAGTGCTACTATGTTCACACTATAGTATATATTAGTGCTACTCTATAATTTAATTTGGGCCCATCAAGATTTGATACGGTGGGAGTATATTATAGCGGGGGGGGTGGGGGTGTATCTTCACTCCCTCTTTTTTATGTATTTTTGGATAATTGTATAAATCATTAGCACCAGTTGGATATCTGTATGAAAGACGTCGCCATTCTTATTCCTGTGGCTCCTTTTGAGCCGTTGTCAATAATAAAGAAGTCCGTATTATCAGTATCACATCTTGAAAAAACGGGTGTTGTCCTGAATATATTATACATAGTTGACTGCCCGGATGGACCTGATGAGCGCACCCGTTATCTTAGAGACAAAGATGTAGGGTATCTTGAGCGCAGTGATACACGTGGGCGCAGAGGAGGTGCTATCAATGACGGCATGGAGAGATTCCAAAAACCAGACGGGACACTTGATACTGATTTTGTTGCGTTGTTCGATGTAGATAGCCGTCCTGATTGTGATTTTATTGTAAAGTGCATTGAAGCTATTGAAAATGATGCTAATGCAGTGATGGCAAGCGGTCCGCGGTACATAACCAATCAGGAGGAGGGATGGGTAGCTAAAATAATCGCTGCTGAGTATTCCTTTTTCGAGGACGTTTACCATCTATACGAAAAGTTCGACGGGTTCGAACAATTCAATGGGCTTATCGGTGTGATCGATGCCCGGGCACTTGACGACACCAGGCTCAATGAGGATGCGCACTGTGAGGACCTGGAGTTCACGCAACGAATGTACATAGCAGGCAAGAAGCCGGTACTGGCAGAAACAAAGGTCGGTGAACAGGGACCCACCAGCCTGAAAGAACTTTATAACCAGCGAGTGCGGTGGCTTTCAGGTGCATTGGAAGGGCTGGAGGAGAATATGGCAGAGTTCTCCTTAGCACCCATCCCATTAAACCGTAAAGTGGCATGGTTTACTTCCATTACATTGCCTTTTATGGCATTCTTGTTAGCCCCCATCGTTCCTGTATATGGGTTCAGGTTATGGTCGAAGGGGCATGACCATGTCCTGCTAAAGACCATGGGGTTGGTCTTCCATGTATGGCTGATAAGCTTTTGCGGAGCACATGCATTATTAAATCGCGCCATGAAGACAAGAACGGCATGGACAGACACTTCCCGGTCAGACGTTTGATAGTAATGGATCTTGATCAAGAGTGTAAACCTTGTCATCACAAATAAAAATACCATGATTTGATTGTAGC
>JAMJFQ010000032.1 GCA_023544605.1 ANME-2 cluster archaeon | reverse complement strand
ATGGATGAAGTAATTTAAAAAGATTCACTTTTGGGATTTACCTGCGGAATATAAGATGTATGGTACATTTTAGCCTATTAGCTACTTTTGTAGTGTTTATCTCAGGAAAATATTTATACAATAACTTATAAAAAGTTATGCAAGTTTTTCACAAAACCATGACACGTGGGATAGTAACTTCAGGTCATTTCATGTAACAAGCCCGTAGATTGTGAGAACCTGGTCCTCCGTAAAACATCATATGAAATAATGAAATCGGGAACAACCGAACAAGCAAGAAATAGGTGAATTAATATGACCTTCAGTCTTAATTTCTTTAAACAATACCACTGCAATATAGTGAAAGCACTTGGTGACGATGCAAAAAAGGTCAATGCTAAAGTGGGTGCCCTAATGGCAGATACGTGGTTGGCTAAGGAACTGGATGATCTACAAGATCCAGATACGTTCAAGAAAGAATTCAAGGAATACCTTCTGAACGAACTTGAATTCGCAAAGGAAGTAAATGTTGATATCGAAGGTAAAGACCTTGATATTACCGTAAAAGGATGTGGTATCTGCCATGGGAACGAGATGCTCAGGCAGGAAGGAATAGCTACAGCTTGTCCTATTGTCCAGACGTCCAAGTATGCTATTGTCAAGGGTATGAAAAATAATGTTGCAATGAAAGGCGTTGACAAACCCGGTGTCGTGGGTGAATGCGTTATCCGGTTCGAACTGCAATAAGTAACATCTTCTCCCCTCCTTAGCTGAATGGTAGCGTTTTATTTGATAAGTTTACCAGTCATATTGTCTGATTCGTGCCAGTTGTTCCCGTTCTTGAATATTGCTTTAACTCCCATCTGTTCAATTCCGTCTTTGGGCTTGATATCGAACTGGATCGTGAACATTTCATCAGAATCCATGGTGCCGATGAAATACTGGGCAGGCTGGAACTCCACATTATCTGTTGCAGGAACAATGGTAACAGCATTTATTGTATTTGGTCTCACATTTGCTATGTCCAGCACTATATAATCCGCGTTCTTGCTTATCTCGGAATTAATTATTTTTATCCCGGTGGCATCGATGGTTACCGGTACCTTCCATTTGACTTCATACATGTTCCCTCCGCCCATGAAAACAAAATCCAGGAAACGGGTGCTATTTGTAGCATCCTTACTCACTTTTATGGAATAGGTAAAATCGATGGTATCGCCCTATCCCAGCAGTCCCACATCATAGTATGAGCCACTGGTTACCTGAACCTCATTATTTCCCAAAAGGGATGCCTCCAATACCTGTGCGGTAAGGTCGAATTCCTTATTCTGGGGTGCAGAATAATATGAATACAACTTTGCTGCATTTTTCAGTGTGACCGTCACTGTCCCCTCATCCCCGGGCATAAGATATGCCGGGTCAACAGAGTATTCCACCATCACTGAAGGCCGGACAGTGATATCAGTAGCAGCTGATCAGACCTGTACCAGCATTAATATTAGTAAAAATCCAGTTATCTTTATCATTCTCATACTATCAATCCATCCCTTATCCTGATTATCCTGTGACACATATCAGCAATTTCCTGTTCATGAGTTACCATGATGATTGTTATGCCGTTCAAATTAAGTTTTTTGAAAATATTGATGATTTCTTCCCCTGTTTTCGTATCAAGATTTCCCGTAGGTTCATCTGCCAGAATTATATCAGGTCTGTTGACCAATGCCCTGGCGATGGCGATCCTCTGTCTCTGACCTCCTGAAAGTTCTGGAAGTTTGTGTTTCATGCGGTCTGAGAGTTTTAATTGTTCCAGAAGTTCTATGGCCCTGGCCTTTCTCTTTACCTTGGGAATATCCTGGTATATCATAGGTAGTTCTACATTTTTCAGGGCGTCGAACCTGGCAATAAGGTTAAAGGTCTGGAATACGAATCCTATCTTCTTACCCCGTATCCTTGCCAGTTCCATGTCTGATAGGCTTGATGTATCCACGCCGTCGAGGAAGAATTTGCCGCTGGTCGGTCTATCAAGCAGGCCGATCAGGTTCATCAAAGTTGTCTTGCCGCTTCCCGACGGTCCCATGATGGCCACGAACTCACCTTGTTTGATAGAGATGGTAATATCCTTTAGTACCGGAACTGCCAGTTTTCCCAGATAATAGGTCTTTTCCATTCCTTCTGTTGACAGCACATCTTCCATTTTCTTCTCCACTTTATTTGGTATTTACTGAGACTGTCGGAAAAGTACAAAAATCGAAATATTGTATGAAAATTGACACAGTAAATCACTATGCATTGCCATATTAAAATGTTAGGTCTGGTTGAAATACCTCGAAATATCGACTTTCCCGACAGTCTCTTACTATTATCTCTGTTTTATATCAATCAACCTTAACTAGAAAGTACCGGCCATGATAGATATCATATTTCTTCAAACCGAAATATTTTTTCATTGATTTTACCTGATTATTTTCTTATCAGCACGTAATATTTTCGATTAATAGACATATTTACTAATTCATAGATATTATATTAATTTAAAATAGTGTTACTCTTCGGAGAAAGAGATGGTGAAAAGAACAAAAAACTGTTCGCTAGTATTCTCAGTTGTCTTTTAACTCAGTCTTTGAAGACGTTTCAATCTTGTATCTTATTCGCTTCAACCATAGCTTTTCGCGCATCAGCCTTGCGTTTTTCCACCATACATCTATTGGCGCATTCGATAAGTTTCTCTTTTTGGGGCGTCCTGTTCGCCATTTTGTATGCTTCTAAACCACTGGACACTAAACCCCATTCAAAACAGCAATCCCCGCAGACTGCAAGTTCATCCTCGGGGGCTGATTTACCTGCAATTTTGTAAGCGTCAAGTCCGTCATGTAACTTCCCTTCTTCGAAACACTTCCTGGCGCAGATAGTGAGTTCTTCTTCAGGTGGCGTTACGTCTGCAATTTCATATGCTTTTAGACCGTTTGCAAGTTTTCCTTCCAGAAGACATTTCTTGCCGGTAGCAACGAGTTTATCCTGTGGAAGAGGCACACCCATTGCTTTTGAACCATCCAAGGCTGAATATATCTGTCCGTCCTCAAGATATTTCCCCAGCCAACCGATAAGCAGTTCTTCAGGCAGTTCAATTCCCACAACCTTGGCGCCCTCTATGGCCTTTGATATCCAACCATTCTCAAGATATTGGTAAATGTAACCTTTGAGTTCTTCATCCGAAAGTGATATATTTCCCATTTTCGAGGCTTCAATGGCCTCGGCTATACGTCCATTGTCAAGGCGTTCTTTGATGTACGTGATAAATTTTTCGTCACTCATAATTTTACACATACCTTTAATGCTACAAATGGTTATCCAGTCTCATTTTTCAGAACAGTACGTCTCCATAAGGCCAGCAGTACCAGACTAACAGTACTCACCAGCAGCATTCCCTGCGTGGGGTCTGGATTCATGCCAGGATTGAATTCCTGTAATGCTCCAAACAGAATAAAGAAGAACAGTAAACCTAAGACCAGGGCAGTGATATGCCTTTTAGTCACATCCCGATGATAGATCTGATGGGCGGCGAACAATAAAGCAGAGGTGAAAAATACCAATTGTAATACAATTGTTATGACCCCGGATGTACCGCTTTGTGCTAATACATTTGGTAAAATTAAGTTTAAGGCCAGGAACATGAAACCCACAACTCCAAATACGAGCGGTGGCAGCACTGAAAATCTGTCCATTGTGATCCTGGAGTTCCTATACCTGTATGCCAACAGCGCTAATATTATTACAACCGTTGTGCTCCCTATAAGCAGTAGCGGGTGAGGGTAGAAGGGTATCATCTTGCCGTTCTCCCGGCTGCCCATGAAAAGCATACCCAGCAGTGTAATAAAGACCAACCCTGCTGATGCAAGTCTAAGCCCCCTTTTCTTTAGCAGTGGTACTCTTGCATATTCTGGCCAGTACATGCCAATCATGGCAATGGGTATTAATGTGCTGATAGTTACATGGTAGAATGTCAGCATAATGGTCCACGTCCACTGAACCCCGAAATACATACCATATCCTGACAGGACTCCCATATCTACCCAGCCTGGATTGAAGTATTATTTTACCATCAGCCCCTCTTCAACAATACCGTACGCAACAGCCAGGAAAATGACACTCCATTGCAGGTTCCATCTAACCATTGCTTCTCTTATCAATAGTGTTCCGCAGCCGAATAATAGCACCAGCATCAACAACATTACAGGGTTGAAGAATTGCAGCGGCGGGCTGGAACCACTGAGAAGTTCCCCTATCATAGGTGGAAGAAATAAGAATAGGTTACTATTTTTGTTTCCGTTCTCATCTCGATTTAACTTTTCTATGTAATTTTATTTATTTGTTTGTTCTTATCGGCACTGTTCCAAAAATCAGTTATTTTGTTGACACCGACTTTAGGTAAAATCTGTGTGAATCGGTGTTAATCAGTGTCTGGAAATATAAAAAGACACGGATTTCACTGATTAACACAGATTTGTAGTCGTATCTATTTAAGATATATTCACTGTATAACTGGATTTTGGTATTGTGCCGTTCTTATCAGTAAAAACATAATATTCTAACTATAAAACCACGCAAAATAAAGCGATAATATTAAAACACATATAACGAGAATTATACTCAATGAGAAAATACAAGAACTTTATAGAATTAATGGATAATGGGTTTCCAGTAGGTATTAAATTCAGCCAAAAACCTGAAAATTACACGAATAAATTGCGGTTTTGTGAACTTGTCCAGAAAGCCCGTGAGGGGGAATCCATTACGTTCTCACAACAGGCCTGTCCAGTTGGCTCCTATGTGCTGGGAAGGGATGCACCATCGCCGGATGAATATTATTTGAATTCAGGTAGGTATAAGAACAAAGAGGCAGCCATCCTGGCGGCAGAAGAATTAACCAGACTGGATGAGCAATACAGCTCGATCCAACTTTTTCCTGTGACAGATGAGACCAACGTATTTAAAATAATGTTACTGTTCCTTACACCACAAAAAGCTATGCGCCTTATCCAGGCCCTGTCATATCATGACGGACGGTCTTTACATTTCAGCAGCGGCGGTACTGCTTCCGTATGTGGGGAATGCACTGCTGGGCCTGCAATTAGCTGCAACCTTTGTATATCCATGGGCTGCAAGGGTTCGCGCAAGCACAGCAAGTATGGGGATGATGAAGTGATCGTTGGTATTCCTCAAAACCTCATCAATGACATCCAGGAAGGACTCAAAGCCATACCTGGAACATTTGATTGAATAAATCAGCAATCTTTAATAGTTTGTAGGCCATATTTGATATGCATCTCAATAATGGCGGATATCATGGAAAACATATCATCACTAAAAAAACTTGCACTGATGGGGGGCATTGACAGCATTGTGCGATTATCATCACCCGAATTTGCAGCACAAATAACTTCGAGCCCGCAGACCGCTTCCAGGCGACTGCAGGCGCTTGAGGAGGCGGGATATATCACCCGCAAGGTTGACCAGGCAGGTCAGCGGGTCATGATCACAAAACATGGACTAAAGGTGCTGGAAGCAGAGTACCTGGAATACCGACAGATATTCGCCCGCCCTTCCACGCACATAGAACTGACCGGCAAGGTCATCACCGGCCTGGGTGAGGGACAGTATTACACCACCCTGAAAGGTTACCATGACCAGTTTGTCGAACTGCTGGGCTTTGAACCCTATCCCGGCACATTGAACATAAAACTTGAGGGGAAAAGTATTGAATGCCGGAGCATGCTGAAGTTAAAGGACGATGTAATTATCAACGGCTTCAATAGCAGGAACCGGACTTTTGGCGGAGGGCGCTGCTATCCGGTAAAATTAGGAAATGGAACTAAAGGTGCCATAATGATACCTGATAGGACACATTATCCTGAAGATATCATTGAGATCATATCACCCGATAACCTGAGAGAACAACTGAAATTGAAAGACGGCTGCAGGATTACCGTCCTTGTTGAATGAAACTGACATTACCCACACATGAAGGTGCATAAAATGGAGATACCAAATAATAATGTGAATCAAGCAATCGATTCATTGAAAAAAGGAGAAATGATACTCCTCTTTGATTCTGAAGACAGGGAAGGAGAGACCGATTTTGTCATTCCGGCTACCAATACCACACCTGAATATATCTACCAGATGCGAAAAGATGGTGGTGGGCTCATATGCGTGGCCATACACCCCACAGCAGCCCAAAAACTGGACCTTCCTTTCTATGCAGACATCCTGCGACATACAGAATTGAACGGCAACGGTAAAACACTAAAAAAACTGGTGGAAAAACAGGGTGACATCCCCTATGACTCAAAATCTTCCTTTTCATTGTGGGTGAACCACAGAGACACATTTACCGGCATATCAGACCGTGACCGGGCACTGACCATAACTCAAATGGGTAATCTGGTGCAGGATGCAATGAACGGTAAGGAAGTAGACATATCGTATAAATTCAGGTCGCCAGGCCATGTTTCACTGCTTAGGGCTGCAGAGGGTCTTGCAAATGAACGTACCGGGCAGACAGAACTCTCAGTAGCCCTTGCACACCTTGCCAAAATCACTCCTGCCATGGCTATCTGTGAGATGTTGAACGGTTCAACAGGTCTGGCACTATCCAAAGCAGATGCACAGAAATATGCCAATGAGCATGGGCTTGTGTTCGTGGAAGGCAAAGATGTCATCCATGTATTCAACAGTTCATTGAACCAGGAAACTCAGCCTTCGCAGTAAATCACAATTTTTTCCCACTCAATAGTAGCAGGAATTAACTCTTCTTCAGGTTGATCTGCTTGAGCCGCTGGATGTTATCCAGCATTTTATTTGACTCGCCTATCTTTTCCTGCTCAAGCTGCCCAATTATAGAATTGATGTTCGTTTGCAGACGGTATACTTTGTACGGTCTACCCTTCCCAGGCTTTTTCTCTTCCCTGACAACTATCCAGTTAAGTCCTTTAAGCTCACGTACAGCTACACTGACCTCAGGTTGTCTCAGGTCAGACCCGATCTCTATCTCGCGGGAAGTTACCTCATCCATGTTTTTTAGATACGTGAGGGCCTTAGCTACGTTTCGTTTCAATCCTAACCCCATTAAGGTGTCAGCAAATTCTTCATCTCTTACATCCAATACACTAACCGATTGATCTTTCATAATTACACTCCTTTTAATATTTCATTATAATAATATAAAATAAAACTTTCTATACCTTATTATTATTTTAAAACTGTTGGAAATAGAATTACGGCACAATTGTAATAATAGAAAACATTTTTCATCCCGGGCTAATGGCCTGAAGCCATCTACTGTGACAACGCCTGGATAAGATACTTCTTCTCGTTAATGAGTACTGAGACCTTATCTGACCGTGATTGATGCCCGGCAAGTAATTTATCGTCTATCTCAATGGTCATGTCACCTTTGTATCCGCTGCAATGCAGTTTTTTAATTATAGCTATAGTATTTGGATTTGGGGTTAAATGCCCAGGAAAATGCGGTATCCCGTTGTGTACATCACCTACATGGGCATTCACTATCCTCTCACCAAGTTCAATTATGAACCTCAGGGCATTGTCATCATCTGCCTGCATGGCATGGGGAATATCCAGGGTCATCATCAGGTCAGGATATTTTTTCAGCACCCCTCCCATCTGTGAGGGATTGTGACACATACTTTGCACTCTGGGCGTGGGATTCTCGAGCGCCAGGGTGACACCAGCATCAACCGAATACCGGTTGGTAACGTTCAGGTAATGGAAAAAACGGGCCCAATCCTCTGGTGTTGGCGGGCGCTGTACCGTCCTGTTGCCCGGATGTATGGTCAATATAGATGCATCAAGCTCCTGTGCGAGGTCAATAGCCCACAGTGTCTCCTTTATGGTTGCTTCACAAACATGCTCATTATACGACGAGGCATTCAAATCAAGTATAGGCGCATGTACTGTACAGCGATCAGAGAGGACAGATATGGCATCCTTTAGTCGTTCAACCACTCCCTGTTCATGGCGATGCTCCCAGAATTCGGGTGTCTCTGCCCAGAATTCAATAGTATCTATCCCGGCTTCGGATAGTATTTTGATAATATCCTCAATACTATAATCCCATAAAAACAGTGAAGAACATGAGATTCGCATTTATATCTCCTTTACTTGCCTCAGGTCAACAGCCACGCCTCTGCTCGAGCGTATCATCTCGTCCCCTCCCATCAATGCCCTGCCCACACCTATTGCCCGCTTTCCCACTACAATGACCTGGTCAGAGGGACGTATATCCGGGTCAGCATCCACCACACCCGGAGCAAGGAGGTTGCTGCCTGGCACGAAGTCATCGATATGAACCTGGTAGGTCCCCAGTTCCATAAGCCTCCGTCCACCTTCAAGAGTGGGGATGAGTGCGCCTGTACTGGCATTCAGCGTGCCAAGCGGGGTGCGACCGTCATATACCTGGTGTTTGGGAAAAGGTGCTTTAATGGTAGCATTTTCAGGCACTAACAGGTCTCCTGCGCCCCTGCCGAACTGGTAATCTGCAATGGATTGCAGCATGGTAATGGTAATATCCTTTGGTTTGCGCAGCATATACCCTCCCCCCTCCACAATTGCTTTCACCGTTTCGCTCAGGGTTTTTAAGGACTGGCTTGAAGTAACACTACCTTCCCCGTTACCTGTGTATGTGATGTCCAACCCTAATTCACTGGCAGCGGACTGACATATTTCCTGATAGGCTCCGTCCACATGTGCAATTATATGGGAATACCTGTGGTTTTTCAGGTAATCGAGCAGGCATCCGCCCACCCATGAGCGCTCATTAAGGTCCCATTGCCCGGTCACGGGTGTATCGTAATGCGCGGCCGGGTATACCAGTTCCAACTCACGCGGCACTACACCAAGTGGTGAGGTGATGATCACTTCGTTCAATGCCCGCCTGTACTTACCCAGGGCACGATTGAAATACTGGTGGCTGTTTGATAGGGAATAGGGTTTGCGTGCCGAACAAGGCAATAACAACAGTATAGAGGTCTCTGGTGGACGTAACCGTGTTCTTACGCGGTCTGCAAACCGTTTGACCTCAACCCGGTCCAGGGATTCGGCGGAATTAGTGTACATGGTACTTCGGCGATAGGTTGGTGTGCGCAGCTCCAGGTATGAATATTGCTGGTCTGCCAGGCGAAGTAATGCAGTGAGCCATGGCACACTCCGGCATTTCCCTTCTACATACTCCCTAAGCTGTCCATACCTGATGTGATGGACAATAATATGTTTTTCTTCCTCAAGCCTGGCTTTGTTATGCTGTGCTATCAGTTCACCCCGCTGAGGTGATTTCATTTCTTTTAAGGCTACAGCACTGGTATTGCTGCATACTTTGCATCCGCACGGCAGTTCGAACAGGTCGTTAAGCCGGTATTCGCCGCCGGGCATCATATACATGTCATCAAATGCCCTGACCACTGCAAGGGTATCATCAACCACATCAACACCCAGGTATATAAGCAGGGCAAGGTTCTCCGGTGTGGCAAGGGCAGGTGCGTAAAGGGCAGTATCGGGGGGGGTATTATTCCTTATATAGGTAACTGTCTCCAGCAATACCCTGGGATTGTGCTCCATTTGTTTTGCACAGCCCATGACATACAGGTCAGCATTTGATGTATCAGGGTACGCAGGGTGTACGATGTGGCCCACTGCCCCCTGCCAATCGTCCCATTCCTGCCTGGATTCTCTGGCAGATTCCACCATTTTCTTAACTTTTTCTGCCCTGGCATGGAGGGGCATGGACTTGTCAGGAAGTATTACCAGTGTACCTTCATCCACATCACCGGGTGTAATATTGGTACGCCTCCATAAGCTGCCGGCATATACAACAGGATACCCTGATGCCACTTCCAATATCAATGGGGTGGAATGGGATTCCTTTAACAACAGCTTGCCCATACGGGCAGCACCGTCTCGTTTGGTTACTTCAAAATATCTGGTCATCTGTATTGGGTCTATTATTATTTCGTTCCTTATGGTCTTATCTAAATAAGAGATTATGGCAGGAATTTAGGAAAATCTTATTGACGTTTGGATATTACAGTATCCTGATGCCTGTAATTGCGCAAAAGCTGCCGTATAATGTGTATTCAATACAGGACATTGGCAAGACCAGACTTGCGACAAAGAACTTTGTACCCGGTACCAGGGTCTATGGCGAAAAACTGGTGAGCAAGAACGGTATTGAATACAGGCTGTGGTCACCGCATCGCAGTAAACTGGCCGCCATGATAGAAAAGGGGATGAACATTCCTATTGCACAAGATTCCAGTGTACTGTACCTGGGTGCGGCATCAGGTACTACTGCCAGCCATGTCTCAGATATGGTGACAACTGGTCGGGTCTTTGCCGTGGAATTCGCACCCAGGGTAATGCGCGACCTTATCAATGTATGCATCCCGCGCCGTAATTTAATTCCCATCCTTGCTGATGCTGCGAAACCCGTTTCATACAAGGCTATTACCGGTATGGTAGATGTGATATACCAGGATGTGGCCCAACCCGGACAGGCCGGGATAGCTATTGCCAATGCCAGAGAATCGTTAAAGCCGGGTGGACATCTTATCATGGTCATCAAGGCCCGCAGTGTGGATAGCACGGTAAACCCGAAACAGGTATTCAACCAGGAACTGGAAAAACTATACACTGAATTTAATGTACTTGACACAAAAGAGCTGGAGCCCTTCCACAAGGACCATCTTGCCCTGGTCGCAATAATCAAACCTCAGAAAAAACAGGTATATGAAGATAAGAATTAATTGCTGTGTGGATCGAATTCCTTTCCTTTTTTAAGCATATTTCGCCAGAAAATACCCATTACTGATAAACAGACCAATGCGATTATCAACCCTGCATAGTAACAAAAGAAGAAGATTGGATAATATGATGAGGGAATTTTGATATGACCGAATTGCACAATTTCCATTAAAATATGGAACCCTATAGATAATCCAATGATAATTCCCGTAACAGAAAAAAACAGAAAATTATTTCTCATAAAATTTTCATGAAGAAACACTTTAGCTTTGAGTACAGATAAACTAGTCTTTTTCCATGTCATCAAATTGACAAATAACAATATTGTTGAAAAGACAATCAATGATAATGAAATAATCTCAAATACCAATTCCGATGAATACATAATGCGTATCTTTTTTTTGATATCTTTTTACTCGTATCATATATAAAATTATCAGTATAATAATAACCAAACAGTGGAACATTCACATATACTTGATTTTTTATATGAGGATATTTATTAAGTTGTGGGGAATTTATTAGTGAACAAACACAAAAAGTGAACACATAAAATCATCACAAAATCTTTATTCTAAGTATTATATCTCATACTCAAGTCAATAGGAGTCAGGACATGCCAGTAATCACCTTATATTACGAGGATATTGAAAAACTTACCAGAACCGATAAAGAAACATTCATAGAACGAGTCCCCATGATGGGGGCTGACATTGAACGGATAGAAGAAGACCATATAGATATCGAGTTCTTTCCAGATAGGCCTGACCTGTACAGTCCTGAGGGTGTGGCCCGAAGCATGAGGGGGTTTTTGGGTATAGAGACAGGACTGCCTGAATATGAGGTGAAGGAGTCCAATATAAGCATTACACTGGATGATGAGATAAAACGTATCCGCCCCTATCTGGGCTGTGCCGTGGTACGGGGGCTGGAATTCGATGATTACAGTATTGAGAGCCTGATGGGATTGCAGGAAGACCTGCACTGGGGCCTGGGACGGGACCGAAAGAAAGTGTCTATTGGTATCCATGATATAAGCAAGGTCAAACCACCTTTTCGATACGTGGCTGCTGATGCAGACTTTAGTTTCGTTCCACTGGATTTCGATGTGCCAATGACCATGCAGGAGATACTGGAGAAGCATCCAAAAGGAGTGAAGTATGCGCATCTCATGGAAGGTTTTGACAAGTATCCACTTATCCTTGATAACAACAACCAGGTCCTCTCTTTTCCACCTATAATCAACGGAGAGCTGACCAGGGTAGAATATGATAGCCATGACCTTTTCATTGATGTTACCGGGTTGGACCAAAACGTATATACTGCCCTTAATATTGTAGTTACCTCACTGGCCGAGAGGGGCGGGACCATCGAGAGCGTGATCGTCAATAATAGCATAGAAGGAACGGCCACTATGCCCGATCTGACACCAGGTGAGTGGGAACTTCACGAGGATGAAGTACGCTCCCTTGCAGGATTCGAACTCACAACTGAACAAATGGTAGAGAACCTGCAGCGAATGCGTTTCGGGGCGTCTGCCGGGCAGGGGCACATTAAGGTCACATCCCCCGCGTACAGGGCCGATATCCTGCATACCTGGGACCTGATAGAGGACATCATCATAGGATATGGCTATGACAACATCACACCCTCCAACCCCGGGACCATAACCGTAGGACAGCAGCATCCGATCTCCATCAAGAACCATGATATTATGCAGATACTGGTGGGGCTTGGGTTCTATCAGGTCATGCCTTTCACACTGACCAGCGTAAAGGTCCATTACCTCAATATGCTGCGCACTCCTAATGGCAGGGCCACACCTGTGAAACATCCCATCAGCGAAGAGCAGACCATGCTCAGGACCACCATCCTCCCGAACCTGATGGAGATACTTTCACTGAACCAGCATCGTGAACTGCCCCAGCGTATCTTTGAAGTGGGTGATGTAGTAGTAGACGGCACCACAAAACAGAAATTAGCGGCCCTGAGCATACACCCGACAGCTAACTTCACTGAGATACGGACATTGGTAGATGCGGTTATGCGGGAGAGAGGGATAGAGTACACAATTGGCAGTACCGATGACCCTGCTTTTCTTGAGGGAAGGCGGGCAGCCATACTCTCCAACGGGAGGGAGGTGGGGGTATTGGGAGAGATACATCCTGACGTGATATCCAATTTTGGACTCCAGCAGCCGAGCATTGGATTCGAGATGGTGGTATGAAGGTCATTGATATCTCAATGACCATACAGCCTGATATGGAGATGTATCCCGGTGAACCGGGTCCGATAATTACCAGGATGTCTTTACTTGAGAGAGGGGACCTCTACAATGTTTCAACGTTGACGCTCGGCACCCATACCGGTACTCATGTTGACCCGCCCCTGCACTTCATAAATGGAGGGCCAGGTATCGATGAAATGCCCCTCGATATGCTTGTAGGTCCAGCCAGGATAATAGATGTATCACTCGTTAAGGGTACCATTGGACCAAATGATATCGGTCTACTGGAACCGGATGAAATAATAGTATTAAAGGGAGCCAGGGGCGGGGCACGGTTGACAACAGCCGCAGCACAATACCTTGCAGATAACAATATCAGGACCGTAGGGACCGATGCCCTTTCCATCGGCGCAGGTGATGAAGAATACGACGTACATAACGTCCTGCTTGGTGCGGGTATTGCTGTGGTGGAGGGGCTGGTACTGGTGGGAGTAAAGCCAGGGGAATACCTCTTTGCATGCCTGCCTCTCAAGATAGGGCAAGGAGATGGCGGACCGGCCAGAGCTGTATTGATAAAAGAATGACAAAAAATTCAAATAAAATAAAAGGGGTATCCGGCCTCAACCGAATACCAGTAGCGAGTTTGTAGTACCCAGGGCCAGTTTTCCAGCGTTAGGGGTCATGCCAATAGATACGAAAAATGATCCGTATTGACTTTCCAGATGATAACTGGCCTGTTGGTCTCCTGCCAGATCATACATCCTGAGATCCTGGTCTTCACTGATAACCACATACTTTGCATCCTTTGAGATACCGAAAACTCCCACATCAGTTCCCATCTGTTTCATCCATTTTACATTGCCATTATTGTCAAGCAGATAGACCTTATGTTTGAATGAATAGCTCTTTGCTTCATTGAATGGTTTTGTCAGTATGTAGTCTCCGTATTTGCTGATCTCGATATCGACGGTGTTCACATCCAGTTCCTTCTCCCAGTTCTGGTTACCATATTTGTCAAAGGAATGGATCGTGTTGTCATCGGTCAGCACATACAGTCTTTCCCCATCATCTGACATTTCAATATCTTCAATTTCACCGGAAACATCTTTGAACCAGATATATCTGCCATTACTTGAAAGATAGTACACCCTGTCATCCTGGGTTCCTACCAGTATATTCTCACCATCGGCAGAATAGTCGAAGTCCAGTACTTTTGCAGTAGAGATACCGGGGTTCCATGACCATACCTCGTTGCCATTTCTATCTACGGCATTTAATTGAGGTGTCTTTTCGCCTCCCTGTATAACAACTCCGTTCTCTAACAAACCGAGATGGTTGATGATACCCTGGGTGTTATACGAATACAACTCACCACCATCATTATCGTACAGTTTGAAAAAATCATCATCGCCTACGGCAATATAACTGCCATCACTAGAGACCGAGATATGATTTGCACTGTTCCACACAAGGTTCGCCAGCAAATTCTTTGTCGGTGTTTTCACTATGACCTTCTGGGTGGATAGACCTGCAATGTAATTCCCGTCATCTGACATGTCCACCTCTTTTATCCGTATCCTGCTGCTCCAGGTCCACGAGGGGGCGCTGAGCAACTGTTCAGGGTTTACCGTGTGCGTAACTTTCGGCGTCGATGTTGGTTTTGGTGTTGATGTAGGTGTGTCGGGTGTTTCTACTTCATAAGGCTCTGCACACCCAGAAATAATGATTGAAATCGTAAGTAATACTAAAAATACAATAAATATTTTCCTCATATCTATCTCCTTCTTGATTTTACGTTCATATAGAGTAACTAACTGTTTCAGTTTTCTTTACTTATATGTTTGTGTACATTTATATTATTTTTATGTAAAAAGTAGACACCGTAATAAATATAACCTACCAAAACATCAGGATAAAACCTTATAGATTATCATTATCTGGATGTAGAACATTAATACAATATTTTCTATTAGGATCTCTGAGGACATATCATGTTGAAAGTTAAGAATCTTGTCAAAGATTATGAACTGGACGATGCCAGTATAAGGGCAGTAGATGGCGTCAGTTTTGAAGTGAACGATGGTGAAATTGTCGGTATTATGGGGGAAAGTGGCAGTGGTAAGACTACCCTATTGAAGGTGCTAAGGGGGATAGAGAGTTTCAATGAAGGTGAGATAGAACTGGATGGGCTGTCTATCACTCCAAATTCCCCTGATGTTGATTTCAGGAAATTGAAGAGTATGACCGCAATACATCTTCAACGAAATTTCGGCCTTTGGCCCGGGGCGGCGATCGAGAATATCATCAGGCGCCTATATTCACTTCGTGTAGGCCAAGAAGCGTTGCCGTCCAGGGAACATCCTGATTATGAAGATTTGTATGAAGAGAGCATGAAGTATCTCAAACTGGTGGGTCTTGACCATAAGGCCGAACATTTTTCTATGGTGCTTAGTGGCGGAGAAAAACAGAGGCTGCTTATTGCACGACAGCTAGCTGCCAATCCAAGTCTGTTGCTGCTGGACGAACCTGCCACCATGACATGTCCCGCCACCAAACAGGAAGTGCTGGACACAATTAAGAAGGTACAGGAACATACTGGTGTCAAGGTAATCATAGTCTCCCACCTGCCAGAGATACACAGTTACCTTGCCAACAGGGTGATCTGGATGGAAGGGGGTAAGGTAGTGGGAGAAGGTAAACCCGATTCTCTTATCAAAGATTTCCTGGTTAAAATGAAACCCGATGTGGCATTACCTGAATTGAAAGAGGATAAGGTGGTTATCAAGGTAAGAGACCTTTGCCAGCGGTATTATCTGGTGCGTCAGGGAGAAGTGCTTGATATAGAGGACATGAATATTGATTTCAAGAAAGGCGAGATTGTGGCCCTGACCGGACCCAGCGGTGCCGGCAAGACCACGCTGCTTCATGCCATGGACGGGCTAATCTATCCTGATGATGGCGATATCAATTTTTTGCTAAATGATGAGTGGATTGACGTGGCCCATTACAGTCCGAAAAGGATGGAACTTCGCAGAAGAACAAGCATCATGTACCAGGAATTCGCTCTGTATCCCAACTCACCTATCAAGTACCAGCTGGCATACAAATTAGGTGTAAAGGGTATGCATGTACTGGAAGCTGCCCGCCAAAAAGCAAAAGAGCTTAGCATACCTGATAAGGACCTTGATGCTATATACAGATTGACCGATATTGGTGGTGAAAAAGCGCAGCAAGAATTGGAGAAGATGGGATACAATCTTGAGATCATCAGCATATTGTTCCCAAGTAGTTCAATAGACGAGGTCATAAAGCATGCAGAACCCATCTTTCATGCAATGAGGCTGCCCCTGTCTGTCCTGAACTCCAAACCGTACCAGTTGAGCGGTGGTGAGAATGTGAGGGCTGCCCTGGCACTGGCAACGATAACCAATCCTGATTACCTACTCCTGGACGAACCTTTCGGCGACCTGGATCCTATTACTTTGCGGGATGTATCCAATTCCCTGAAAAATATAAGCAGGCATTTCGGGACTACCATTATATTAATAAGTCACCACATGGATTTCGTGACCGAAGTTGCACATAGGGCCGTTCTTATCGATAATGGTGATATTATCATGGATGGTGACCCACTGGCCGTGACCAGTAAACTGATAGAGATGGGAAATGCCACGTACATGCAACATGCAATAACCGATTATGCAATAAACAGCGAGTGAGTAGTTATCGCTAATATTCCGGTATGAAAATGGGAAAGGTTGTTGGTGAATAGACGGCAGCACATAGTACTTTATAGTACCAAAAAAATATTATCTTGAGATATTATGTTCCAGCACGATGAATCACCAGACCCTTCGCAGCCTTATGTAAGCGGGACTGAAGATAATAGGATTGACAATAGCATATATCCTGGCCCCCCCACCTCTGATCCACCTTCTGATACGACTGAAGATCCATTGAATAATACGTATACATCTACTATAACAGATAACAATACCAAAATGCAGGAGTCTGCTATGCCAGCTGGACCCAGGTCGCGCCGTCCCTCTAAGGGCAGGGCTTCAGCAGGACGAGGATTGGTTTACCTGGCTGTTGTTTTGGGATTATTGGTGGTCATTGGCGGGAGTGTTATTGCTATTTTTGGGGGTTTTGATACCCTTCCTCTGGATTCTAATAAGGTGTCTGTGATCTATGTTCAGGGAGTCATGGTCACTGGCAATATACCAGGAGGTTTAGGGTATGCCACGTCCGAAGAGATCAGTAAGAGTATCCAGGACGCTGCTGATAATGGGGATGTGAAGGCTATAGTGCTGCGGATCAATAGTCCGGGTGGTTCTCCGGCAGCGGCGCAGGAGATCGTTACTGAGATAAAGAAGGCTCAAGAGAAGAAACCTGTGGTAGTTTCCATGGGTGATGTGGCTGCCAGTGCGGCATATTACATTTCGGCGCCGACTGATCGCATTATTGCCAACCCTGACACGCTTACCGGCAGTATTGGGGTGATCTGGGTGTTCCAGAACAATTCGGCATTCTATGAGGAGGAAGGTATTGAGTTCTATGTTGCCAAGAGCGGGGAGTTCAAGGATATGGGGGCCAACTGGAGAGGTTTGAGCGATAATGAGAAACAATATTCCGAAGAGGTTGTTCTTGAGGTTTTCCAGCGGTTTGTGGATGAAGTTGCCCGGGGCAGGAACATGAGTTCAGGTGAAGTAAAGGACCTGGCAGACGGCAGGGTGTATACAGGCAGCAGGGCCATGGAATTGGGACTTGTGGATGAGACCGGTAATCTATATTATGCGATTGATGTTGCAGCAGAACTTGGCGGTATCGAGGGTGAACCTACGGTAATTTATGAGAATAGGCCATCGTGGTCACGGATACTGTTCGGCTCGGAAGGGAACACGGTAGCGGGGGCAGAGGTATTTCTCAGCTATCTAATAGATAGTCCTTTTGGCAGGATCATTGCATAGAAGGGTTTGTAGGACGCAGTTTATTCTCATTTTAGCCAGATTGTTTTAACAGCTTCAGTTCTTTTGATAGCATAAGATATGTCAACCCGAAAGCCAGACTATCTGACACAGGAAATGCCGCCCAGAGCCCAGCAAGCTCAAAGAACCTTGGCAGGATAATTACCAGGGGTATAAGAAAAATTATCTGGCGCGCCATTGATGCAGGATCAAAGACGTATAAGGAGATCGTTTGACACTTGCCGCAATGCGGGCGCTGAAATATTATAAGCTTTCTCGGTTATTATAGCATTGTAGTATCCCGAAGTAATCCTTCAACAACCCCACAACAACCCTGTTCAAAAAGATCAAACCTATAAGGTTCGGTATTGCCATTAGAGCATTGGTGATATCAGAGAACAGCCAGATACCCTCAAGGTATTTTACCGCCTGCGGTAGGTCGACCACACCTGCACCCACCACGATACCTACCAGGAATACCGAATAATACACCTTCAAAAAAGACCGGTAAAATCCAATATCCTTCGACACCTTTTCCACAAAGTATGAAAGACACTGCTTGCCATAGAACGACCAGGTCAATATAGTAGTAAAGGCGAACAGCACCATACCCAGCGTAATGATCACATCACCGGCAAATCCTATCTGAGAATTAAAAGCATGGATGCTCAGTGAAGTACTGGTCTTACCGGTCTCCCATGCCCCGGTAGACACAATGACCAATCCGGTCATGGTACACACCACAATAGTGTCAATGAAAGGACCCAGCATGGCTATAAGTCCCTGCCGTACACTGTGAGTGGTCCTGGCCGTGGCATGTGCCATAGGTGCGCTACCTAAGCCCGCTTCATTGGAAAATATCCCCCTGGCTATACCAAAACGCATAGCACTGGCCACCGCGGCTCCGGCAAACCCGCCTGCTGCAGCGGTCCCCGTGAAGGCGCTTTTGACTATTAATAAAAATG
>JAMJFQ010000031.1 GCA_023544605.1 ANME-2 cluster archaeon | reverse complement strand
ATAAAGAAATACAAATAAAACCAATCCCATATTCAAATAGTAATGTGGTGGTAGGCTATCTCTTCTATTATCGTTGCTAAAGACCTTGTAAAGACGTTCGGTGAATTCGTAGCTGTTGACGGGATAAGCTTTGCCGTGGAAGAAGGGGAAGTGTTCGGGTTTTTGGGTCCCAATGGTGCCGGTAAGACCACAGCAATGAAGATGATCCAGTGTGTATCACCCAGGACCGCGGGAAAACTTGACGTGTTCGGCATGGATGTGAATACCAGCCAGTCTAAGATCAAGAGGTTATTAGGTGTAGTTCCTCAGGAGACAAACCTGGACCCGGATTTTAGTGTATCCGAGAACCTGATGGTCTATTCACGATATTTTGACATGAAGCGTGATGATGCCAGGAAGGTCACTGATGAGCTGCTGGATTTTGTCCAGCTGGATGAGAAAAAGGATGTCAATATTGAACAGCCCTCAGGTGGTATGAAGCGGCGTTTGATCCTGGCAAGGGCCCTTATCAACAGACCGCGCCTGCTGATCCTGGATGAACCCACGGTGGGACTGGACCCACAGGCCAGGCACGTTATCTGGGACAAGCTCCGTACAAATAATTTAGCTGATCCGCAATGTATTCTTTTTTTGCTGAATAAAACCCTCGTGTTTCATCTGATGAATGATCTTCTCGACACGCTCACGGTGCTCATTGATCATTGCAATAAGTTCATTTTCATCCATTTCCCCCGTTTCCAGGAGTTTCTTCAATACCAATCCCCGTATCTGGCGGTCTGAACCAACAAATCGCGATTGCCTGGTATATGAGGCACTCCTTCTGTTGGGATTTTGGATCTGCTTCTTCATCATGGAACCATAATCCATGAGGGCATAGTACCACTGCCTGGGATTGGACGTATCCAGCGTTTTTTCAACCAGGGGAAGGATATCACTATCCTGGATGGCTTCCTGGTCATGAAAAAAGAAATGGATGAACACCCGCCTGATATTGGTCTCAATGAACACAACAGGTTTGTTGAAGGCAAAGGCAGCAATTGAGCAGGCAGTGGCCTTGCCAATACCGGAAAAGGTACACAGGATATCTTCATCATCCGGCAGGCTCCCATTGAATTCATTGACCACACGCTTTGCCCCTTCCTTGAGAGCTTTCGCCCGCCGGTTGTACCCCATACCCTGCCATACCCGCAGCACATCCTCCAGCGGAGCATTCGCAAGGGCAGAAAAATCCGGGAACGCAGTGATGAATTCTTCATACTTGCCAAGCACCCGTTCCACCTGGGTCTGCTGGAGCATAATCTCGGAGATATAGATGTGGTAGGGATCGGGGGTGTGTCTCCACGGCTGGTCCCTCCCTTTTTCATGATAATAGTCATATATGATGGTCCTGAAAAAAGATATGGTGCTGTTGTCCATTCCGTGCTCTGTCAGTCGCTCTGTAAAACGGGAGAAAAGAACACTATCTTCTGGTAACATGGAGAATTAGCCTGGATAATACCGGCAGTCCTCTTTAGCACACACCTTGTTACGGTGGCTGTGCTCGCACTTCAGCCGGGCGGCAGGCACATGTCCGAACTCCACACCCAGCACCTCCCTGAAGTACTCGGTAGCGACCTCAATCACGGTCATAGTACTGCGTTTGCAGCACCTTGGCCCCCGGTTATTGGATATAGCGGCCAGCGCCCGTGAGGTCATAGTGATGCTGCGGCTGCGCTCCAAATCGGACAGGGGCGTGGCCTTGAGTATCACAGCTAGAGCAATACCGGTGGCAATGGCCGCCGCGTCAGTACCGAACAGACCGCAATAGCCAGCCGGTATCTGGCTGCCCCGCCGGATGGCCTCCTTGATATCGTCTTCAGTGCCTTCGCCTGTGATGTTCTTATGGGCGGTTACCAGTACGGCCGCTATCATACCGTGGTGCTCGGAGCCGTGCATTGGGATGCGGGGGTGGCGCATGATCGCTAGTGCCAATTCCATAGGATTGATGGAGGTTGATGCTGTGCAGGCCCGCTCAATTATTTCCAGGGCACCGGCACTGTGGCACGGGTCGCATACATAATGACCGTCGGGGCATACGAAGTATCCTTCTTCGGTTTTGTTGCAGTAGATGCATGTGTTGCTGGTGGGGCGGTCAAGGTAGTGCAGTTCTAAACCGCAGACCATGCAATTCTCGGTGTGTTTTTGCGAGGGAGTTTGGGGAGGATCTTGTTGGGATGTCATGGAGTTCTAGATACTAATTGTCAATTATTGTAATATAATATGTCCTGATCTGGCAATCATTGTTCCTTGTCCAAGGAAACATTAACATTCGCAACAATCATTAAATAATCGTTATCCTATTCTAAGAAATGAGAGCAGTGATGGCATCAAATAGGAGTGGACCTGGATGAACGAAATGATAGATGATTTTAAAGACACATGGCTAAAAGTAATGAGATCGCCCGATGATTTCTTTGCGCAGATGCCTACAAAGGGTGGTTATCCAGACCCGGTCAGGTTTGCAGCTATTAATTATCTGATAGCCGGGATAAGCTTGATGATTATCCAGTTTGCCTTTCAATACATGAGCGGGGGCATGAACATAGCATTAATCTCGCTGGCTATGGGTTTTGTAAGTTTTATTGGGATACTTATTATTGGTTTTATCGGTCTTTTCATTGGAGGAGGTATGCTCCATATCTTCTTCAGGGTCTTAGGTGGAACAGGTACGTATGAAGGAATGATATATCGTCATTATTTAAATCCGGTAAAAAAGTCTTAGGTGGAACAGGTACGTATGAAGGTACGGTCAGGCTTATTGCATATGCAAGTGCAGCTATGGCACTTAGCGGAATTTTGTTTGTGGTCATCCTTGCGGGGCTCTACATGATATATATGGCCGTAATAGGTGGTACTAAGGTCCATAAGGTCAGCCCGGCGAGCTCTGTGATTGCAGTTGTGATACCTACAATAATTGTTGCAATCCTTGTGGCAGTGCTTGTCGCTGCAATTGCTCTCTTCCTGTACAGCTCGGGTGGAATGTACGGTGATTCGTCTGTCATGAATGCATACGACTTCAGAATTGCATTAAACACTGATTCTAAACTGGAAAACCTGACTTTCTACTTGCCACTTCCTGTATACATGAACGAGTCGAAAATTGGTGATGAGGCAATAATTCAAAATACAGAATACTCCCAGGGGTGGGATCTCAGCATGATCGAAACCGAGCATGGAACAATGTTGAAGTTAACTGCAATTGAGCTTGAACCTGAATTACATCAATTGAGCGAGTTAAAACCATCTGGTTTTGGTCAATCAGAAGACATACCTACCGGAGAAGTTCATTCATTTACAAGGGGGTCTATAGAGGTTTATGTGTCGATGGAAGCTGATCATGTCATAGATACAAAAAACGCTACACTCAATGAACCTATCCTTTTCCCGAAATATAACATGATACTTTCGGACTATAATGCACCATATCCATCTAGTGGAATTCCCCCGAAGACATGGATGTATGACAGTTTCATCTATGCGGATTATACAGCATCTTCAGATGCCAATGTTGAAATTTGTGTATCTATGGAGGGACATAATGAAAGGTGGCGTGGTGGCTGGACTTACAATGCATACAGGGATCGTTTATGTACTACTTTCACAGGAGAACGGCATGGTTGGATTTCTGTAACCGGAGAACTTGTCGAGGGTGAGGGGCGTTATTGAAAGTATTGGAAGTGCCGGTGGGGAATGAATATGAAGAAAACGCACATAATTATCGGAGTATACAGTCCAAACCCCATAACAAAATCTATTTTACATAACATCCTTATCACACCCTGACCAATGGAGACCCATACATGAAGATCCAAAAACCCAGAGGCACCAGGGACTTCCTTCCGGATGAGAACCGCAAACGAAGATTCATCGAGTACAAACTTCGAGAAACGGCTAACCGGTGGGGATACCAGGAAATAAAGACTCCTACCTTCGAGCAGATAGAACTCTTCACCGTCAAATCCGGCGAAGGCATCCTGGGCGAGCTCTACAACTTCAAGGACAAAGGCGACCGGGAGATGGCCCTTCGCCCCGAACTCACCGCCCCTGTGGTCAGGATGTACGTCAACGAACTCCAGCGCGCTCCAAAGCCGGTCAAACTCTATTATTTTGATAACTGCTTCAGGTACGAGCGGCCCCAGAAAGGACGCTTTAGGGAATTCTGGCAGTTCGGAGCAGAACTTATCGGTAGTCCCAGGCCGGAAGCCGATGCCGAAGTTATAGCCCTGGCCTGCCAGATGCTTGACGAGGCAGGCGTGGACGGCGACCTCCATGTAGGGCACCTGGGTATCATCAGGACCCTGTTCACCGGACTGGATGCCGTGACCCAGGGCCAGATCATGCGGCTGGTTGACAAAAAGGATGACAAGGGCCTGGAAGATTACCTCGAAGAGATCGATGCCGATATCGGGATGAGGGAAAAACTCTTTGAACTCATAGGACTCAACGGCAGCGATGCCGTGGATGAAGCACGAAAATTAGTGGGGGACATTGAAGAACTGCAGACTTTCCAGTCCCTGCTGGACCTGCTGGACATATACGGCCTGGATTATACTGTCAATTTCAGTATAGCCAGGGGCCTGGACTATTACACAGGTATGGTCTTTGAGATATACAGCAGCGAACTCGGGGCACAGAATCAGGTCTGTGGCGGCGGGTCGTACAGGCTTGCTCACCTGTTCGGCGGCAAGGATATAGAATCCACAGGTTTCGCACTCGGTTTTGACAGGGTCATGGAAGTGTGTACAGTCTTACCTCCCCAGGAGAAACGGGCCGTAGTGGTCTGCTTTGATGAGACCCGCAAGGAAGGGATGCATATTGCACAAATCCTGCGTGAACACATGATCGTTGATGTGGATGTGATGGGCAGAAGTTTTGGGGCTCAACTGAAATTTGCCAATAACATGGGTGCCAGGTGGGTCGTGATAATGGGCGAGGACGAAGTGGCACAGGGCAAGGTGGCCCTGAAAGATATGGAATCGGGTGAACAGGAAATACTGGACCCTGACGAACTGGTCAAGCGGCTTACTTCGTGAAAATGCAAATCAGTTGAACAATATTACTGTATCAATTCCAGTGGCAGCACTCCGTTATGTACCGAAGTGGCCACCAGCACACCTTCCAGCCCTACATCTTTCAGCAGACTGATATCGTTCATGTCCCTGACACCCCCGCCCAGCAGTATGTTATGGTCGCTGTGGTCCACAATCTGCTCTAAGAACTCAGTGTTGATACCGCTGGATGTACCCACTTTGCTCAACTCCAGTATTATCAGGTCGTTAATGTCATAACTGTTCAACATCTGTATGAGTTCGATAGGGGGCAACTTAAATGCCGGTTCACGAGTCAATATCTGGCCCCCCTTGATATCGATGCTCATGTTAATAGACCTGGGATAAAAACCCGTAGCACTCTCAAGCAGGTCATGAGTGGCAGTTTCTGTGCCAAGGACTATGGAATCAGCCAGTTCATGACCCAGATGAACATCATCAATGGAAGATGCACCAAGGTCTAGCATGGACTTGCACTTCCAGCCAATCTGTTTTACGACCTCGTCATTATTGCCGCGATTCCCCAGTCGGTTCAGGTCAGCTATATAGACCTCACCGGGTACCAGTTCATCTACAATTTCAAGTGGTTCTGATGATTCACAGACTTTGCTAAAATTATGGATGGGGCCGTAGTTTTCCCGTTCTCCTTTAACGGCATGCACGACCTGCCCGTCCAGGATGTCAAGTACAAATATTACGCGAAACATGAATATAGATTGAGATTATTTATTAGATATTTATAATGCCGATACTCACTGCCATTAAGGTTTTTTGTAATATATAAAGTATATTGTAATGAATTTGATTTGGTCAATATAGCAACATATATATTACGATAGCGCAGTATCACATTTCAACGACATAGAGGTAATTGAATATGAAACTACTGGTCAGCCCCATCAATACCGAAGAGGCAAAAGCTGCAGCTAACGGGGGAGCAGACATCATCGATGTTAAGAACCCGAAAGAGGGCAGCCTGGGTGCTAATTTCCCATGGGTCATCAGGTCTGTTAAAGAAGCAGTGAACTCAATACGACCTATCAGTGCCACTATCGGGGATATGAACTATAAACCAGGAACTGCATCCCTCGCAGCCCTGGGTGCTGCCGTGGCCGGTGCCGAATATGTCAAAGTAGGATTATTTGACATCCAGACAAGGGAACAGGCTTTTGACATGGCCGAGCATGTGGTCAGGTCAGTGAAGGACTATGACCCTAAAAAGAAAGTCGTCATTTCCGGTTATGCTGATTATAAACGTATCAATTCTATTCCTGTGGGTGATTTACCCTCCATTTGTGCTGACTGCGGCGCAGATGTGGTGATGATGGATACAGGCATTAAGGACGGGCGTTCTACTTTTGAATTTTTGACCAATGAAGAACTTTCCAGTTTCGTGGGTTCGGCCCATGACCTTGGGCTTGAGACCGCCATTGCAGGTACCATCAAGTTCGAGGATATTGATGCCCTGAACCAGATAGGTCCAGACATTATCGGTGTGCGGGGATGTGTGTGCGGGGGCGACCGTACTTCTTCTATCCAGCAAGGTCTGGTTGAAGAACTAAAATCCATAATGATATAATGAAGATGTGTCTGTAATTTATCACAATCTTCAAGACTTGATGCCAAGTTCAACAAGCAGTGATTCTGGCACAACTCCTTCTTTCGTAAAACCTGAGGCTGCATAATATTCATCCAGCATAGCATCCAGTTCTGTGGCAGTCACAGGCTGAAGTCCTTCTTTTGTTACCCTCGCAGGCAGGGTGTCGTGTCCCCTCGTTAAACCTTCCCTATTATTGAATGCACGCGTCAGGACAGCTACCCGCCTTCCTATATGGTCGAACTCGCGGCGGTCCATATCAAACCCTGTGGATGCTGTATAGAGTTCATGGAGTTCATCCAGCCCGGCGGCATAGGTGATGAATTTGCATACCCCCACAGAATCATAGATGGCATTACGCTGCTGCCCGTCCCTGACCATTTCGCCTTTTCCCTCCGTGACCATGGGGTCCAGCCGCCCGCCCCTGCCAAGCACTTCTTTCCCGTAGGTCCACGGGCGCAGGTGGCACGCACCCCGGTCCGATACTGCATAGGCCAGAGCCTGGCCTTTAGCGGTTTGCGGCAGGTATGCCGGGATCTCCAGCCCCTTGACATTCATGGCGAAATCCTCTGACCCCTGCCCGATACTAAGAGCAGCATCTTTTGTGCCATTTGAAGCAAAGGCGAGTGCACCCTCACCCTTCCCCATCATATGTATAACCTCGATTAGCGCATCGCTGTTCCCAAATATCAACTCCAACCCGCCAGTATCCCCATTATCAATGAGCCCTCGGTCATAACATTCCATCAGGAAGGATATAGTGCTGCCAGTACTCATGCTGTCAAGCCCGTATTTGTCGCACAGATGCTCGGCTGCCGTGACAACTGCCGGGTCATCTATACCGCAGTTTGAACCCAGCAGCGTGATTGATTCGAACTCCGGGCCGTCGTGTGTCAGTCCGCGATATTGTCCCTCCTGCACCACTGCCAGGTGGCTGCATTGAATGGCACAGCCCGGACAGGGGTGGCGGCGAGCTCCACCATCCCATAATTTGTCTTTGATGGCGATCCCATCCAGCTTTTCACATAGACCATCATCCCGTCCGGTCGTATAATTACGTGTACTCCAGCCACCGGTCTCGTTCACGAATTCCACCAGTTCAGCCGTACCCATTTTCCTGAGATTCTTTACCCCACTGCTGTTGCGGACCTTCTCATTTATTTTCTGCCTCACCGACCTGAAAGTGGCAGGTTCAGCAGGCTCATATTTCCCATGCCCGGTGACCACAATCGCTTTCAAGTGCTTACTACCCATGACCGCACCCAATCCCCCGCGTGCAGCAGTGCGGTTCTCGGCAAATACACCAGCCAGTTTTGCCATGCGCTCACCTGTTGTTCCGATGGTCAACACCCTGGCCTCACGGTCAGTAGAATGCCGTTCTTTCAATTCTGCCTGGACCGTAAAAGTGTCCATGCCCCACAGGTCGGTGGCATCCAGTATCTCCACCCTGTTATCAATGATATTAATATACACGGACGACTGCGACCTGCCCCTAATGAGCAGGCCCATATACCCGGCATAGCGCAGTTCAGGCCCCCACCAGCCATTGCAGTGACTGTCATTCCAGGTGCCGGTAAGCGGGCTTTTGGCACAAACCGAGAAGTTGACGCAGTTGGTCACGGGGGCGCCGGTCAGGGGGCCGTTCATGATGGCCAGCAGGTTGTCGGGTGACAGGGGTTCACATCCGGGCGGGTTCTCGTTGTATAGGTACCAGGCTGCCAGGCCCTTGCCGCCCATGAACTTGCCGAGGATGGACTGGGGGATGGGGGCTGTAGTGGTGGTGCCTGTGGATAGGTCGATGCGGAGGAGATTGTTAGCAAGAGTCATTATTATTTTATCCAATGGTAAGATATTTAATTATGAGCTTATATAGTATAATTAATCAGCTAATACTTTTGGAGGGAATAGAATGAGAATATTTAGCATCGTTATAATCTTGATGATATTGGTGTCATTTCTGGCACCGGTTGCAGCGGTGCCACCTGAGGACAAAATGGTCAAAGTGTTGATCGGGTTCAAGGACAAACCCAATGCAGCACTGGTAGAAGCCTACGGCGGAATGGTAAATGAACAATTTACCATCATTCCCGCGGTTGCTGCTGAAGTGCCTGTGAGGGCACTCTACGGGCTGTCACTCAACCCCAACATCGAAATCATAGAGCCTGATGCCTTGGCCCATGCCATGGGACAGGTTACGCCCTGGGGCATAGACAGGGTACAGGCACTCCAGGTACATGCCAATGGAATCACTGGTGTAGGAGTCGATGTAGCCATAATCGATACCGGTATCGATTATAGCCATCCTGACTTGGTATCCAACTATATGGGCGGCTATGACTACGTCAACAGTGATAACGACCCCATGGATGACGCAGGGCACGGTACTCATGTGTCTGGAACAGTAGCGGCAATTGATAATGATTTTGGCGTTATTGGTGTCTCGCCCAAAGTCAACCTTTATGCCCTGAAAGTGCTCGATGCCAGTGGAAGCGGCTCATACAGCAACATCATCAGCGCAATTGACTGGGCTCGCACCAATAACATGGATATGGCTTCTATGAGTCTGGGAGGAGGATTTAACTCCCGCCTGCTCAGTAGGGCATGCGACAACGCATATAAGAGCGGAGTGCTGCTGGTTGCCGCAGCCGGGAACGATGCCGGAACGGTTTCCTATCCAGCCGCATACACTTCAGTCATTGCCGTATCTGCTACAGACCAGAACAACAACATTGCCTGGTTCTCAAACTTCGGCTCACAGGTTGAACTGGCAGCACCGGGAGTTAACATTAACTCCACAACAATGAACGGCGGTTACAGCGGCGATACCTGGAGCGGTACCAGCATGGCCACGCCCCATGTGACCGGCGTGGCAGCACTCGTACTCACCACATCCGTAACAGATGCAGGATACGATGCGAACAGCAACGGCCAGTGGGACCCGGCCGAGGTCAGGCAGAGACTGCGTGATACTGCGACCGACCTGGGAGCTGCAGGTAAAGATATTTACTTCGGGTACGGACTTGTCAATGCACTTGCGGCCACAGATGTTGTCGTGCCAGAACCTACACCTACACCAACACCCACTGGTAGGGAAATGCATATCTCCAACATATCAATGTCAACCGATAGCAGGTCTGCCGGGAAGAACACATTCACATGGGCTGTTGCCACCGTTACCATAGTAGATGAGGCAGATGCTCCTGTTCCGGGTGCACAGGTCAGCGGTGTCTGGAGCGGAGCGACCTCAGACAGCGATACAGGTACTACAGCAGCCGAAGGTACAGTGACCTTGCACTCAGACCGTGTAAAGAATTTTGTTGGCGGCACATTTACCTTTAGCGTGACCGATGTGGTGCTATTTGGTTGGGATTATAATACATCTGCAAATGTGGTTGACAGCGGGAGCACACCCAAGTAATATAAAAATCCAGGCGTCCCACCAATGGGGCGCTGTATCCTATTTTTACACCCAGCCTAATATGTCACGTCAACATCTTGCCTAAAAACGAAATTCAATTCCGAATTCAATTGTTCCTTTAAGTTCTCAATATCATCATTCAACCTTGACATCTCCCGTCTCACAACATCCAACTCCTGGCCGGTTGAATCAATCATACCCTGGGTATCAGAAACCAAATGTTCAATCCCGGTCTTTTCCCTGTGCACTTCAAGCCCTTCCAGTTCAGACGATAGTATATCAAGCTCTGATGAATATGATATTCTTTGTTCTTTCATGGACATAAGGAGGTCAGAACCAACCAACCTGTCTATCTGGTCAAGGGTCTTTTTTATATTTTGCTGTTTCAGACCCAGGCTTCCGTCCTCTATCATCACTCTTAGTTCTGCGAGAAAGGGCTTGATATCATCCTCAAGTGCTTTTGCAGGCTTATTTTTCAACCGTTTTAGCATCTTCCTGCTGTCAGATGACAGGGTATGCCTGCCACTCTCATCCTGTTTTTCCATTCTGGAAAGAGCTTTGGACAGAGGTGCGAACAGGTCTGATAATTGTTTATCAACAGCCTGTACCTGCTGGTTCAGGGCATCCACACGTGTTTCCAGTTCATTTGCATAGACCGATTCTTCACTTTCCTCCAGGTCCTCTAAACTTAAGGCTGCGACTTCCTTATCTCTCTTCAGTGAGTCGTACTTGTTCTCAAGGTCAAGAATGTGTGCTTTCTTTAACTTAATCCCGGAATTGGTATCCTGTATCTGCGTTATCAGGGTGGATAGTCTGCTGCATACCTCCAGATTATCCCTCTCCTCATTGATAGGGGCTACCAGTTCTTCAAGCAATCCTTCGAACCGCTTCAGGTTAACCAGAATATCCTTATAGGCCTCAGGAAAAAGCGCCTTCACATATTGCTGGCTCCGAATAGCGTTCTCAAGACAGGTATTGAGAATAGATTTAGTATTTGTATAGAACTCAAAAGCTTTAGCAGGGTCTGCATCATCCGGTACAACTGTCCTGTCCTTAATAATGTCCAGGTTCTTGACCAGATTATCCCGGTTCGACGCACCTGCTTTTGCCACCCTTTTGAACACTTTTTCCCCGAATTTGGCATTGATCAATTGAACCTTGCTGCCGTCAAGTTCTTCAAGTACCCCACGTATCTCATCATACATACGTCTGGTATGGGACCTCAAATCCCCAAACCTCCGGTCAGACTCTTGCTCGATCCAGTCCGGTAGCTCACTTAACTCAAGTGAGATTTGCTGGGGTGGTGCCTCTTTTTTTCCTAAAAATCTCTCAATGAACTTCAAATAAATCCAGGATATAGATGATGTATTATTTTAAAAAGGTATGTTGGGTGCCATCAGGCACCCTATTATCCTTTAATCGTCGCTCATAGCACCGCTGAAGTAGCTGTCATATGCAGCCATATCGAAATGCCCGTGACCGCTGAGATTGAACAAAATGGTCTTCTGCTCACCTGTTTTTTTGCACTTTAAGGCCGCATCGATGGCAGACTTGATGGCATGAGCCGATTCAGGTGCCGGCGCAATACCTTCCGACCTGGCAAAGGTCACAGCAGCATCGAATATCTCTGTCTGGTGGTAAGCTTCGGCCCGTATTAAACCATCCGCATACAGCCGGCTTATGATGGGGGAATCACCGTGATACCTCAACCCGCCTGCATGTATTGGTGGCGGCACGAATTCGTGACCGAGGGTGTACATCTTAAGAAGCGGTGTCATCTCGGCTGTATCACCGAAATCATACCTGAACTCGCCTCCCGTCAGGGTAGGACATGCAGAAGGCTCCACAGCCACTACATCGATCTCTTTACCATCTTTGATCTTATCCTGCAGGAATGGGAAACTGACACCTGAAAAATTGCTCCCTCCTCCCACGCATCCAATGACTATATCAGGGTAATCATCCACCTTTGCTAACTGTGTCTTTGCTTCCTGGCCGATGATTGTCTGGTGCAGCATCACATGATTGAGCACACTGCCAAGTGAATACTTGGTATTCTCATGGGTAGCCGCATCCTCCACAGCCTCGCTGATAGCAATACCAAGGCTTCCTGAGGTATCAGGATATTTCTCCAGTATGGACCTGCCCGCCTGTGTCTGAGTACTGGGTGAGGGGATCACCTTGGCTCCCCACAGGTTTATCAGGGATTTGCGGTAAGGTTTCTGGTGGTAACTTGCCTTGACCATATAGACCATACATTCGATGTCAAAGAAACTGCAGGCCATAGCCAGTGCGCTGCCCCACTGCCCGGCGCCGGTCTCGGTACTGATACGCTCAACCCCTTCCTTCATATTGTAGTAGGCCTGGGCCACAGAAGTGTTGGGTTTATGGCTGCCTGCCGGGCTCACGCCTTCGTACTTATAATATATCTTAGCAGGTGTCTTGAGAGTCGCTTCCAGCCGATGAGCACGGTACAGTGGAGAAGGTCTCCACAGCCGGTAAATATCCCGTACTACTTCAGGGATGTCGATGTAGCGGTCCGAGCTCATTTCCTGCTTGATAAGGCTCATGGGGAATATGGGTGATAGGTCATCCGGACCAATGGGCTCATTGGTGCCAGGATTCAATGGCGGTTCCAATGGTGTCGGAAGGTCAGGCAGGATGTTATACCATGACCTTGGAATCTCATTCTCGTCAAGTATTATTTTTGTATTTTCCATAATAACTCACACCTGATTGTAAAAATACATAGATAAATACATCAGTATATTACCATAAATCATACTAACAAGTAGTATATTAAATGTTTTATATTATCCAAATAACCACACAAAAAGCAGTGCGCCGGAATCGGCGCCATCAATAAAACTTATTTCTGTATTGCCTTTTCAGACCGCTTGAACCGTCTGCGCTTGGCACCCGCTGAATTGAACCGCTGTGCAGGACCGGGGCGCTTGTGAGTCATATTGCTCTTTTCAACTAACCTGACCTTGCCCTTCCTGCCTTTTATGCGGCCCCATTCTATTGAACCGGTTTTTCCCATAGATTATCCTCCGATGATATGATTTGTATTGTTCAGATTTGAATTGGTCGTCTTACATTGTGTCTCGTATGCTTATAATTAACGGTACCCTATTTTTTCATCTCCACGATCTTTAGAGATAACCCTTTAGCACATTCACCTTCGGGCTCGCTAACCACATTAATGATAATATATCTGTTCCCAGGGATGGGACCTGGTCTCTGGCACATATCAAACATATCACAATCTGATTCACTACATGCTATTGGCTCATATGTAACTGCTGAACCCTCTCGCGCCACCCTGCTCTCAAGGAGCACGGTCCAGGGCGCCTCAACCACTTCAACAGCCTGTACACCTTTATCATGCACGGCACAATCCAGGGGAGGTGCGTCTCTTACTTCCACTATCTTATAATGGCCGCCACGATCCAGGTTCAAACAGGTATTGTTCAGCTTACAGCCCTCACAATCAGGGGTCCGTCCCCTGAATTCAAATACAGTTCCCGGTTTTGCCATTCTAACGCCAATGAGAGTTACAATTGTATCTTCGTCCATTCTTCATTCTCCTGATCTTTAGTATAATTATCTTTACGTAGTTAATAATATATTATTTTAAGAGGGACCATATCAATCAATGACCTGGGTAATCCTTGCAATCCTTCTTGCTGCCCCTTGTGTTAATCCAGTGCCCAATATAGTGTATCGTTCCGGACGTATGGTATGTGCATTTACCAGAGCCTTGATTATATCTTCCGGGTCAATACCCAGTTCTTTGGCATTGATGGGTGCGCCTATGGTCTCAAGGGTCTTACGTATTTTCTGCCAGTCCCCTCCATGGAGGTACATCATCATTATCGAACCCACACCGCACTGTTCCCCATGCAATGCAGGCTGTGGAGCGATCTGGTTCAATGCATGACTGAACTTATGTTCAGAACCGCTGGCAGGTCTGGATGAGCCTGCAATGCTCATAGCTACGCCACTGGCCACCAGTGCCTTGACCACCATCCTGGCAGATTCAGGGAGGTCGGGCTTGATGGATTCTGCTGAATCCATGAGTATCTTGGCTGTCATCATAGACAGGTGTGATGCATACTCACTGATCTTGGTATCCTTGAGCCTGTGTGCCAGTTCCCAGTCCTGTACCGCAGTACATTTTGATATGATATCACCACAACCTGAAGCCAATAACCTGAATGGTGCTTTGGCTATGATCTGGGTATCTGCCACTACTGCAACGGGTGGTTCGGCCTCTATGGATGCGCTCACGCCATCATGTGAAATCGAAGCACGGGATGATACAATACCGTCATGGGATGCGGCTGTAGGTACGCTGATAAAACTACACCCTACCCTGTATGATGCCAGTTTTGCTATGTCGATGGCCTTGCCACCGCCCACGCCAAGCAGGAAGATCTGGGTTTTAGGGTCGAACTGTGAGATAAGACTCTCTACTTTTTCAACTTCGCTTATTTCTGCTCGCTCCACGACTGTTGAATGAACATTACATCCTGTATCTTCAAGTACCTGAGCTACTGTTTTTGCGGCTTTATGCAAAGTGGTTGGCCCACTCACTATCAAAGCATTCCCATTAAGTTTAAGTGCGTTGCATACGTTACCAATATCATTGATCACACTGTTACCAACAACCACATTTCTTGGTAATAGCATCCATCTGGAACTGGATATGTCAGCATTTAGCTCGTTCATGTAAAACATATCCTATAATATCGTACGAGGTTATAAACTATGGGGATTTTAGAAGGCATACAGAGTTTTTTATATAAATACTATATTGACCCTATAATCTATGACACCGGCTACAACCCTGTTAACACGATAACCTGGGCAATTATACTGGGACTGTGCCTGTTCGGTGTACTACAATTACTCGAAAAACTTGACGTGAAGGCGGACTGGGATTTCATTAAGACCATCATTCCCTATATCATTGCCGGCTCCACTCTCAGGGTCTTTGAAGATGCCGAACTGTTCAAGCCCCCATGGCAGTACCTGTTCATCACCCCGCCCATTTACATCCTGATGTTCCTGATAACCGTTCTACTCCTTGTCCTCTCAATCGCACTGCACAGGGCCGGCTTCGTGGATGACTGGAAAAAAGCGTTCGGGGCTGCAGGAATTGTGTGGATACTGGTCAATCTTGGAGTGCTGCTATCCAATGAAAGTATCATCAACATCAAAGCATTGGTCATAATACCAATTATGGGAGTTGCACTAACAATAATAGTATATCTGGTAGCCAGTCGCGCTAGATATAACATGTTCACCCAGCGCATCAATATCACCATACTCCTGGTACACCTGCTGGATGCCTCGTCCACTTTCTTTGGTGTGGACATTCTGGGTTACTACGAGAAACACGTTGTACCCTCTTTCCTTATCGACATGACAGGGTCGGCCAGTATTATGTTCCCTTTAAAACTCATGATATTCATTCCAGTAATATACATTCTTGATACCCAGTTCGATGATGATGATGAATCAAAGCGGCTTAGAGACCTTGTGAAACTGACCATCATTGTACTTGGCCTGGCACCGGCGACCAGAAATACGGTACGGATGATATTGGGGATATGACTGATACTGATGAAGCTTTTTGGAATGACCCCGTACGTAGTACCACACCAGAAGTTCGCGCGTACATCATACTGCTGCGCCCGTATCTTCTGATTATTATAAGCCTGTTCGTGGTTTGTGTTGTGGCAGGATACCTGTCAGGATACTACAACCCGGGAATCATTGAACAACTGATGGGGCAGTTCGAAGAATCCTATGGCTGGATTGCAGGCGAATCTCCCCTGGTCATTATGCTGTTCATCTTTGCCAACAACACGCTCAATAGTTTTCTTGCCATGCTGTTCGGAGTGGTTTTTGGGCTCTGGCCTGTACTGTTCATTGCAGTTAACGGCTTTTTTATTGGTGTAGTGGTGTTCGATGCTGCCCGGGAAATCGGGATACTTGTAGTACTGGCCGCACTCATCCCACACGGAATAATCGAGCTGCCCATGATATTTATCAGTGCAGCCATGGGTCTGAGACTTGGCTATCTTGCATTCCTGAAAATATCCAACAAAATGGATGTAAGCATTAAACAGGAATTATTCCAAGCAATCAGGTTCTTTATCAAAGTAATTGTACCGTTGCTGTTTATCGCTGCTCTCATCGAGACATTCGTTACCTCGCCCATTGTCTATTTACTAATATCCTGATACCAGCCTTTGAATATCGGTCTATGAATACCGGTCTTTAAATGTCAACCTTTATAGAACGGCTCGCGCAGGCTTACGGCTTTATAGAATAATGTTTCTAATTCATGTATATCTGCATTACTTATGTCAACAAGGTTGTCGTTCACCAGCAGGCAGGGTTTCAGATTACCATTAGCGGTCAGCCTGATACGGTTACAATTGGCACAGAACCGGGAATTGTCAATAGGTCTTACTACTTCCACTTCAGCACCATCCACCATATACTTCTTTCTACGGTGCATCTTTCGCTCAACCACATCTGATGCTCTGGATTCAAGGTCCATTTCAATGGCATCCATATCAACACTGCCACCATAATTACCAAAGTCCAAGGGTTCGATTATCTGTAGAATCACATCTCCGTCAAACCCTCTTGCAAATGATATCATATCATCCAGTTCATCCTCATTGATACCTTTGAGCATTACCATGTTCAATTTTACAGGGGTCAGGCCGGCGTCTATTGCAGAATATATACCTTCCAGCACCATACGGTGTATATTTTCGCTGCACTGGCATATTCTGGCATAGGTTTGGGGTTGCATCGTATCAAGGCTGACATTGACCCGGTCCAGCCCGGCAGATTTGAGTGTCGCTGCCCTTTTTAAGAGCAGTATCCCGTTGGTGGTGGCAGAGACGTTTCGAAATTTAGGCATTGCTGCCAGGATATCCTCGAAATCCTGTCGCATCAGAGGTTCACCACCTGAGAACTTCACTTTTGTTACTCCCAGTTTAGCTGCTGTTTTAATGACATTGGCAATATGTCCGGCACTCATTTGCGACTCATGCCTGCTTTGCCCTTCGTTATGGCAGTAGAAACAATTGAGGTTACACTGACTGGTAATAGATATGCGCAGGCTTGTTATCTTACGATTGTAGGGGTCAATGAGCATACCGTGTTGCATAGATAAAGATATAAATGCAACCGGTTAATTTAAATGTGTTGATTAACCTAATTTGGTTACATCATCTCATTTTGGCCACAGTTTCTTGTTGTATATAATCTATAAGATTATGTACTCAAGTTAATCCGACCGAAGGGAGGATTTTCTTGCCTGGCTTACTGGCGTATGACCATTGCGTTTCCACACTGGATAAAAACAGATGCTACGTCCATGAACGGTGTGGGAAAAAATGACCTGAGTTCCACACAATCACTTGCGACCATCACCGCAAGGTCATCAATCCTGATAGGATGACCTCTGTACACACCATCACTCATTTTTCAGTTTCTCCTCAATATTACATCTAACATATGGATTAAGAAATATATTCCTGTGTTTATTATAAATATTCTTTGCCGTGTGACAAAATACAAATATCAGCAAAGATAGGGGCTATTACAGTAAGCTTTCAACCAGGGGCAGAGCAAAGCCCCATATCACCAGTGCGACCACACCCACACTCATCAAAATCGAGAAACTGCTCTTCACCTTCTGTCCCAGTTCATCCGAACCTGACAACCGCACAAGCAGTATCTTGTTCGAAGTACTTATCACGCTTGCCAGTACTGCAACGAGTGCTGCCGTTGTGGGCGATATCGAACCACCGAAAGCAAGGGCTCCCACAGATGCAGTAACTGCGGCAGAACTAACGAGCCCACCCAATGCCACAACAAACACACCTGCACTGCCGAACCATAAATTAAGGTAATGGGATACAAGAATAAGGAAAGTAAATCCAAATGCGAACTTGAACGCGGGTTTGAGTGCAAAAGGAGATTCAATATTCAATGACTCGCTACTCCCGGGATGTGAATGGTTACTCTTAACTACCATACCTATGTTCACAGCAATAATAACCAATTGTGGTGGCAGCATCAATAACAAGACCAGTCCAGTGGGGTCTACAATAAAAGCGATCACCAAGTTCCTCATTAACATGGTGGCATTTGACAACACTATTCCGCGGAAACTGGCATCTAAAAGTTCGTCCTTCTTCTTGGACAGAGATGCAAGGGAACCGGTTGTGGCTTCGCTGTTGACGAGTCCGCCGATAAAACCTGATAAAGGTATGCCTCTCTCAGTACCTGTCTTTTTCATTAACAAAAAACTGATAAAACTAATGGACGCTACAATCACAACGATGCCCAGAATGTACCTTGGATTCAGTACCTCCAATACCGTGGTATTGGGTGTTATCGGGAACAAGATAAATACTATTATTAAAAACTGGACCGCATTGGTTACTTCATCCTGGTTCAGCTGAGTGGCAAAATCCTTGAGCGTTTGTTTTTCTACCAGCAGAAATGTAACAGCTACGGCACCCATTATAGCAAAAAGATAATAGTCAAAGGCTACCATCACACCCATCAAGAATACAAAGTAAATAGTGATGCCGCCCGTGGTCCCTACCTGCCGGTACACTACATTTTTTATATAAACCGTCATCGCGGCTATGACCACAAAAAAGACCATTGTCAGGTACAGTATCTCATTCATGCCTTGATTTATGGCAATGTATGTGCCTAACATGCCTGATATTGAAGTTATAGTATATGTCCTGGCCCCTGCAAAGATGTCTTTGCCATCTGATTTGCGCTCCCGCTCTATACCGATAAGGATACCTATCAATGTGGCAAGACCGAATTTTTCCAAAAAATCATAGGTTACCGGGTCTATATAGGACAGC
>JAMJFQ010000030.1 GCA_023544605.1 ANME-2 cluster archaeon | reverse complement strand
TTCGGAAATAATGGTAATGACCTCATTCCAGCAGGAAAGACCATATCTATCACTGATACATCCGGTGCTCATATAACCCAACGGCAGGACCATGTCAAAGTATTTGCCGAATTCCTGGATGCTACTATTGTATGCCTGGTGAATGAACAATTGTAATCTATACCAAGAACATTTTTTTTGTACTGTTTTCGTTCGAGACGTTCATCAGAACATAGTGGTGTCCAGGTAAGTCCTGGACAAGAGGGGCGCCCCCGCCGCCCGTGATCACATAATGAACACCATTTCGTGTCTCTTGCAGGTATGAATGTATGTGGCCGGAAAAGACCATATCGACCTGGAATTGCTCAAAAAGTGATACAAGGTCCTGGGCATTATTCGTATCTGTCATTGCATAATTTTGGTCCGGACGTGGATCAAAAGGTGGTATGTGCATAAAAACCAGGATTGAAGAGGCATTATTCTGTTCAAGGTCCTGTCTTAACCATTCCATTTGTGCATTATCTACATCTCCTTTTGCATTGTCCAACAATATGAAATGGGTGGTACCCACGTCAAAAGAATGGTAATATGTACCAAAAATCTGGCTATAATATACTCTGCCATTGTTTTTTATGTCATGATTTCCCGGCACGGTAAGGACAGGTGCAGAGGATGCTTCCATTAGCATTACAAGTTCATCATATTCTTCCCTGGTCCCACTGTTCACCATATCACCAAGAATTATGATGAAAAGGGGATTAAAACTCCCCCCATCCGTGAGGATCTGCTGGAATATATCTGGATTATCTCGTCCGTCACCCAGCACTACGAAGGTGAAATTCTCAAGATTTTCTGCCTGGGTAAAAGTGATGGTTTTAACAAGCCTGGGTGCAACCATGGTAGTGAACGAGACATGGTTACTCCCGTTTTTTATCGAACCGGGTACTGAGCCGTTTATGATAGTTAAGGATGGGTTAACATTTTCAACGGTAATATTGAACATACGTTCGGCACCGCTTCCAAGGATACTTATCAGCATATCCGGCTCATTTGCTCTCACGTACAGGTCACTGAATTCAGCTTGAATGATATTTCCCCCATTGACCACGATGACCGCCGATGATACTTCTGCCATGGTACGGCCTCCCCGGGAATTTGAATAGATATCATTTAAGCGGATGAAATGTGAGCCCAGTAAAATAGCAAGCATTATCAGGACTATAATCGGGATAAGGGTTTTTCGTTCCACGGTTACCGCCATTCCAAGAATGATTGCTGGTTTATTGTCTGACGTGCTATAAAATAGTATAGGAGAGGTTTGAATAAAGTATTTATCTTGCAAATGTATTAGGGTATAGCAGTCACTCGAGCATTACTGGATTATCAAGATTGAGGAGAAGTTAAAGATGGAAAATTATATTATTTCTGGCACGTTCAAAGCAGGTCATTCATGGGAAAACTTCACAAAGACGGTGTCAAGCCTGAATGAAAAGAACGCCGCTGAAACAGTTTATTCACTTATAGGTAGCGAACACGGACTAAAGCGAAACTTGATACGGCTGGATTCGATTTCTAAGGAGTGAACGACCAATGGCGTCCAAGAAACCATTGTCTGAACAGGATGTTCAAAACTTTGCCAACCAGCATCGTCAGATGCAATACCAGGCAGAAGCTGCTATTGAACAGTTGAATTTTGTGAATGCCAGCATTAATGAGATTATTACCACCATTAATACCCTGGCTGAGTTTGAAAGTGTTGAGGATGGACACGAGGTCCTTATACCCATTGGTGCTGGTACTAATGTAAAGGCAAAACTGGTGATGCCTGAGAACGTGAACATACAGGTAGGGGCCGGGATTAGTGTTGAAAAGAACATAGTTGATGCAAAGAGCATGCTTGAGACACGAAAAGATGAAATGACAAAATACCAGGAAAATATCCAGGCTAGTGTTAATGATCTTACCAATAAAATGGCTGAGATTGAAAAAGTCCTGGCATCTGTGGCGGGTCAACAGCAAGCACCACCAAGTCCTCCCATGCAGGGTTCTTAGATGTTCAATAATCTTAAACAAAAACTCGGTGGGCTTAAGGACTCTTTCGGGTCAGTACTGGACCAAGAGGCAGAGGTGGCATCAGGGGGTCAGGTGGCGGAGGAGTCAGAAACCTCAATTGAAGACGTGGGAGTAAAGCCAGGGAAGGCTATCGGTATCGGTGATAAAGCCAAGGCTTTATTGTTAAGACAAGAGTTTATTATTAACGAAAGGTCGCTTGATGAACCACTGTGGGACCTGGAAGTAGCGTTGCTTGAAAGTGATGTAGCCCTGCATGTGGCCGAAGAAATGGTTGCGTCCGTAAAAGAAGAATTAGTTGGCAGCAGTTTCAAGATCGGTGAGAATAAGAGCAAAATAGTAGAAAAAGCGCTTAAGAATGCACTTCTCAGGGTATTAAGTGTGGATGATCTGGACTTTGATGAGTTCATCAAGACCACGGATAAACCCGTTACTGTGGCTTTCATTGGTGTGAACGGCACAGGAAAGACCACTTCCATTGCCAAGATTGCAAAACGTCTGCAAAATAATGGTTTTTCTGTTGTGATCGCTGCAGGCGATACCTTCAGGGCAGGTGCTATTGATCAGCTACAGCACCATGCTAATAACCTGGGAGTAAAGATCATTAAGCACCAGGAAGGAGGTGATCCTGCTGCAGTGGTCTATGATGCCATAGAGTATGCCAGGGCACGACATAAAGATGTGGTGTTGGCAGACACAGCCGGACGGATGCATACCAATATCAATCTCATGGACCAGTTAAAGAAGATATGCCGGGTAGCCCCACCCGACCTTGTGATATTTGTGGACGAGGCAATAGCGGGCAATGATGCTGTTGAGCGTGCCGCCCTTTTCAATAAAGCCATACCTGTGGATGGGAACATACTTACCAAGGCAGATGCTGATTCAAAGGGTGGAGCCGCAATTTCAGTGGCCCATGCCACGAGTAAGCCCATACTGTTCCTTGGCGTGGGACAGGAATATGATGATCTGGTGAAGTTCGACCCCCAATGGCTGATTGACAGGCTATTTGAATAGGGAGTAATACTTTAGACCACTTCAGTGTACAGGGTTATGGATGTGGTTTTTCCGCTTCCGTAGGATATTTCAAGGTCGATGGTGTAACGACCCGTCGGTCTTATTCCTTTCACTTTTTCTGGTATGTGGGCATTTATAGGGATCTGGGCTAACTCTCCCGGCTTGATATTTTTAGAATAATCGAAAGTAAATTCCCTTGCTGCGGCATCTCCCATGTAGGCGTACTTGTTATTGAGTACATAGGTACGGACATGGAACCCGGCTATGTCCTGTGTACCCACATTCGTGACTACAAGGATGGAAGAGATGGTATCGCCTGTCCTGTATGTGGGTTCTATGTCAATCCTGAATATCTTGAGTTTCTGGATGGAAGGAACTTCAATAGTCCCGCTACCTACTATCTGGTCGTGATACTTTGCAACCCAGGTGTAACTGCCTGCCCTCACCCCTATAATATTGGCTGGTGAACATGGTCTTGAAGAATCAGCCAACTGGTTGTTAAAGCTTACCTGAATGCCGGGTATATTCGTCGGGTCACCATCCAGGTATGCCTGGAACCGCCACATTCCATACGACTCTGAAGGGATAGGGTCAACTGAAATACCTTCGACGGATCCCACACTTCTTATGCTGATGTTTTTCTGTAGTGTTTGCTCTCCATTATTTGCTTCCGCATGAATGGTATGCAACCCTTTGGAAAAAGTGGTGGTAAGTGTATTCCCTTCACCCCAATGTTTACCGTCTATCCACCACTGGTAGGTAACAGCTCCTGCCATGTTGGACACTGCCGCACTAAGGCTGGTGGTCTCATCGACCCATACTACACGGCTGCACCCAATGTCAAGAACGGGCGTGTTGGAGGCTGCAATATCGTTTGGATCTTCTAAAGGGAACAGGTAATATGGCGATAATAAGACTACAATGGCTGCAAGTACAATTGCAGTTACATAAATAATATCATGGAGTGTTTCTTTCATTTTCGTTTTCCTACATATTTTTCAAACATTATTTCCGATAATTAGTCTTGGTTTGGTGAGATATCGAAACTTCCACTCCGGAAACCTTCAATGTCAAGAGTGATATAAGTATATCCAAGTGATTTAAAAAGGGTTATAAGCGTTTCTTTATTTTTGAGCACAATTTCGAAAAATCGTTCAGGGACCTCAATGCGTGCTGTGTCATCATGGTGTCGTACCCTGCACTGCTCGATCCCCAAAGCGAACAGCATATCTTCTGCCTGTTCAACCTGTTCTAATCCATCAATAGTAATTGAATGGCCGTAGGGGAAACGGCTGGACAGGCAAGCTTGCTGGGGTTTATCCCATATGTCCAATCCCAGTAGCCTGGCTATCTGGCGTATCTCGTCCTTTGTTATGCCCATATCTGCAAAAGGAGTAAGTATGTTCTGCTCCAGGGCTGCCTTGTGTCCGGGCCTATGGCCTGTAAGTTCAGATGCATTTGTGCCGTCTGCCACAGCTTCAAATCCAGATTCATTTGCCAGTACCTTGAGGGCCCTGAACAATCCGGTCTTGCAGTGAAAGCACCTGTCAACCGGATTAGATGCAAATCCCGGTTCATCAAGTTCGTTATAGTGAATGACAAAGTGCTTGATACCTATGGATTTTGCTGTTTTGCCGGCACTTTCAAGTTCACGCTTGGGCAGGGTCTGGCTCTGGGCAGTCACTGCTGCAGACCTATCTCCCAGTGCCATGTATGCAAGTGCTGCCAGGGTGCTACTGTCCACGCCGCCGCTAAAAGCTACAAGGACGCCGTCAAATCTTCGCAGGTAAGCTGTGACCTGCTCGATCCTCTCATAAATCCCTGTATCTGCACGGTTATCCGGCTCTGGATGGGACGGGTCGTTCATGCATGGTACTATATCTGAGAGATTAGTAAGTCTTTTGCCCTGTGGATTACCTATAATGAACAGGGTGTAACAATGGAAAACGTACTTGAAATCGCAGAAAAGATCCGTAGTATGGAAATAAGGGGAGCCGGCACCATAGCCAGGGCCGCAGCAGAAGCATTGAAAAGTCATGCTCAGCAGTTTGATGGGACTAAGATAAAGGAGTTCAACATTCAGATGTCACAAACGGCTGAAATATTGGTAGCCACCCGGCCCACTGCCGTTTCACTGCCCAATGCCATCAGGATGGTAATGGGGTATACAGGCAAGACCGTGGATGAAGCCAGGACTGACCTCATCAGGCGGGCTGATAGTTTTATTAAATCGTCCAAAGACGCCACCAGGAGGATAGGGGCAATAGGCAGCAAGCGTATCCGTGATGGTGATACTATCATGACCCACTGCAACAGCCAGGCAGCTCTATCGGTGATAGCACAGGCGCACAAAGATGGTAAGGATATCAATGTGATAGCCACCGAGAGCAGACCACGACTGCAAGGCCATCTTACTATTGCCCAGCTTAACGAATTGGGCATAAATACCTCTTTGATAGTAGATTCGGCTGTACGGTATTTTATGAAGGATGTGGATATTGTCGTAGTTGGTGCGGATGCAATCACTGCAAACGGCAGTGTGATAAATAAGATCGGCACTTCCCAGCTGGCATTAGCAGCCCATGAGAGCAGGACCAACCTGATCGTAGCGGCAGAGACCTATAAATTCAGTCCTCGCACCCTGCTGGGTGAGATGGTGGAGATAGAGGAACGGGATGTGTTAGAGGTCATGGACAGCGAAAAATTGTCGGCGATGCTGCACGTAAGCGTAAGGAACCCAGCCTTTGATGTCACACCTCCAAGTTACATTGATGTGATATGTACGGAAGTTGGGGCAATCTCGCCTGAGATAAGTTATATCATTATTAGCGATATATTAGGATGGGACCTGCAGGATATGCTGGATGAGGAAATAAAGGCATAGAACGACTGTATTTAAGGTTGATTTGAATACCTTCTTGCAGATAATAACTATTGGAGATAAAGAAATGGAAATTGAGTTAATAGTGGATGGAAAAGATATACCTATGAATAATTTTGTGGAGAGGATAATTATAGGGGTTGTGGCGGGGGCTGTCCAGTCGCTGGATGGGGTCGATGAGGACTGGCAAGACTTAACATTGACCTTAAACCGTGGTTGATGATAGCAGTATTTTGGTATCAAGATCTTCATTCATTGAACAAAACAACTATAAACCAGTAGGTTGTAAAGTAGTCTGTCAATTAATCTCATTGACCTCATGAAGAATAACAATTCTCAAGTGCGGCTCTTTTCGAATTAGTTGATTTGAATTAAAATGGAAGTAAATAAATGAACGATAGAGGTTTTCAAAGTAGAAACAATTTTGGTCCCAGAGAGATGCACAAAGCAACTTGCGCTGACTGTGGCCAGGAAACAGAAGTGCCTTTTGTACCCGATCCTGACAGACCGGTTTATTGTAGAGAGTGCTACCAAAATCATAGACCAAAACGATTTTAATCAGTAGGTCTATAACAGTACATTCAGCATTTGCTAAGATTGTACTGGCTAGTTGACATACGTAAATTAAAGTCAAAACATGTGCAGTTAAGTCTAAATCTATTTGCTTAATCTGCACAATTAATTTTTTAACTAACTATGATAAATTTCATTACATGTAATGCTCTTTTTCTCCTCTAAACATTCAGTTAATATGTCACAAAAAGCATGTATACAACCCTGGGACATCGAAGTATTTACTATCATGTAATTCCATTATATTGTGAGGTTAAAAAATACAATGGAACATGAAATTATACAGGTTGAATGTCCTGAATGTTCACCAGATGAGCCAGTCCCACATAACATACTCAAAGAGAAGCCGGGCATGCTGCTCAAATGTACTCAATGTGAATCCGTACACCCCCACCAGAAAGAAAAGACCAGGCCCGTGAGCCTCAGAGTGGTGGTCAGTTCAGAAGGCAAATCTGCAAGTCGGAGAATGGACTTTGATTCAGAAGAGATCATTTCAATTGATGACGAATTCGTTGTTGAAGATGAGAGTGATGAAAATGCCAATTTCGTTCAGGTCACATCTATAGAATCAGGTGGTAAACGGGTAAACATGGCTCGTGCCGATAGCATACATACAATCTGGGCCAGAGCAACCGATAAGGTAAGTGCTAAAATATCAGTAAATAAAGGTTGGCAGACTACATCCATTGAAATGAATGTTAGTGGCGAAAAAGAATTCACCATAGGAGAGAGATTATCGGCTGGCGGCGAAACATTCCAGATAAAGAAGATAAAATTAAGGGACGGCAGTTCGGTCAATAAGAAAGGGGCAGCAGTGCCGGCCAAATATATCAGGCGCGTTTTTTCGGATTCCATGGAACGTATCGAATGGTTAACCCGTAAGAATACACCTAAGAAAAGTGCTACCCATTCCAGAAGCAGTGGACCGGCGATCAAGCCGCGGGGGTCTGCACAATGGACTTTGAAACGGAAAGAAAAAGACTGATCCATAGACTGCGGTCCAGTCACAAAGAGATATCTGAGCGGGTGTTCAATGCCATGGAACGTGTGCCCAGGCACCTGTTCGTGAGCGGGAATGAACAATATGCTGCGTATGCTGACTATCCTCTACCTATTGGCTGCAACCAGACCATCTCGGCCCCTCACATGGTTGCTATAATGTGCAACCTTCTTGACCTACAGCCCGGGCACAGGGTTCTGGAAGTGGGAGGAGGCTGCGGTTATCATGCTGCGGTCATGGCCGAACTGGTGCGCCCAGGCGGACATGTGTTCACTATTGAGCGGGTGAGGGCATTGGGCGAGTTAGCCAGGGAGAAACTGTATGCGACCGGGTACAAAGATGTTACAGTCATTATCGAAGACGGTAGTGGGGGTCTGCCCGGTCAAGCTCCATTCGATAGGATATCAGTGGCATGTGCTGCCCCTGAAATACCAGAAATATTGGTGCAGCAGTTGAATATAGGTGGAATGATGGTGATACCAGTAGGCAAGTACATGCAGGAACTGTATCTGGTTACCAGAACCAACGGGACTAAAAAAGAAGCAAAAGGCGGGGTTGTTTTTGTACCATTACTTGGAAAATATGGCTTTTAATTATAATAATAAAAGAGTAATTAAAAGTAGTATGATGAACGGGTAGGGGTGGGAGTGTATTTTAAAAAATTGAACCCGCTCATCGGACACCTGTACGTACTCATTAAGTATATATTTTACCGTCCAGGCAATCCACTCATTTTATTTTTTCTAATCAATATTGGTAAAATTCCAGTCAGTATTACCAGGCATCCAATCCATATCACTGTCATCCCCGGTACAACCTGGATGTTGGCAAATGATATGAAGACGGGCGTTGTAGTGCCAATACCCTGGTATGTTATCCGCACATCGGACAGCAGTCCATTGTATATGAATGGCCGGGTAATATACTCTTCACCTTTTTCGATAAATAACGCATCCCCTGTGGCAACGATCGACCCGTTTTTCTGATAAATATTATAGGTACCTCTCTTTGTCAGTGTTGCTGTGAAATGCTCGTGTTGTACAGGAAATGCAAGGTTTAACAGTTCTATCTCAAAATCGCCTACTATTTTCTTTTCATTAAAGGACCTGAAATAAATAGTATCGCTGGTATAATAGGTACTCATCAGCACGCCCATGAGCATAATAGCTATACCCAGGTGTATCAGGTGGGGAGAAGCTCTCCTCAGTCGCGCCATGGGAGATACCGTCGTGATGGCTATCCGTGTGATACGATACAGTCCTGTTACACCGGCAAAGATGATGACCGCTACCGAGATATTGTCATATCTGTCTTGTGTGACATCAAGACCTACAAACACTAGCAAGAGTGCTGCCGCAAAAATGAGCCCAATACGCCGGTAACGGGCATCGATCATGCACAATCCCATTACAACCAACAACAGGACGGTCAGCGGGTATGACCAGTCATTGAATAATTCTATAGATATGGCCAATCCACTACCGAAAATATCCAATATCAGGGAGTATGAAAGACCTGTGAACAATACGGTAGACAACAACAGCAGTATTACCGTTGTTACCAGGAATAAGTTGCCATCAGATAACAATCCTTGAGGATCAGATGATTTGAGATCTTCTTTTTTCTCAAGTCCCCTTTTGATTATCAGGCCAATGGAAATGATGAATAATACCATGACAAGGTACAATAACAGCATGGTCTCCCCCCCCTGACCGAAACTGTGCACGGATTGAATGGTACCACTTCTGATAATGTAAATCGAATACAAAGCTATGACAAAACTTATTAAACCCACGGATGGGGACAGGAAGGATAGGTCCCATGATTTCCTGAACCTGGCAGCCGTATGCAGATATGACGTTAGCATCAGCCAGACCATAAGTGAACTGGTAAAAGCCGGGTCCCATATCCAATAGGATTCCCATACCTCGTATGACCAGATACAGCCTGAAATAATACCCGCTCCCAGTATCAACCATGCCATGCGGGCGAATCCTCTGCACTTGGACTCCCAATCCGGGGACTGGACAATTGCCGATGCAAACACTACCGACATCAGTGCATAACCAATGAAGATGCCGGGAGGATGGAATACCATCCATATATTGACCAGTAGTGGATTAAGACCCAGGCCGTCGGGTGGTATTTCTGTCATTCTCGGATTTGATTGAAGTGTGGTATCAAACGGACCAAGCAGGATGGTAAGCAGGAGAAATAGCAGGGTTAAGCTAAGAATGATCGGACGCTCTACACCGTCTTCGTACTTTTCCACCATATATACAGCAATAAGCACCAGCCCTAACGTGAAGAACAGCATGGATCCTTCCTCGCCTGTCCAGAGGGCTGATAATTTGTAGATGGGGGGCAAATCGAGACTGCTGTAAGAATATACATAATTGATGGAAAAATCTGAGACCAGGAAATAATAGACCAAAAGTGCTACAGCCAGTGACAAAAAGGCAGCAGATATTCTCAGGGTCCACCGGCGGTAAGGTTTCAGGGCACTTAAAAATTCAAGTTTTGGCGAATCCCATAGCAACATCAATGATAATAGTCCTGATAAAAATGATAAGTAGAGGAAAACATCTCCAAGATTCATGTATTCACCTTTTTTTCGTTATTAATAATGGCGCAAATATGTGCTAATATCCCTTATATGAGACCTCTTAACCTGAACCCTATCACCACGTTCAACATGATAACAAGCAACGCAACCAGTGCCAGCCCCCGAATCTCCCTGTGCTGCCAGTTATAATAGACAAAGGCATACGTAAATGTCATGACAGCGATGCCCAGTATACCTGTACCGTGGATAGGTGTGGGAAGCAGGCTGATAATGAACAATACAAGTGCAGCCAGTCCAAGGTGTGAATAAGCTGCTGTCCTGCCCTTAAGATATGCAAGGGTAAGTGTAGCCAGTATTATACCTGTATTCATATCATGTAGTGCCTGAAGTGTATATACCATGTTCAAACCTCGAACTTAGAAGGGCATTTGGTGATAACGGTTACTGCCCGGAAGACTTTATCTTCACCTATCCTGCCCTGCACGACCACGTCAGAATCAAGGCTGAAGGATGAAGGCAAGTTGCCCTTGTATATCACATCCATTGTGGAGTTGCCATCTGTTATCTGGAAATTATATGTGCCGCCAATGCTGGCGGGTTCAGAGGCCAGTTTTCCGCTAACCCTTATATCGCCCACCAGGTTTTTATCCATCACGTCGCTTACCGTCTCATAATGTACCAGATAATTATTGATCGCACTATATCCCAGGAAAACACAAAAAAATATAGTAAGTATTCCTAACAGAATTCGTTTATCAATTTTCATTGGTCTCATTTGATATGGATATCAATATATATTAATTCTATGTCCGGTAGGAGAATGCTACCTTTAAAGTAACCTGATAACCAATATGTGTTTACATGACCTCCCTTTGTGTCTCCTGTAAAGGTAAGGGACATTGCGGCCGTCCAGCCTGTCCCATTCTTGAGAAGTTCAAACCTCTGGGTACCACAAAAAAACTTTCTGATAATATCTTTGGCTCCTCACCTCCTTCTGTGTTCGTGGGACGATACGGATACCCGCACGTTTCTGCCGGACCACTGGTGCCGCCTGATGTGGTGGGAAAGGAAGCTGGAACTTTTGACGATCCGGGTTCATGGAACGGCCTGGGAATAGGGGACATCGTGAGACTTCGGTCCAGTCTGGTGAGGTCTAATATGCATTTCAATGTAAAGGATGCTGCCACGCCCGATAGTATGCTCCAAAAGACCCAGGAGCTTGCACTGTCCCAAACCCCTGTGGACACAGAAGTATGGTTCTACAAAGCGCCACGTATGGATCTGCGTTTTGATGGGATACTCTCGCCCATGGGTCCTGCTGGAGAAGTTACCAAACTTGATATCGCCCAGAACCCGGTCGTGCCCAGACAGGTGGACAGGATGGTAGGTGATTGTGATGTTGCAGCAGCCGACGCGGTTAAGGAGATGTACAGCGCAGACATTTCCACTGACCACATCAACAGATTGCTTTCTATCGGGTTATTGGGAAAAAAACGTAAGATAGTGCCAACACGCTGGTCTATAACTGCAACCGATGACATGGTGGGTAAGATGCTTGCAGAAGATATCAGGTATTATCCGGAAAGTAGCGAAATACAGGTGTATAGCGGAGAACTGCACGGCAATCACTTCGAAATAATGGTAATTCCAGGACCATTAGCCTTTGAGCTTATTGAGATATGGATGCCCAGGGCAGTATGGTCTGGCGGTACGACCCATGTGGAAGCTGACTGGGAGGACCATAACGGCAAGAAGGGATATTCTAACCTTGGCGGCGGATATTACGCTGCCAGGCTGCCTGTGCTGGAACATTTACACGATCTGCGCCGACAAGCCACTGTGTTCACCATAAGGGAGATTACTCCTGACTACTGGGCACCCCTTGGAGTATGGGTAGTACGTGAGGCTGCCAGGTATGCCCTGTCGCTGCCCCCATTGAAATTCGATTCCATTGATGCAGCCTTGACTGATATGTCCATCCGGCTCAATACCAGGACAGATGAATGGTACCATAAGTCCAGTCTGCTGGATAGAAGACTGAACCAGAGGACACTGCTGGATTTTCTGTGAATGAACGGCGTTCGATTGCTGAGAACGTGAAAAATTACATTAACAAATATTAAATCGTAGTACGCCCATAGCTTTTACAAATGCCCCAAGCGAACCACTGGTCTGAGATCGAAGCAGTACATTACCATACTGTACGCTCAAAAAAAATGGCCCTGTTCAATACCAGCAGTACAGAGTTGAAGCACCTGTTCATCGCATGGCTGGCCATATCCTATGCTTTTGCCATAATGCTCGGCTGGATGGAACTGCAGCGCAAGCCGACAGGTTCAGAGATATTTGGACCGTTCATTACTTCATTGTTCTTAATTTCCCTGTTCACTGTTGGTGTTTCCTTCATTATTCATGAAATGGGACACAAGTTCGTTGCACAGCAGTATGGTGCATGGGCAGAATTCCGCATGAGTATGGGCATGCTGATGCTGGCCATATACATGGCCTGGCAGATAGGGATCCTGTTCGCCGCTCCCGGAGCGGTGCAGATATTCGGACCACACATAACAAAGAGCCAGTACGGGAAAATAGCGGCTTCTGGTCCAGTAATGAATTTATTTTTAGCCCTGGTGTTCATACCTCTTATATTTGATACAGGGTTTCTGGGCGAAGTTGGGCGATGGGGCGTGATGATAAACCTGCTGTTAGCGGGGTTCAATATGCTGCCGGTGAGCGTATTGGATGGGCGTAAAGTGCTGGCCTGGAACCCGGTTGCGTATATAGCATTGTTCATGATGGTGATAATGGTTGGACTTTTTTCTGCGTCTCTATTAATCTGAGAAAAACATGTCAAGGCCTTTAAAATTTACATTCATTCACTCATAACTTTTAATAGAGCGAATTTACCCAGTAAAACTTTTATAGTTTAAACAAGCACGAAGATTCCTAAAAAATATTCGCCAATCATTCGCTATTTACTATGAGGAAATTAATTGAGCACAGAAATAATGGACACGTTTGACCTTAAGATCGGATATCTCACCCCGAAAAATCCGATTGCACTGGCTCCTATGGCTGGTATTACCGACAGCAAGTTCGCAGCCCAATTCACCGACCATGTGGGAATGGTGATACTGGGTGGGTATAACCTGGATGAACGGACCAATGAAGCGGCAGTGTTAGAGGTCCAACGGGGGCGGAGTGAGTTCATTTCCGACTCTCCCCTGGAATTCCTGGAATCAGAATTACAAGCAATTACCAGTGAGGATACTGGGACCGCGGTAATGGTTAATGTAAGAGCTGTGGATATTGAAGCATACGCCGATGCAGCGCGCCTGGCAAAAAAATATGGTGCAGGTATTGAGATAAATGCTCATTGCCGCCAGAGTGAAATGATAGAATTGGGTGCCGGACAATCCCTGCTGGAACACCTGGATACATTACAGGAGATCATCGAAACGGTCAGAAGCACAGGTGCAGTCGTATCGGTAAAGACCCGTGCAAATGTGGTAGATGATATAGACGTGGCCCAGGTCATTGAGAAAGCCGGAGCACATATTATCCATATCGATGCCATGGGCGGTCATGGTGCCGACATCAATATTATCAGGAAGATACGGAACCACACATCATTATTCATAATCGGTAACAATTCGGTGGTAGACTTTTCATCTGCCAAATCATTGTTCCAGCGTGGAGCAGATATGGTCTCTGTTGCAAGGGCTGTACTCAACGAGCCCAACACTTTACGGTTCTTAGTAGACCAGATCACGTCATACCAACTGACAACGGGCTGGTACAATTCACCAAAACACATTTGCGGGGGCGGTGACTTAAGGGCATTGGCTTTTTGTTGCCTGCCTGTAAAACCATGTGCAGTGCATAGTGCCCTGAAGATGATCGGGATGACTGCCGAAGAATTTGCACAGTTGAAACTGAAATTTGTGGAGGGCACTCCTCTGGAATACGGTGATAGTACTTGTTTTGGTAGTATGACCTGGTGCTGCAAAATTACCAAACCCTGTTTCTTGAGGGATGGTGTACTGGAAGTAGTAGGTCTTTCAGATATAGATTTCATGCAGATCAAGAAACATATGTCTGAGGAAATACTGTCCCACCGTAAGAAGTGACCCGAAAAGACCAGCCTGATTATTCTGGAAATGTATATTAGTATACAATATAGTATATGTGTGGTTTATTCAGACAAATAATTTTTATTGAAAATCCCTTAAGTGATTCAATGGCCGGACCGGAAGATTTCGATATATTGAGCAAACATAAAAAACGGAATATGTTTTTTATAGCGGTAATAAGCATAATCCTGTTATTATTCATCGTATTTTTGGGAATTAATACTTATTATAAAGTAGACAAGATAGTCGAAGAGCAATATAATAAGCAGCAGTTGTTGATTGCAAAACAGATATCATCAGGAGTTGAGGAGTTCCTTGATGAAAAAGTAAATCTGGTCGAATCAATTGCAGTGCATGAATCCAATGCAACACCTGATGAGTATCAGAAGTTGTTCAAAGATATCTACGAAGGCAGCGAGGGTTTCTATGCACTGGAGTTCATCAATACCACGGGTATTGTGGTCACGGGTTATCCCCACGAGATAGTACCCGTGGGATACAACCTTTACGAGAACGACCAGATATGGCCGATAGAGCATGCTAAGGAAACGGGAACGTACTGTACCAATCCAATGGAATTGTTTGAAGGGGGTCTGGGTTCGTTCATTTGGGTCCCAGTGTACGAAGGGACTGAATATAAGGGGACTATTCTGGGAATTATCAGAATGTCAACATTAACTGAAAAATATCTTGAAATATCTGATTTTGATGGCTGCATATACATGCTCGACCGCCAGGGACAGATAATATTTGAGAGTTCTGATTGTTTTGTTGGAAGTGAAAATTCCCTGGATGCCCTGAACGGTTCAAATCAAGAGCAACTTCTCCAGATCATCCATCAACAATTGAACGGTTCAGAAGGTACAGGAAATTATGTACGGTACAATGAGGATGGTAAAGCCGAAGAAATGATGGTTGCATATACACCTATACACTGGAATCGTCGTTTGTGGACAGTAGCAGTAGCAAGTCCCGTATCCAGGATCACAACAATTTTGCATTATACAATGCTTCAACATTTAATTCTAGTGAGTATATCTGGTGGTATAACCCTGCTGGGCGGCATCTCCATCATATTCCTGCTATTTAGGTGGAATAAGTCATTGGAATGTGAAGTGGAAAGAAAGACCAATGAACTGAAAAAGACTAATGAATCACTTGAAATAGCGAATATGAAGTTGAAAGAACTCGATACAATGAAATCGGATTTTATTTCCATGGCCTCGCACGAACTGAAAACACCTTTGACTGCCATAAAAATATCAGCAGAGTCATTAATGACAGAAGATGAACATGAGCAGACGGGTAGTTTTGAACTACTTGAAAAGATCATTCGCAATGTCGACCGCCAAACCCGATTGGTCAATGAACTGATGGATATCACTAAGATAGAATTAGGTATGATAGACTTTGGGAAAGAGCGTGTGGATATGTATGAGGTGATCGAAACAGCAGTTGAAACGGTTGAGAAAATTGCCTATGACCATGGAATTGCCATTAAAGTTTCAACTCCTGCCAGTTTGTCTGAAATAACAGGCAATAAAGATGCTTTAATGACTGTATTCGTAAACCTGATAAACAATGCAATAAAATTTACGTCATGGGGCGGCAGGATAGAGATTGATATTGTAGAACATGATGAAAACTTGGAAGTCACTGTGAAGGATAATGGTATCGGCATTCCTCAGGATGACCTGGAACATATTTTTGAAAAATTCTATAAACTGGGGGGTGAAGTATTCCAGGGGGAAAGGAGTACGGGTCTGGGTCTTGCTATTGTAAAGACTATTGTAGAAGGGCACCAGGGAGTGATAAGGGCCGAAAGTAAGGAAGGTGTGGGAACGTGTTTTATCTTCACATTGGGAAAATAGGAATATGAAGGAAACTGTGGATTCAGACGATTTCATTGAACTGGAAAAGACAATGGAAGCACAATCCCACAGTAGGGCCAGTACCATTCTTACTTGCCCTGTGTGTGGTTCCACCAATATTACGTATTATATGGGGTTGAAGACCGGAGTTCAATACCAGTGTAAGGATTGCGACTATGTTGGCACTTTCATAATAGAACAGGATAAGGAATAATTGTTAAACAAAAGGTTTTTTTACATATACGTCTTCAAAGAGTTGAAAGGAGATAGGCCAAATGGATTCTGAAAACAAAAAAACGTATTCACAGAACTTTCTTGCCATACAGTACTCATTTATCATAACAGTAGTATCTACCGTTATCATTTATGCACTTGACAAATTCATGTTCGGTCATTCGGATTTTAGGCCGCTTACCGAATTCCAGTTCTATATTGTCCTGTTCATAGTGGTATTCGGTTTTGTTGCAGGTTTGCTTTTTTACCGGGAAGAAAAGGAAGAAAAAGTGGAAGAGGTCAGCGATTTTAAAAAGAAAATGGCCAAAAAGAAGATGAAAAAGGCCAAAAAGGCTAAAGCGCAGGGCAGATAAAAACTATCACTCCATCATTTTTCAACAATAATAATCGTACTGCGCTCGCCCACACTCAATTCTACTTCATCGTTCCATCCTGGTTTGGCATAGCAGTCAATGACCTGTACTCGCGTCCCCAGGTCGATGTCTTGTATAATGTCAGCCTGCTCACCCCACAGGGCCGCCCGTATCCTGCCAGAATCATCTGAGATGTGGATGTTGAGCACCTGTGCGGCAGATCCGTCCTTGCGCTGGAATTCTTTCAGTTCGTCAAGTCCTGTTATATGACCCTCGACACTGTACTGCTGGTTGGGCACAATATCGGCTATGGGAGTGAACTGTTCCTTGAATTCCACCCGTTTACTGCTTTTCTGAAGAGAGCTGTTATTTCCCAGATTAATTTCTACCTGGCTATTGAAACTGTTCTCTTTTGCATAGCCGCCAGTTATCTCTACGATATCACCCAGCTTTATGTCATCAACTGTGCTTACCTTATCTCCCCATAACGTGACCCTTATCTTACCTGTAGCATCACCCAGGGTCACATTCCGGACGCTGCCGGTGTCCCCGTCCCTGCGTTGAAAGGTCCGGATATCTGAGATCTCCAATACTTTTCCTAACAAATAGACATTCCCCATCCCTGCTTTTATCTCGTCTATACGATAAGGTTCTGTTCTCACCTGAATGTCCTCGTTCAGGGCAACTTTGTCCACACTACCGCCCCTGCCAACACTTATCTCAAGCCCATTGCGACCTTCCTTGACATGACCAGACACCTGGATCGAATCTCCGAAAACGATCTCTCCCACCTTTACCAGGTCGGCTGCAGCATCCCACAATACCACCCTGATAGAACCGGTATCATCTGCCAGGGTCAGGTTGGCAACATTACCTGTGGACCCGTCATCACGACTAAAAGTCCTGACATCTGAGCATGTGATGATCTTGCCTACAACTGACACGTTCGATGATTCAGACGTCACCTCACCTATCTTGATCTCATTATCAGATATGCCCATACTAAGAGCAACAAGCGTGGCAGCCATATCTTTGTCGGCTAGCCCGGCCATTTGTGCTTCCTTTTCATCTACGAGTCTTAGGAATTCTTCCAGACTGATACGGTCCTTCAGTTTTTCGTATATCTCCATTACCTTATCCATTGTTATCCCTGCACTACAAAAATGATGTAGTTGCATTGATTTAATACTTTTCAATCGGTGAGATTATTAACGTATCATAGAAACTTATTTTATCCATCCCGTTATCTATGTCCCTCGGTGTTTACAACATGACAATTAAAGAAGGAGATTTCATAAAAATATCATATACGGGTAAACTGGAGGACGGCACGGTCTTTGATACCACCAATGAAGAGGCAGCCAAGGCACATAACCTGTACAATCCTAATGGAAGATACGGCGGAGATGTAATAATCATAGGGGTGAACCAGATCATCGCTGGTCTTGAAGACGATATCAAACAGCATGAGGCTGGTTACGAAGGCTCAGCCACGATACCACCTGAGAAGGCTTTTGGTGACCGGAACCCTCAATTGGTAAAGGCTCTCCCTATGAAACGTTTTGAGCAAAAACCGCAGGTTGGAATGCAGGTCGAGATAGATGGAAAGGTTGGTACAATTATCAAGGTATTGGGACGTCATGCCAGTGTTGATTTCAATACACCTATGTCCGGGCAAACGATAACATATGATTATAAAATAGAAAACGTGCTCGAGAACCTGAAAGAAAAAGCTGTGGGCCTGAGTGCCCTGTATACGGGTACAGAAATGGATGTTGATATTGAAGGTACAGTGGCTAAGGTCAACGTGCCTCTGGAATTTAATTATTCCCAACGTTGGATAACCACCAAAGGTCAAATGGCACTGGACCTGTTGAAATACACTGAACTTACCGAGGTCCAGTATATTGAAACATACAACGAGGACCTGCTTGAAAAAACAGCAGAGGAAATCGAAGAACCTGAAGAATTGAATGAACAGGTTGCCCCGGAGGCGAATGGAGCATTGGCCGCAGAGGAGTAAAATCCTCTTAAGCCTTAACTATCTTGTCTTAATAAACTATCATTCCATGTGCTGAGGTAGCCAAGCGGACTACGGCGCCGGTCTTGAAAACCGGTGGTGCACAGCGCCACAGGAGTTCGAATCTCCTCCTCAGCGTCTTTCCATTTTTTTCAACTATTGTCCCTGCATTTCATATTTCTTTATTGCTTCCAGGCATGCCATGATCTATCCGGTTCTGGAAATGCATAATACAAGGGCGTGCGGAGGCAGATCGGGACGGTCACCCTGTAGGAGTGAACCAAAAGGGGCGGAAGGAGAATCGAAGATGGGATGGGGGCAGTAATCACTTTCATAGTTTGCACCCTGTTTCTCATTCCTGACTCTCCGAACCCAGGCAACATGAATCAACAAGTCTGGCTATAGCTTCTGCATTAGTGATGAGTGGTGGTAGAAAAGTAAAAAGGCAATGGAGAAAAAGTAAGGTAGAATAAAAGTATTTGTATAGCTACAGTGAGATTGTCGGATTA
>JAMJFQ010000029.1:17980-19322 GCA_023544605.1 ANME-2 cluster archaeon | reverse complement strand
CCGTCCCTGGGAACAAATACCGAAGGATGCCCCTTCCGGTTCAGGAAATTGGACAGCCGGTATCCATACTGGTCCAGCAGGCTGTTGATTATGCGGTAGAGTTCATGGTAATAGATGGACGGCGTGGTCTCAATGACCGGCAGGCTCACAGGCAGGCCCAGGACGATGACCGAGTGCGTTTCAGGGAAAATATGCTGGGGATAGAAAGGCCCGGGTACCCACGGTTCAAATAGAGGTGTGTTCCATCGCTCTACGGATGCTACGCCTACCATGGGGATGTCCAGCCCGGCGCATTTTTCTAGAAGTTCGCTCTTTAACCGTTCGTACATCGTATCACTATCACTCTTTCATCTGCTTCACAAAATTCACCCAGCGCCTGGCATCCTGCACCCTGTCCCTTGTTGACACCTCATCAAAATCAGCCTTTTTGATCCTGCCTTCCTCCAGATCCTTCAGGTCCATAATAGCCCTTAATAACCCGGCCGCCTCATCATGGAGCTGTTCGGCCTGTACCCTGGTAAGCTTTACTTTCTCAATCCGCTCTTCATCAAGTTTTTCTTTTTGCTCCAGGGTATGGATCAAGCCTTTAACACATTTTCGTTCATTGTCTGTCAACCTTTCCTTTTTGATCAATTTCCAGATAAGGTCATGAAGTTTAATGTGGTGGCCATCAACGGTAATTTTTTCAGGTATAGCCTCCCCAACCCACACCAGATACCTGTGCAGTTCGAACAACATATGCTCCCGCTCATCCTGCGGGATAACTGTGTCCATATCAAATGTTCCTTCAACTTCACTGGAATGTTCATTTTTCGTATTCATCTCTCCCCAAAAGCCTCCCTGAAACTGTCCATTAATTCCTCAGTATTTCGTACCTTTTTGGAATGTTTCACCTCATCACCCCTGACAACATCCAGGTGCACTGTGGGTGTCTCCACCGGTTTCCCGAAGATACCCTGCATGATACCTGCAAAAATGTTCTGGGTCTTCTTATCCTCCAGGTCCAGTTCCCCGAAATGGGCGAACCAGATACTCAACTTATTTTCACCTGAACGTATGCTTATTTTCCTTATCCTGTGCTCCCACCAGGTATGCACTTTGATATCATATTCCATAGTACCCCATTATTCGTTAAAAGGGATAATCGTTTGTCAGCTGGTTTCTATCACATATACGTCCTTGCAAGTTGCAGTGACATCTGTATCTGGCTTACCACATCTTCGGCTGTCACTTCACCATGCCCGGGGTAGAGCACATCCACATCCATTCCGGCCAGCCTCTCCAGCGATCCCACAAGCAGGCGCTGGTCACCGCCCGCAAGGTCAGTGCGCCCGAAACCGCC